>CAZITQ010000067.1:0-13955 GCA_964542165.1 uncultured Rickettsiales bacterium
CGATCCGCGTCGACTTCGGCGCCGACAAGCTCGACGTCGGCGACCACGTCAACCTCGCCGCCGCCGTCTCGTCAAGTAGCCTTCCGCCCGGGAGGCGATGCTCGCCCGCCCGCACCCGAGACACGCGCGTCGAGGTCGCTACTGCGCGACCTCACGCCACCGGTGATGAATCTCCAACCCCACGATCGCCACCCCGAACACCACCCATGCCAGCGGCGACGCCTCGGGTCCGAAGTCACCCCCGGACAGGAGGCCGTCCGACGTCGGCCCGAGGTGCAGCAGGCCCCCCAGGAAGACACCGCTGACCGGGAGGCCCAGGACCACACCGATGCCGGCGTTCCACGCCAGGTGCGCGGCGGTTCCGCACCACAGGCGCCGGTGCTGCAGGTACAGCTGCCCGAGCCAGATCCCGGCGAGGAAGATGCCGATCCCCCCGGCGAGGCCGAAGTCGGGGTTGAACACGTGGAGCGCCGCGAACAGCAGGGAGGTGGCCAGCAGACCCGCCCAGCGGCCCGCCAGGCGTTCGCAGCGCTCCAGCAGCAGGCGCCGGAAGATCAGCTCCTCCAGCCAGGCGAGCACCGGCAGGCTGGCCATGACGGCGGTCTCCAGCAAGGCGTTGGGGGCGCGGGTGTGGTACGCACCCACCGCCAGGCCCAGCGCGGCCAGGGCGCCGGCCAGCGCGGCACCCAGCGCGAACCCGAGTCCCGTGCGCCGGGCCACGAAGCCGGCGCTCAGCGGCGTCCTGCCGTGGGCACGGCCCCTCAACGCGTCGCTCCGGGTGCCCGAGGACAGAGGAACACCTGGCCTTCGCCCGTCTCCCGGCTGCGCTGCTCGGGGCAGGCCCCGGCGGCGAAGGCGCGGCCCGGCGGCAGCTGGACGCGGACGGGCCCCACACCGCGATCCACGTAGTGGCGGTACCGTGCTGCCTCCCCGAAGGTCCCGTGGGGGAGGGGGGGGGCGGCGTCCTGGGCCAGCTCGCGCAGTACGGTGACCTCGCGGTCCGCGATCCTGCGGGCCCGGTCGTGGGCGGACGTGGCCTCGCCGATCTGCGCCGCAGCCAGCAGCGCCAGCACGCCGATCACGGCGGGTCTCGCCCCCAGGGACCCCAGCACCACCGCCAGCGCGGGACCCGCGAGCAGCGGGGCCAGGTAGACGGCGGGCAGGGACGCGGGCACGTCGTCACGCCAGTCCACGAGGCCCGAAAGGACGAGGCCCATCAGCAGCGGCCAGGCGGCGCGCACACGGACGTCCGCACGCACCAGGCTCACCAGGAGAAGCACCCCGAGCAGCGGGTAGGCCCCTGCCGTGGCTCGGTAGCCCCGCTGGACGGCGTTCCAGGGATCGGGCCAGGCCAGTACCGAGAGCAGGCCCCGCTCCCCCAGGAGGAAGTCCCCGGGCGCGGACAACACGAACAGGACGGGGATCGCGAGGGCGGCGACGACATAGGCCGCGCGGCGGCGGACCGTCTCCCGCGGACCCATGAACAGGATCCCGGGGAGCCAGGCGAGGGAGCCCGGGTGCATGGCGATGGCCACCCCCGCGAGCACGGCCGATGCCGGCGTCCTGCCCTGCAGCCGCAGCGTCGCCGACCAGACCAGGGCCGCCGCGGCGGGTCCGTACACCTCGGGGAACAGGGACTCGGTCCAGTAGCCGCGGGCGCCCAGCAGTACCAACGGCGCCGCCAGCGCGAGTGCGCGCGGCCGCCCGGGAGGGAGCAGGCGCGCGGAGCCCAGCGCCAGCGCTACGGGTACCGAGGCGCCCCAGAGGGCCGACAGCAGGGCCGCCCCCGGATCGCCGAACAGCAGCGTAATCGGCCACAGCTGGACGAGATAACCCAGGTGGAGTGTTCGACGTGCCAGATCACCCGCGGCGGCCTGGTCCAGGTAGGCTGCAGCGTCCCCCGCGGGCAGCGACGGCGTGAAGAGGTAGGAGAGGAGGCCGCAGGAAAGCAGGAAAATGCCAATGATCCCGTACAGATAGCCCCGTGGAGAGGGGGCTTCGGGGTCGGTTGACAGGGTAGACATTTCGTGTTAGCTTCCCGGCCTTCGTAAATATGCAAAATGTTTAAGAAAACACAACAACGAATCCTCTCTCACGGCGCCTCGCTGGCCACGCTCGCCCTCGCGGGCGCGCTCGCCGGGTGCGTCATCGACGATCCCCTCCCCGACCTGGGCGCCTGTGCCGACACCTACGGACAGGACATCTTCGAGTACGGCCAGGTGGGGATCGGGACCTGCCTCGCCGGGCCCACCGACATCCGGATCGTGCCCCACCCCGACGATCCGGACGACTTCTTCTTGCTGGTGACCAACTCCAACTTCGAGGTCAACTTCGCCGAAGGATCGTTGCTGGCGATCCCCTACTCCGGCATCGACCCGAGTCGGGAGACCAACTACCTGCACGAGGTCGGCGCGATCGCGCTTCCGGTCCCCGAGTTCCCCGCCGCGTCGGCCCTGTCCACGGATGGCCGCTACGCGCTGGTGAGTGACCGGGCGGCGAACAAGCTGCTGGGCGAGGAGATCGACCGGGTCTACGTCGCCGATCTGCAGGGTCTTGCCGACGGCGAACTCCGCTACGCCGAGCGCGGCACCGCGGTGGACGACGGTGGCCGGAGCTACATCCCCGTCCCCACGGACCCCCACACGGTGGTGACCCACCCGGACAGCGGCTTGATGTACGTGCTGACCCTGACCAGCCACCAGGTCACCGTGCTCAACGAGGCCACCACGCCGATCCAGGTCATGGACGTCGTGGGTAGCGGGGGTGCGTCCGAGGCGCGGTTCGAGGACCGGGACGGGACGGGCAGCTACGCGGATTACCACCTGGAGGACTACGCCGGCCTGTCCGCCCAGGACGAGTCCTGGGAGATCAGCTACCGGGAGGGCGAGTACCGGTTCTACGTGGCCCTCGACGGCGAGGAGGGGACGGACCTCGTCCGTTTCGGCTCGCCCGACATGCGGACATGGCAGCCGGCTGTGGCCCCGGATCTACTGGCCCCCGGCGAGGGGGCCTGGGCTGCAGGTGGGTACGGCCGGGGTGCGCCCGTGGTCCACGAGATCGACGACGAGCTGACCATCCTGAGGATGTGGATCGAGGGAAGGGACGCCGACGGCACCCCCTCCATCGGGGCCACCGAGACGGTGACCAACTGGTCGCTGGACTGGGACCTGGGCTATCTCGAGACACCGGTCCTCGAAGCCCACGCCGACTACGCATCCGAAGGGGTCAGCGAACCCTGGGCCCTGGCCTCGGGGGACGCCCACTGGCTGGCCTACACCGCCCACGGCGCCGAGGGGCGGTCGGTGGGGGTGGCGCCGGCCCAGGCGGGGGACGGCGGTTGGAGGCTCTACGCGCCCGCTGACGAGGCGGCGCTCACGCCGTCGGTGGACGGCTGGGACGCGGGCGAGGTCTATGCCCCGTCCATCCTGCGCTGGGGCCTCACCGACGAGGACCTCCTCTACTACACCGGCAGTGACGGGGGGACCACGGCCATCGGCCTCGCCATCGGCGAGGACGGCGAGGGCTTCGAGAGATACGAGGCCGATCCCACCGCCCCCGGCCTGGTGTTCGGCCCGGGAGAGGCGGACGCCTGGGATGGAGACCAGGTCTCCCACCCTGCCGTGTTCCACGACGGTGGCCGGTTCCACATGCTGTATGCCGGCTCGGACGGAGACGTCTGGGGCCTGGGGCACGCCACCAGCTTCGACGGTGTGCGCTGGGAGCGCGACGCGGCCAACCCGGTGCTCTCCGGCCTCGGCGACGGTCCGCCGGCCGTGGGCGCCCTCATGGCGGCGGCCACCGAGACCTTCCGGGTGGAGGGGAGCATCAGCGGCAACATGGCCGAGCTGCCCTCCGCGGGCGACACCGTCGCCGTACCCGGACAGATGTACGTGAGCGCAGCCTGTCCCCTGCGGTTCACCGTCGTCGACCACGCCGTGCTCGGCCGAGGTGAGGGGGGCGACGCCTGGGAGGACGGCTCCGGCGCTCCGGCCCTGGTGTCCGAGGACACCGGCGGTTTCACCCTGTACTACGAGTCCGTGGAGGACGGGACGCACCTCCTCGGGGAGGCTGTCAGCGACGACGGCCTGACCTTCGAGCGGACCGGCGCCGTCTCCTTCGACGCGGACTTCATCGCCGGATTCGCCCAGCTCGACGGCGCGGGTGGTCCGGCTCCCCTGGACGTGATGGACGGGCGCCTGTTGGCCTTCCACGGCTGGAGGGGCGCGGTCCAGGCGATCTACCTCGCCGTGGGCGAGTCCGCCCCGGGCGCGACCTTCCTGCCGCTCCACGACGGAGCTCCCGTGTTCGAGGCGGCGGGGGAGGGGACCTGGGACGGACTGACGGTCTCGTCGCCTTCGCTGGTGGAGATCGACGGCCAGATCTGGATGTTCTACGAGGGCATCGACGGCACTCGCGCGGGCATCGGCGCTGCGATCTACGACGAGGACAGCGGGATCTTCGCCCGGGTCGACGGTCCCTACGCCGGGGACGCCGGACTGGTGCTCGAGCGCGGGGAGCCCGGGGACTGGGACGACGCCTGGGTCGGCTCGCCCCACGTGTACCTGGGGGCCGACGGCGACCTCGAGATGGTGTACGCCGCCAGCGACAGCGCCGTTGTGCGCATCGGCCGCGCCACCTCGATGGACGGGCTGACCTGGGTCCGCCACGAGGAGAACGGAGCGCCGGCGCCGGTGCTCGGACCCGACTCCCTGGGGTTCGACAGCGACGGCCTGTACGAGCCCTTTGTGATCGACGACGGCGAGCAGCGCCGGATGTGGTACGAGGGCCTGCGGATCTTCGTCGAGGAGGTCCCGCGGGTGGGGGCGGCCGTGGAGCGGGACGGCGAGGTCTGGGTCAAGGCCTACCGCCCGTTGACCTTCGACGACAGCTTCGTGGTCACCACGGAGGCCGGGGACACCGACCCCCTGTCCTCCATCGATCTGGGGGACGACGCGACCCTGGTCATCGACGGGGTCCTGATCCACGGCTCCGGCGTGGCGGACATGGCCGTCACCCCCGACGGCCGCTTCCTGCTGGTGAGCAACAAGCTGTACGACAACCTGTACGTGATCGACGTCTGGGACGACACGGGGGGGGACTTCGTCGACAGCAACGTCCACGGCATCGAGGCCATCATCCGGGTGCCCAACCACTACTCGGTGATCGGGACCCGGGGCATGGCCTTCAGCGAGGACGGCCAGACTCTATACCTCCTGCTCGCCCCGCTGGTCCGGATCGACGACCCCACCGGGCAGCGGCGCTACGGCGCCGAGGCGGTGCTCGTGATCGACCTGTCGAGGATCGAAGATGGGGTCGAGCCGGTGATCTACGACGACCTGGTCGTGGGGTACGCCGCCACGGCGAGGGGCGTCGAGGAGGACGTGGGCAACCCCACCATCATCAGCGGCGGGCCCACCAACATCGTGCTGTCGCCGGACGAGACCCTGGCCTACGTGGCCCACTACAACGACAACTCGGTCCACGTGTACCGCCTGGACCTGTCGCGGGACCCGATCCTGGTGGACATCATCGACGGGATGGGCGAGGAGCCCTTCGACCTGGTCCTGTCCCCGGACGGTCTCACCCTGTTCGTGGCCAACTACGTGGGCGAGCTGGAGGGGCCGACGCAGAACGTCGTGCACTCCACGCTCTCGGTGATCGACCTGGATCCGGAGAGCCCCACCTACCACCGGGTGGTCACCACCTTGAGGAACCGGGACGCATGGTAGTCCGCATCCACTGGCTCGTGTCGCTGCTCTGCCTCGCGGCGGTGTCCGTGGTCGCGCCGGGGTGCCAGAAGGAGGAGGACTACTTCCACCGCCTCCACGGCCCCACGGACGTGGCCTACCTCCCCCCCGGCGACATCTTCGAGGTCCCCCTGGCCTATGTCCCCAGCTTCCGCAGCGGGCAGATCGCCAAGCTGGACCTCAAACGCATCGACATGCTGGTCGAGCACGGGATCTCCTCGTGGATGGCGGCGCCGTTCCTGGCCTGTGGTCGGGACCGGGTCCTGGACCAGGTGGAGGTGCTCAGCGACGGCGAGACCTACATCGACGTCTTCGTGAGCGATTCCCAGCACGGCCAGGTGCTGCGGGTGCCCCATGTGGTCCCCGACGGGGACGGCGGCTACAGCTTCGCCTCGGTGGCCTGGGGCGAGCCGCTGCTGTACGAGGCCGACGGCTCGACCCTCTCCGACGGACCGGTGCTCTCCGACCTGGAGGTGCGGCCGGGCTACGCCACCACCGAGACCTGGACCATCCGCTTCCACGATCACTCGTGGGAGGTGGAGGGCACCGCCAGCGGTCCGCAGCAGCAAGAGGCCCTGCCCGGGCTGCCCTTCGAGACCGACAGCCAGGAGCTGGCCTTCACCGTGCTCCACGGGGGACGCGAGGTGGAGGAAGGCACGTTCTTCACCCTGACCACCGACAGCGGGATCGTCGAGTTCGATCTGCCGGGCATCGTCTCGGATCTGAAGGCCACGCCGGACGGGGCGATGTTGCTGGCCACCGTGCTGGGGTACGACGGCAGCCCCGGGCTGTGGATCTACCTGGACGACGACACGACCCACTGGGTCGACCTGCCCGAAGGCGCGGTGCCCGAGAACATCGGTTTCCACAGGGACGAGGCGGCGTTCTTCATCGCCGACTCCTCGGAGGCGAATCGCGTCCTCCGGGTGGACTACACCCCGGGTGATCCGGACTCCCTGGTGATCGACGAAGTCCCGGTGAGCGAGCCAGCATTCGACGTCGCCCACGCCGGCGATCCGGACGTGGAGCACCTCTTCGTCGCCGCGGCCTACCACGAGACCATCGAGGTCATCGATCTGGAGACCGGGGCGCAGGTGGACGTGAATCCGTGGACGGACGCGGTCGACCCCATCCGCGTGGGATCGCTGATCACCGGCATGGACGCCTCCCGCGGCACCCTGGAGATGAACACCGTCACGCCCACCGAGGTCAACGAGGAGCGGTACGTGGTGGTGGCGACGACCTATGCCGGATACCTCCACGTGATCGAGGCGGACACCGGTTGCGAGGTGCTCGAGAGCTTCTTCGGGCCCTACCTGGAGGGCATCGACGCCTCCACCGAGGTCGTCTACTACGACGTGAGTCCCCAGAGCGACACCTTCCTGCTGCCCGATCCGGTGACCGGGCTCGAGATCTCCATCAATCCCTGCGGGGGCGTGGCCCGGGACCAGATGTGGACCCTGCGCTACCGCAGCGCCACCCAGAGCTGGGAGGTGGAGGGCGCGCTGAGCGGGATCCAGCAGGGCCAGGCGTACGAGGACCAGCGGTACGTGAGTGACGACGGGGAGATCTCCTTCGTGCTCGCCTCGGGCGCACGGGCGTCCAGCGACGGTGACTGGGTGCAGTTCTCGGTCAACGACGGGGTCAGCCCGGTGGGCGTGCTGGAGTTGCCCGCCGACCCCCTGGTCTTTACGGATATCTACGACTTCCGCGAGGGCTCCTGGTGGGAGCACCGGGAGCGGCAGGTCGCCCTGGTGCCCAACGCCGGAAACGACGTGGTGATGTGGGTCCACATCGAGGGCTACGGGGACGGAGGGCTGAAGTACTTCCGCTGAGGCGAGGGCCCGGCGGAGCCGAAGAACGATCCGCGGCGGACGCGCCGCGAGGGAAAGGAATCACCATGGAAGACGTCGTCGTCGTTTCTGCCGCACGGACCCCCCTGGGGTCGTTCAACGGCGCCCTGTCGAGCATCCACGCCGCCAAGCTCGGCGCCGTGGCGATCAAGGCCGCCGTGGAGCGGGCCGGCATCGATCCCGAGATCATCGACCAGGCCTTCATGGGCTGTGTGCTCCCGGCCGGTCTGGGCCAGGCGCCCGCGCGCCAGGCCGTGCGCTTCGCCGGGCTGCCCGAGCACGTCTGCGCCACCACCGTCAACAAGGTCTGCGGTTCGGGCCTGCGCACGGTGATGCTGGCGGCCCAGGAGATCATGACCGGCAACGCCGACGTGGTGGTCGCCGGTGGCATGGAGAACATGAGCCAGACGCCCTACTCGCTGGGCAAGGCCCGCACCGGGTACCGGATGGGCAACGGGGCCCTCGAGGACCTGATGATCAAGGACGGGCTGTGGGATCCCTACGGCGACCAGCACATGGGCAAGTACGCCGAGAAGTGCGCCGCCGAGCACGGCATCAGCCGCGAGCGCCAGGACGACTTCGCCGCCGAGTCCTACAAGCGGGCCCTGCGAGCGACGTCCGAGGGCGTGTTCAAGGACGAGATCGTCCCGGTGGAGGTGCCCCAGCGAAAGGGTGACCCCAAGATCGTGGACGTGGACGAGGAGCCCCAGCGCTTCAACGAGGGCAAGATGCGGGCCCTGCGGCCGGCGTTCGTCAAGGACGGAACGGTCACCGCGGGCAACGCGTCGTCGATCAACGACGGTGCCGCGGCGCTGGTGCTGATGAGTGCCGGCAAGGCCGCCGAGCTGGGACTGGCCCCGATGGCGAAGATCGGCGCCATGGCCAGCCACGCCAATCCTCCCGAGTGGTTCACCACCGCGCCGGCGTATTGCGTGGACAAGGCGCTGGACCGCGCGGGGCTGAAGGCCTCGGACATCGACCTGTGGGAGGTCAACGAGGCGTTCTCGGTGGTGGCCCTGTTCACCCAGGATCACTGCGGGTACGACGACTCGGTCTGCAACGTGAACGGTGGCGCGGTCGCCATCGGCCACCCCATCGGCGCCTCGGGCGCCCGCATCTTCGTCACCCTGCTGTATGAGATGCAGAAGCGGGACGCCAAGCACGGCCTGGCGACCCTGTGCATCGGCGGTGGCGAGGCGGTGGCGGTGATCGTCGAGCGCTGACGCTCCGACGGAACGACAATCTTTCCAGACAACAACGGGGAAGGGCCGCCCCCGGACCCGGGGTGGCCCTCACCACGGAGGGACCCATGGGCATCGATTCGATCCAGACCGTCGGCGTGGTGGGCGCCGGCCAGATGGGCGGCGGCATCGCGCACGTGGCCGCAGTGGTCGCCGGCCGCAACGTCATCATCACCGACATCAGCCAGGAGCTGGCCGACCGGGGCAAGGGCCTGATCGACAAGTTCCTGACCAAGGCCGTGGCCAAGGGCAAGCTCGACGACGGGCAGCGGGTCGCGGCCCTGGAGCGCATCCACGCCCACGGGAGCATGGACGCGCTGGCGGACGCCGACTTCATCGTCGAGGCGGCGACCGAGAACATCGACCTGAAGCTGAAGATCTTCGGCTCGATGGACCAGATCGCCCGCGAGGGTGTGATCCTGGCGACCAACACCTCCTCGATTCCGATCACCAAGATCGCAGCGGCCACCGGCCGCCCCGACAAGGTGATCGGCATGCACTTCATGAATCCGGTGCCGATCATGAAGCTGATCGAGGTGATCACCGCGATCCAGACCACCGACGAGACCCTCGAGACCACCGTCGCCCTGGGCGAGGCCATGGGCAAGACCTGCATCGGTGCCAAGGACTACCCGGGTTTCATCGCCAACCGGATCCTGATGCCCTACATCAACGAGGCCTTCTTCGCCCTGTTCGAGGGCGTGGGCGAGGCGGAGGGTATCGACCAGGTCATGAAGCTGGGCACCAACGTCCCCATGGGTCCCCTGACCCTGGCCGACTTCATCGGCCTCGACACCGTGCTCGCGATCCTCGAGGTGCTCCACGAGGGCCTGGGCGATCCCAAGTACCGGCCCTGCCCGTTGCTGCGCAAGTACGTCGAGGCGGGCTACCTGGGCCGCAAGACTCGCAAGGGCGTGTACGACTACTGAGGGAGAAGATTCGGGCACGGGCACCGGCACGGGCACGGGCGCGGGCACGATGGAGAACAAGACCATGTCGGATGAACTAGTTCTTCTCGAGATGCAGGACGGCGTCGCCCTGCTGACCATCCACCGGCCGAAGGCCATGAACGCGTTGAACGTGGACGTGATCGGGGCGCTGGGGCGGCAGATCGATGCGGCGACCGAGGCCGGGGCCGGGGCGATCGTGCTCACCGGGGCCGGCGAGAAGGCGTTCGTGGCCGGTGCGGACATCAAGGGGTTCTCCGAGGTGCCGCGCACCGAGATCCCCGAGTTCGCCCGCTACGGCCAGCGGACCTTCGCCAAGCTGTCCGAGTTCCCGGGACTGTCCATCGCCGCCGTCAACGGGTTCTGCCTGGGTGGCGGCTGCGAACTGGCCATGTGTTGCGACCTGATCGTCGCCGCCGAGAACGCGCTGTTCGGCCAGCCCGAGGTCAACCTGGGGTTGATCCCGGGGTACGGCGGCACCCAGCGGCTGATCCGCCGGGTGGGCATGCAGCGGGCGCTGGAGCTCTGCGTCACCGCCCGGATGGTCAAGGCCGACGAGGCGGTGCGGATCGGGCTGGCGCTGGAGTCGGTCCCGGCCGGCGGCGCCGTCGACCGGGCGATGGAGATCGCCAGGCTGGCCATGAGCAAGGGGCCGGTGGCGGTCAAGCTGGCCAAGCGTGCGGTCCACGCCGGCGCCGAGCTGGACCTGGAGCGCGGTCTGGAGCTGGAGGCCACCCTCTTCGGCCTGAGCTTCCGGACCGAGGACGCGGACGAAGGCATCGCCGCGTTCATCGAGAAGCGCCCCGCCAACTTCCAGGGCAAGTAGGGAGTTCGAGATGGATTTCAGCCTCAACGAGACGCAGCAGATGCTGCAGGAGATGGTCCGTTCGTTCGCCAACGACAAGCTCGTGCCCCGCGCCGAGGCGCTGGACCGGGAAGGCCACTTCCCGTGGGACTCATGGAAGGAGATGGCGGAGCTGGGCCTGCTGGGGATGGTGGTGCCCGAGGAGTACTACGGCCCCGGGATGACCAACCTGGACTACGTGACCGCGCTGGAAGAGGTCGCGGTGGGCTGCGCGTCCACGTCCACGGCCATGTCGGTGCAGAACTCGCTGGCGATCTTCCCGATCCAGAACTTCGGCAGCGACGCCCAGAAGGAGACCTACCTGCCCAAGCTCGCCACCGGTGAGTGGGTCGGCTGCTATGCGCTGACCGAGCCGGGCGCCGGGTCCGACGCGGCGTCTCTGCGGTGCTCCGCCGAGCGCAAGGGGGACACCTGGATCCTCAACGGGACCAAGCAGTTCATCACCAACTCCCCCGAGGCCCAGGTGGCGGTCGTGTACGCCACCGTGGACCCGGCCCTGCGGACCAAGGGGATCTGCGCCTTCATCGTGGAGAAGGACTTCCCGGGCTACAGCATCGGCAAACACGAGGACAAGATGGGCATCCGCGGGTCGACCACGGCCCCCATCGTGCTCGAGGACTGTGAGGTCCCCGCCGAGAACATGCTGTTCGAGGAGGGCCGCGGCTTCACCGTGGCCATGGCCACCCTGGACGGGGGCCGGATCGGCATCGCGACCCAGGCCCTGGGTATCGCCCGTGCCGCCCTGGAGGCGGCGGTGGCCTACGCGGGTGAACGGGAGCAGTTCGGCCGCCCCATCGCATCCCTGCAGGCGATCCAGTGGAAGCTGGCGGACATGGCGATGAAGATCGACGCCGCCCGTCTGCTGATCCGCCGGGCCGCCTGGCTCAAGGACCAGGGCATGCGCCACACCATGGAGGCGTCGATGGCCAAGTGCATGGCGTCCGAGGCCGCGGTCTGGTGCACCAACCAGGCGGTGCAGGTCCACGGGGGGTACGGCTACACCAAGGAGTACGTGGTCGAACGACTGTACCGGGACGCCAAGATCACCGACCTGTACGAGGGCACCACCGAGATCCAGCGCCTGGTCACGGCCACCAACCTGCTCAAGGGCGCCTACCGAGGAGCGGACACCCCGTGAGACCGACCTACCGCATCCTGGTGGCCAAGCCCGGCCTCGACGGGCACGACCGGGGGGCCAAGGTGGTCGCCCGGGCCCTGCGAGACGCGGGCTACGAGGTGATCTACACGGGGTTGCACCAGACCCCGGAGATGGTCACCCGTACCGCGCTGCAAGAAGACGTGGACGCGGTCGGCCTGTCGATCCTCTCCGGCGCCCACCTGACTCTGGTGCCCCGGATCCGCGAGCGCATGGACGCACAAGGGCTGGACGGCGTGCCCCTGGTGGTCGGCGGCATCATCCCCGCCGAGGACGTGGAACCGCTGGAACAGGGCGGCGTCTCCGCCGTCTTCGGCCCCGGAACCCCCATGGCGACCATCGTCGGCTTCTTCGACCAGGCCCTCGGCCGCGACCCCGTGCGGGACTGATCCGCCCATGAACCGACCTGACCTGGTCGTCTTCGACCTGGACGGCACCCTCATCGACAGCCTGCACGACATCCATCGGTGCGTGCAGATGGCGTTGCGGGACTGTGGGCTGCCCGACGTCCCCCTTGAGCGGATCGCCACCTTCCACGGCGCTCCGCTGCACGAATTCCACGGGGCGCTGGCGCCGCCGTCTCCGCTGGACGAGTTCATCTCGGTCTACCGGGCCCTGCAGGATCGCCACGGCCTGGACACCACCCGGCCGTACGGCGGTGTCTCCGAGATGCTGGCCGCCCTGGAGGGCATCCCGTTGGCCGTGGCCTCGACCAAGCCCACCCCACGCGTGGTCGAGCACGCGACCAGGATGGGCCTCGCCGGGTACTTCGACCACCTGCAGGGTACCGACCAGCCCCCCTACAAGCCCCATCCCGCGGTGTTGCTCGAGGTGCTCGAGCACTTCCCGGATGCCGATCCAGCCCGCTGCTGGATGGTCGGCGATCTTCCCTCCGACCTCGCCGCCGGCCGCGCCGCCGGCATGCGCACCCTCGGCGTCACCTTCTCCGGCATCCCCGGAACCGACCTCCGCGCAGGCGGCGCCCAGTTCGTCGTCGACGCGCCAGCAGAGGTCCCCGATATCCTGCTCGGTCGGTAGACGTAGAACGGAGGGCGCCGCCGGCAGGTACCGACGGCGCCGTGAGAAACTGGCGGCTACTTGATCGTCAGTGGCCGAGCCAGTCGTAGTGGAAGTTGTCGAACAGGCCCGAGCGATCCTCGGCGTGGAAGACCACGGTGTAGTCGTCACCGCAGTACAGGTTGTTGCCGTTGCCCTCCTCGATCCATCCGCCCCACATGCCGCCGCCCTCGTAGTTGAGGGTGTAGTACCCGCGCTCCGCGCCGGAGTGGAAGTCGATGAAGGACACGGTCACGTAATCCACGTCCTCGAATCCGTCGTGGTCGGCGACCACCGCCTGGAACTCGAACAGCCACACGTGTCCGTCCTGGTAGCAGTCGGTCCAGGTCTCCATCGGATCGCTGCTGATGACCGGGGCCGACTTGGAGTCGTCCAGGTACAGGGAGTCGGAGTTCCCGTCCCAGTCCTCGGCGTAGAACATGACCTCGTAGGCGTCACCACAGAACAGTTCGGTCTCCCGCTCCCAGCTCCACGCGGCCCAGATTCCGCCGCCCTCGTCGAACAGCTCCATCTGGTCCACGAACTGGCCGGTGTAGGCGTCGTAGAAGGTCACGTCGGCGAACTTGATGTCGCCGAGGCCATCCGCATCGCTCACCTCGGCCTGGTACTCCCAGTAGTAGTCGTGGTTCGACGCGTCGTACTCGCAGAACCAGTAGGTGCCCACGCCTTCGTGGACCCGTGGAGCGTGGCCGTCGTAGTGGTCGTCATCGACGATCACGAAGCAGCCACCGAGGCTCGTGCCGAGCATCGCGACGAACAGGGGGCTCAACCATCGAAATCGCATCATTGTCCGGCTCCTTTCGACCCAGCGCCTCGCCGAGGTCTCTTGGCGTGCATGTCCGGTCTGACGAAAGGAAATCGCGGATCATTCAAAAAGGGAAGCTGGATCCACGTCCAGGTAATACCGAAGTAACGGAAGACCTCAGCGGATCCGCAGCAAGCGCCCGACGAAAGACCGGGATTCGGGGAATCCCCGAAGCTGGGGGTAATCGGGGGAGGGGGGGGCGGGGGCCCATTCGGCGCCCGCGCCGGCCCCCCCCCGGGGGGCCCCCCCCCCCGGGGGGGCCCC
>CAZITQ010000067.1:13965-39461 GCA_964542165.1 uncultured Rickettsiales bacterium
GGGGTCGGGGGGCGTGGGGGGGGGGGCGCCGATTCCGGCGACGGCGCGTCCCGCGCGCTGGGCCGCCTCGCGCAGGGTGCGCGCGAGCCTACTCGCGTCGGTCTTGCGGGCATTCACGCACAGCAGCAGCGAGCCCCCGGCGCGCAGACGGTCCAGGGCGCTGGCCAGCAGGCCGGGTAGATCCCGCCGCGCGGACCAGCCGCGCCCTCCGCGGGCGGCGGTGGGGGGATCCACCACGATCAGGTCGAAGGAGCGCGGGGCGCAGCGGTCCAGGTAGGTGGCGGCGTCGGCCTTCTCGGTGCGGTGGCGGTCCGGACCGAAGCCGTTGAGTCCTGCGTTGTGGCGGGCGGTTCGAAGGGCGGGTCCCGCCAGGTCCACGTCCACGGCCTCCCGGGCGCCGGCGGCCAGCAGGGCGACCGAGAAGGCTCCGGTGTAGGCGAACAGGTTGAGCACCCGACCGGCCCCGTCCAGCCGCGCCAGGCGCTCGCGGTTGGCGCGCTGGTCCGGGTAGAGTCCCGTGGCCAGGGGGCCGAACGGACGTACGGCGAAGCGTACACCCCGCTCCCGCACCTCGAACTCCTCGTCCCCGTCGACCTGGCCGCGCACCGCTCGGCCCCGGATGCCACCCCGGCGGAGGTCAGCGTAGTGGTCCTTCTCCCAGATCCGCGTCGCGCCTGTCGCGTCGCGAAGGACCTCGTAGACCTTGGCGCAGAACACCTCGGCGACCGGCGCCTGCCGCACGGCGATCAGCGCGTCCCCGTAGAGGTCCACCGTCAGTCCGGGCAGGCCGTCCGCCTCCCCGTGGACCAGCCGGAACACCTCGGTGTCCGGGGTCGCCAGCAGTTTCCGTCTCCGGGAGATGGCCTCGGCGGCCCGTTCCGCGGGTCGGAAGGGCTGGTCCGGGGGGGCCACCATCCGGGCCACGATCCGCTGTCCAGGATCGGCCAGGGCTCGGCCCAGGCGCTCGCCGCGGGGGCCGACCAGCTCGATGGGCTGGCCGGAGGACAGGCGGGCGAGCGAGCCGGTGTGCCGGTCGGGCAGCACCCAGGGGTGGCCGGTCCCCAGGGCCCGTGCAGTCGCAGCGCCGACGGTCAGGCGCGGGGTGGCTCTCTTGCTTGCCATGGAAGGGTCTGTTCTAGCGGTTTGGATGGGGTGAGGGAAGGGGAGAGATCGGGTGCGGGAGCGCGTGCGGGGGGGACCGGGGGATGTGCTACGGTATGCCGAGGAGATGAACGATGACCCGCGCCGTGATGCCGCTGTGTGCGCTCCTCTTGCTGGCCTGCACCGGCTGTCCGCGGCTGTACGACGAGTACCCGCCGGTGGCCGCCGAGATGATGATCCTGGGGATCGACAACAAGATCCGGGGGGAGGACTTCGCCTGGGATCCGGCGTACGAGGAGTTGTTCACCCGCGTCACGCTGTACCTCTCGGAGACCAACAATATCGACAACGTGGGCGATATCCCCGCGGAGGGGGCCGTCGTCACCCTGTGGGGCCCCAACATGGGCCGCCACGAGCTGATCGAGCAGGGCGGCGGGCTGTACACCCTGGACACGTCGGACACCCTGGACCTGCGGTACGGTGCCAAGCTGGACTTCGAACTCGACATCCTCTACGCGGGCAAGGACCGCTCGGCGAAGCTGTGGCTCCCCGACGCGCCGTGGGCGGCGATCCCCACGACCCAGCCCGCCTCGTCGCCCATGTCGCTGACGCTGAACCCGGACAACTTCGACGCCACGGTGGAGGTGGTCATCGACCAGTCCGGCGCGTTGGTCCACGACACGGCCCCGGCCTCGCTGACCGAGCTGCTCGGCATGTCCGAAGGAGACGTCTCGGTGGGGACCGCCGAGATCCCCGGCTCCCTGTTCACCAACCCCGGCTCCCTGCGCGCCGTCGGCGTCGCCGGCCTGCGGGTCGACCGCGGCGAGGAGAACTTCGAGAACATGAACGCCTCGTCCTGCCGGATGGTGGCGGGGATGATGGAGCTGTACGAGGTGGAGGTCGAGTAGCGGGATGAGGCGCCTGGGTTCAGGCGTCGGCCGGAGGACATCTCCTGCTGATCGGCGACGGGCATTTCCCGAGGCCTGACGCCGTCCTTCAGCACCCGGACCCGGGACACCAGTCCGGCGGGACCACGAAGCCGATGGCGCTGCCCTCGCCGTGGTCGGGGTGGGTCATCTCGATGCGGCCGCGGCCGGTGAGCTCGCCGGCGGTCAGGTCACCTCCGGGGGCGACGCCGGCGTCGTCGGGGTAGAGTACCGAGCCATCGCCGGTGTCGTCCTCCAGGGGGATCCAGGCCCAGTCCATCGCCTGGCCGTCCAGCAGCTCCCACAGCACGTCGTCGTCGTTTCCCCCGTCGGGCTGGGCGTCCGGGCCGGTGTGGAAGAGCGCCGGTGTCAGGGTCCGGACGTCCTGCTCCTCCCCCGCGCCCGAGATCCGCACGAAGGGGGCGCAGAGCAGCTCGAGGTTGATGCAGATGGGTTGCGGCTCTTCGATCCAGACGCCGAGGAAGAGCCGGTCCTCGTTCACCTCCACGTCCAGGGCAACCGCGCCGTCACCGCCGCGGCCGTCCGCGTCGACCACGCTGACCTCGAAGGTGAAGCTCCCCAGCTCCCGGGCGATCCCCTCCACGTCGCCGTTGTCCTGCAGCGACAGTCCCTCGGGCAGGGTTCCGCCGGTGTGACTCCAGACCAGCGGTGGCATGTGGAAGTCGGGGGGAATCAACGTCTCCTCGTACAGCTCGTGGATCCCCGCCGCCGGCAGCGTCGGGGGGACCTGAAGCGTGTTCGGGTCGTCGGTGCTGTCGTCGTCGTCGTCGGCCGTGTCGTCGTCCAGCGGTTCCTTGGTCGGGCAACCGCCGAACCACAGCAGGCCGACGAGGCAGCAGGCCAGGCGGCCGGACCGCAGGAGCAATCCGACCACGGGTCCCTCAGTCAACCTGCACCAGGTAGGGCAGCATGGCCACGGGCCCGCCCTGCTGGAACACCGGCACCCGGGCCAGGATCTCGCGCATCGGCTGATCCAGCGGCGGAAGGAGGGCGTCGGCCGGAGACGCGAGCCGGGTGCTCGGCGAGTCGTCGGGATCCAGCAGCTCCTGGAGGATCGTGCGCTGTTCCGGGAGGATCACCAGCGAGACCTCCTGGTCGGCCTCGATGCCCGCGAGCTCCTTGGCCCTGGACAGGGCGGTGCGGAACCCGCCCAGCTCGTCCACCAGCCCGACCTCCAGCGCCTGGCGCCCGGTCCAGACCCGGCCGCGGGCGACCCGGTCGATCTCCTCGGCCTGCACGTCCCGGCCCTCGCCCGCCTTCTCGATGAAGGCGTTGTAGAACTCCTCGACCATGCCCTCGAGCTTGGCCCGCTCGGCGTCCGAGAAGGCCTCGGATGGGGACATCAGCCCCGCGAACTCGCCCCGCTCCACCGTCTCCACCGACAGCCCCACCTTCTCGTACAGCCCACCGACCGAGAACTTGCCCGAGTAGACGCCGATGGAGCCGGTCAGGGTGCCGGGCTGGGCGACGATGGCATCGGCGCCCATGGAGATGTAGTACCCGCCCGAAGCTGCGTAATCGCTCATGCTGACCACCACGGGCTTCTCGGCCGACGTGAGCTGCACCTCGCGCCAGATCAGATCGCTGGCCAGCCCCGAGCCGCCCGGCGAGTCCACCCGCATGATCACCGCCTCGATGTTCTCGTCCCTGCGGGCCTCCCGCAGCACGGCCGTGATGGTGGAGCTGCCCATGGTCTGGTCGCCCCCGTAGTAGGGCGGGGCGCTCTCGCCGGTCATGATGGTGCCCTCGCAGTAGATGACCGCGATCTCCGGACCGTCGCCCAGCCCCAGGGAGGAGGGGGGTACGCGGGCGTAGGTGTCCATGCTCACCAGCGACCATTCCTCCTCGTCGGCCTGCTTGAGCCGGTCCTCGAGCTCGTCCCGGTACACCAACTCGTCCACCAGGCCGGCCTCGACCGCCGTGCGGGCCGTCATCGGCGGGTCGTCGACGATGGACCTGAGCTGTTGTGGGGTCATGCCCCGATCGGCGGCGATATCCACGACCATGGTGTCGAAGAGGTCGTCGGCCAGGCTGTCGAGCATCTCCCGGAAGCTCTCGCTCATGTCGTCGCGGGTGAAGGGTTCCACTGCGCTCTTGTACTGGCCCACCCGGGCGAACTGCGCCTCGACGCCCAGCTTCTCCAGGGTGCCCTTGAAGAAGGTCACGCCGAAGCGCAAGCCGATGAAGAACAGCATGCCTTCGGGCGCCATGTAGATCTCGGAGCAGGAGGACGCCAGGTAGTACTCCTTGTTCCCGCCCGCCTCCAGGAACGCCATGATCGGCTTGTCCGACGTGTCCCGGAACCGGGTCACGGCGTCGCGCAGCTCCTGGGTCTTGCCCAGGCTGCAGCCCATGGGCTCGATGCGCATGAGCACACCGGCGATGCGGTCGTCCACTGCCGCCTTGCGCAGGGCCGAGTCGAACTCGATCACCCCGCGGGTCGAGGGTCTGCCCAGGGCATCGGCCAGCGGATCCCCCAGCGACGGGGCCTCCGACAGGATGCCGCCGGGCCGCAGCACCAGGTACGAGCCCTCGGGGATGGTGGGCTCCGGGTCGTGCAGGAACCACCAGAAAGCCGCCGCGGAGATCGTCGAGAAGAACACGAACAGCACGAACAGCAGCAGCAGGACCTTGGTACCTCGCTTCATCACACCTCCGGGCCCTCGCGGGGGCCCGGGGTCAATATAGCAACTGGGAGGGGAGGGGGATGAAGGCGTCAGGCGTCAGGAGGAGAAGAAGCGGCTTGCGGATGGATGTCGAGCGACCGCGAGACGACCGCCAGCCCGAAGCCCGAGGCCTGACACCCCCCGGCACGAAACGCCATTTCGGGACGGGAACTAGAAAGCGATATCGAACAGCTCGATGTTCGCGTCTTCCTTGAGGCTGTCGCGCCAGGCCTGCAGGCGGGCTTGCCGCTTGCGACGGGCCAGGGTCGAGCTGACCTCCTCGCGGGCGGCCTCGAAGCCGGCCGGGTCGGGCTTCTGCTCTTCGAGTACGCGGAACACGATCCAGTTGTTGAGGACCTCGAACGCCGTGGGCGGGCCCTTGCCCACCTCTGGCTGGGCCAGGGCGGCGCCGATCACCTCGGGGGCCGCGCCGATCCGGGGGATCGTGGGCGAGGCGACGGCGAAGGGCTCGGTCTGCTGGACCCTCACGCTGTGCTTGTCCAGCAGCTCGGTGGGCGTCTGGCCCTGGCTGAAGGGCACCGCGATCTCCTCCGCGTAGGCCCTGGCCAGCTCGGGGGCCTCCTGGTCCACCAGCAGCTTCTCGGCGATCTCCAGCCCCACCTCGTCGAAGGTCTGGGTGCTCGCCTCCTGCACCGACTCCACGCGGATGATGTGCACGCCCAAGGTGGTCTCCACCAGCCCGCTGGTCTCCCCCTCGGCCATGGAGAAGGCCGCGTCACGGAAGGCCTGCTCGCCGTAGGGGTCCCCCTCGCGGTTCTCGTCGAAGAACCCCAGGTCCCCGGCGAACCGGGCGGTGTGGTGCTCGCTGTACTTGGCCACCAGGTCCTCGAAGGGGACCTCCCCCGCCTCCACCTCGGCCAGCACGTCGGCCATCCGCCGCCGAACCTCGTCGGCCAGGTCCTTGCCGTCATCGGCGCCGAGGGCCATGTAGATCTGACTCGCCTGGACCCGCTTGGGCTTGTTGTACAGGGAGTCGTAGTCCCCGTCGTACCGTTCGCGGCACTCGGTTTCGTGCTCCGCCAGGTACTCGGCGACCCGCTCCTCGCCGGTGTCCACCTCGGTGCGGAACAGGGCCGACGAGACGCGCACGAACTCCAGGTTGAGCTTGTGGTTGTCTTTTTCGTACTGCTCGCGGATCTCGCCCTCGCTGACCTGCACCGACCGGCGGACGATGGACTCCATGCGCTGGATCAGCAGGTCCTCGCGCTGGTTCTCCTCGTACTGGGTGCGGCTCTGCTGGTAGCGCTTGAGCTCCCGCTCGTAGATCTCCTTGTCGAACCGCCCCTCCTCGTCCTGGAACTGCCGCAGGTCCATGATGTGGCGGGCCAGCTCGTGATCGCTGACCACGACGCCCTCCCGATCGGCGGCCTGCAGGATCAGCTCGCGGATGATGAGGTTGTCGAGCACGTCGTTCTTGACGCGCTCCCGGTCCTCGTCGGTCATGTCGGGGTTGAACCGCCCCATCAGCTGCATCCGCTGCCGATAGGCTTGCAGGAAGTTCCCGTCCAGGATCGATTCGCCATTGACCTTGGCGACCGGCCTAGAACGCTGACCTCCCGTGTTCACACCCCAGAAAACAAAGACCACCACGATCGCAGCGAACAGCAGCTGGATGACGAACGAGCTGGCGTTCTTGCGCATGGTCTCGAGCATGTTGGACTCCACAGATATCGCGCCGCGAGGCGGCGCCGAACCTTACGTGAGGGGGCCCCCCCCGTCAACGGGTGCCATCCAGATTGACGTGCGCGCGCGTGTGCGCGAAGATGCGACGACGTTACTCGGTTTCGCTCCCCGATGCGGATATCCACGCGTACGAAAATCGTGATCGCGCTTCTCCTGGTGGTCCTCACCGGGTGGAACCTGCACGCCAATCACAAAGTACAGCAGGATCTCAACTTCGCCGATCGGATGATCTTGTTCATCACGGCGCCCGTCCAGAAGGCCGTCCATTGGAGCCTCGGCGGCCTGGGGGCGGTGTTCTCCGGTTACGTCGATCTCGTGGGCGTGGAGAAGGAGAACGCGGCGCTGAGGGAGCAGGTCGCGGGCTGGGAGAGCATGGAGATCCGGCTGCGCGAGCTGGAGCTGGAGAACGAACGACTGCGCAGGCTGGCGGATCTGAGGGCTCGCGCGGCGGTGCCCAGCGTGGGGGCGGAAGTCATCGGGTGGGGAACGTCGGGGCGGTTCCGCGTGGTCCGGATCGACCGCGGCCGGGCCCATGGCCTGCGCCCCGGCCTCGGGGTGATCGACGCCTCCGGGGTGGTGGGCCAGGTGCTGCACACCAGCGCGGGGGCCGCCGACGTCCTCCTGCTGTCCGACGCCTCCTCCAACCTGGCCGCAAGACTCCTCGAGACGCGGCTGCGGGGCATCGTCCGCGGAGACGGACGGTGGCACGCCAGTCTGGAATTCGTCAACCGTCAGGATGCGACGGCGGTCCGGGAGGACGACCTGGTGGTGACGTCGGGGGACAACGCCGTGTTCCCCGCGGGGATCCCCGTGGGCCGGGTGGCGAGCGTGGAGGTCGCCGAGACGGGACAGTTCCTGACCGTGACCCTGCGCCCCGCGTCGGACCTCTCCAATCTGCAGGAGGTCGTCGTGCTTCTCGAGCCCGGCACCTCGTTTGGAGACGAGGTCCATTTCCTGCCCCGAACCGGTGAGGAGGCGGAGGACGAAGCCTACGGCCCGCCGTCGCCCATCAGCCCGCCCCTGCCGCCGGAAGGGCAAGATCCGTGAGGGTGGGTGCCGCCATCGGGCTGGGGTTCTTCCTGCTGGTCCTGCGCTCGACCGTGTTGCCCGCCGTGGGGTTGAGCGCGGTGGGTCCGGACTTGATCCTTCCGCTGATCGTCTTTTACGGGGCCACCAACCGCTTCGGAGAGGGAGTGGTGGTGACCCTGGTGCTGGGCCACCTGGCGGACCTGATGTCCGGCGGGACCTTCGGAGTCCACCTGTTCCAGTACTCGCTGGCGTTCGGGCTGGGCAACCTGATTCACGGCCGCATCGACCAGCAGGGGGCCTTCGTCCCCTGTCTGATGGTCTTCGTGGTCGCCCTGGTCACGGGCTTCTCCATCTCGGTGCTCTACGGCCTGTGGGGGTTCGAGGTCCCCGCGCCGGCCGGGGGGCTGTGGCTGGGATCCCTGCTCACCTCCGCGTTCACCGTGCCCCTGCTCCCCGCCCTGAGAGCGCTGCAGAGCATCTCTCGCCGGGACGACAAGCTGGTCCTCCCTGGGTGACGCCGTGGATCTGCTCCCCACCCCCCACGAGGCCTCGGAGTTCCGGCTGCGGATCCTCATCGGAGTGTTGCTGCTGGGGCTGGTGTTCGGCGCCCTGGTGTCTCGACTGTGGATGCTCCAGGTGGTCCGTGGGGAGTACTACGCGCGCTGCGCGGCCGAGAACGGATTCAAGGAGCGCGAGATCGCCGCTCCCCGGGGCCTGATCTTCGACGCCGCGGGCAACCGCATCGCGGACGGGGGTGGGGCCTCCGACGGGGTGCTGGTGCCGGCGGACGTGCTGCGCCCCGGCGTGGAGCCCAGGGTCCCCGAAGACGACCCCATCTCGTTGCCGTCCAAGGTCTCCATCGACCTCGTGGCCGACGAACTGTCCCCCCTGCTGCAGCTCCCCCGCCAGGAGATCGTGGAGCGCTACGAGGCCGCCCGCGTCAACAACCGCTACCGGCCGATGGTCGTCAAGGGGGACGTGAGCTTCGAGGAGCTGGCGGAGGTCAAGCTGCGTCAGCCCTTCCTCCCCGGGGTCGACATCCGCGTCACCACCCTTCGCAACTACCCCTACGGCGGACTGTTCAGCCACGTGATCGGGTACATGCGGGAGGTGAGGGGCGATCAGCTGGACCATCTGCGGGAGCGGTACGCCGCCACCGAATTCGGTCGCGACTACTACGAGATGGGCGACCACCTGGGGAACTGGGGCCTGGAGGCGGCCTGGGAGGAGCGGCTCAAGGGCAACGACGGCAAGTACTACGCGCTGGTGGACGTCCACGGCCGCGAGCTCGGACGCTCGACGGTGGAGGATCCGGGAGACGAGTACCTCGAGGCCCTGTACCACTGGGCCGAGGAGGACCGGCGCCACGAGGTCCCGGGCAACGACCTGCACCTCTCCCTCCGGCTCGACCTTCAGCAGCTGGCCATGGACCTGATGGGTGAGGAGTCCGGTTCGGTGGTGATGATGGAGGTGAACACGGGCCGCGTGCTCGCCCTGGTCAATGCGCCGACCTTCGATCCGCAGATCTTCGCCTCGCGGATCACCCCCGAGCAGTGGAAGGCCCTCACCGAGGATCCGGCGCACCCCCTGGCGGACAAGGCGCTCCAGGGCATCTATCCCCCGGGCAGCACCTACAAGATGATGGTGGGAGCGGCGGCCCTGGAGTACGGGGATCTGGGACCCGAGAGCGGCGTGTCGTGCAACGGGTACTACAAGCTCGGCTCCCACCGCTTCCGCTGCTGGCGCTATCGCTACGGAGGACACGGAGCGGTGGCGTTCAAGGACGCGCTCAAGGGATCGTGTGACGTCTATTTCTACACCGCGGGTATGCGAGCGGGCATCGATCAGGTCGCCAAGATGGCCCGGAGCTTCGGACTGGGGGTGCCCACCGGCACGGGCATCAACAGCGAGAAGGGGGGGCTGATCCCCACCCAGGCCTGGAAGCTGGAGTCGGGGCGCGGCAAGTGGCAGAAGGGAGACACACCGTCGGCGGTCATCGGGCAGGGGTACACGCTGGCGACCCCCATGGGACTGGCCCGGATGACCGCGGCCATCGCCAACGGGGGTACGGTCTACCGCCCGACGCTGGTGGATCGGGTCGTGGCGCCGGACGGCTCCGTGGTCCACGAGACCACACCGGACGTGATCGGGCACGCCGACGCCTCGCCGCGGGTCGTCCGGATGCTCCAAGAGGCGATGCTCTCGGTGGTCGAGGAGAAGGGCGGCACGGCCCACCGACAGCAGATCGACGGCTTTCCGTTCGCGGGCAAGACCGGTACGGCGCAGGTGATCCGTCAGGCCAAGGGGGGCTTCGAGTATCACAGCAACAAGCTGTTGCAGGACCATGCCTGGTTCGTCGCCTACGCTCCGGCTGACGACCCCCAGGTCGCCCTGTGCGTGCTGGTGGAGCACGGCGTCCACGGATCCACCGCGGCGGCGCCCATCGCGCGCCAGATGATCGAGCACTACTTCGCCGGCGACCTCGAACGGATCCGCGAGGCCCAGGCGGCCGCGGACGCCGCCGCGGCTTCGACGGCTGCCGGGTCGGGGGACTAGCCCGATGGACCGGAGGCTGGTCCAGCACTTCGACGTGCCCCTGCTGGGCATCACCCTGCTGCTGATGGCAGCGGGGCTGGCCACCCTCTACGCGGCGTCGTTGACCCCGGACACCGAGGGCATCCCCCCCATCGTGGCGCGGCAGGCGATGTACATGGCCGTGGGGCTGGTGGCCTGTGCCCTGTGCACGGTGGTGGACTACCGGGCTTTGTTGAACATGGCGTACCCGATGTACGGCGCCCTGCTGGCCGCCCTGGTGCTCGTCCTGGCGATCGGGTTCGTGGGCGGCGGGGCGCAGCGCTGGATCGACCTGGGGTTCTTCCGTCTCCAGCCCTCGGAGCTGGGCAAGGTGGCGCTGGTGTTGGCCCTGGCGCGCTTTCTCCACGAGCGGCTCGACCGAGACGGTCTGGGGCTCCGGGACGTACTCGAGACCGGCTTCCTGGTGGTCCCGGCGTGGCTGTTGATCTTCATGGAGCCGGATCTGGGGACCTCGATCCTCTACGGCCTGCTCACGGTCTCGGTCCTGCTCTTCGCCGGGATTCGCCCCCGCCTGCTGGTCCTGCTCACCGTGGTCGCGCTGCTGGTGGGCCCACCCACGGTGTACGTGGCGTACACGTACGTGCTGGACGACTACCAGCAGGACCGGGTGATCACCTTCCTCAACCCCGAGCGGGATCCCCATGGCAAGGGGTACCAGACGATCCAGAGTCGCTACGCCATCGGCTCGGGACAGCTCGGCGGAAAGGGCTTCGGCCGGGGTACGCAGGCCCAGCTGCGTTTCCTGCCCGAGCAGCACACCGACTTCATCTTCAGCGTGTACGCCGAGGAGCGGGGCTTCCTGGGCTCGCTGCTGCTGCTGCTGGCCTACCTGGGGTGGCTGGTGGTGGGACTGAACGTGGCCCGCCGGGCCAAGGAGCGCTTCGGCGCCCTGCTGGCGATGGGGCTCGTCTCCGTCCTGGCCTGGCAGGTGACGATCAACCTCGGCGGCGTGCTCGGTCTGATGCCGGTCACCGGCGTCACCCTGCCGTTGATGAGCTACGGCGGATCCTCGGTGCTCACCGTGATGATCTGCGTGGGGTTGCTGCTGAACATCTCCATGCGCCGCTACATGTTCTGAGACGGCGGTCCGGCCCTGCCGGCTGCCGTTTCAGCCCCGGTCGTTGCAGTCCAGCCTCGCTGGCAGCCGAACCGGGGCAGCAGGACGTCCGACCCGCGTTCGGGGCCGGGAGGGATGCGGTCGTTCGGGGCTACAGCGCCTGGCTGACGAACTGCTCCAGCTTGGCCGCGGACACCGCGCCGACCACCTGGTCGACCACGGCGCCGTCCTTGAACAGGATCAGCGTGGGGATCGAGCGGATGAAGAACTTGGCCGGCACCTGGGGGCTGCCGTCCACGTCCATCTTGACCACCTTGAGCTTGCCCGTGTACTTGCCGGCGAGGTCGTCGACCAGGGGGGAGATGGCCTTGCAGGGGCCGCACCACACCGCCCAGAAGTCCACGAGCACCGGCAGGTCGCTCTGGATGACCTCGGCGTCGAAGGTGTCGTCGGTGACCTGAAGCAGATCGCTCATCGGTGGCTCCTCGTGTGCGCGGGCGTTCCGTCACTCCCGCGGGGCCAAGATCTAGATCTCCCTGCCCCATCCGTCAACCGCGGGCTCAGATTGCGTGCCCTGCGGGATTGACGACCTTTCACGCGCGACCCTACGATCGTGCTTTCCAAGGCGAGATAGGTTCGATGACCAAGGTGTTGATCGTGCAGGGAGCGGAGCCGGACCGCGACCTGCTGTGGGCGTTCCTCAACGGCATCCAGTGCCAGGTGGACACGGCCCCTTCGCTCGAAGAAGCGGAGCCGCTGTTCGAGCAGCACCAGCACCGGCTGGTGATCGCCGACGTGCGCCCGACCCGTGGGGACGGCCTCGAGGTGGCCCGGCGGCTCCACGACCTGTCCAAACGGCTCACCCCCGTCCTCTTCGTGAGCGGTACCGCCAGCGAAGAGGAGGTGATGCGTCAGGCCGATCCCTATCTGCAGGTGATCGGCCTGCTTCGCAAACCGATCTTCATCGTGGACCTGGTCTACAAGATCCGACAGTGGATCCAGATGCCGGAGGAGGCCACCTTCTTGCAGCTGCTGGAGCGGCTGGAACCGGGAGACGCCGGCATCAGCGCCCTGGACGAGCTGCTGCGGACCAGCGGTGACCTGTCCCGGGTCTCCCTGGCCCGTGTGCTCTACGCGGTCTTCGAGACGCGCCGCACCGGATGTCTGACCATCGCGTCCGGCGACGGCTTCGTGCGCATCTACACCCACAAGGGCGAGATCATCTACCTGGAGAGCCAGCGGGAGACCGATCACCTGATCGCGTCGCTGCGGCGCCAGGGACGGATCGACGCCGCGCGCCTGCCCAGCGAGGGCGACGCGACGACGCTGCAGGACCAGATCGGCCTGCTGCTGGCGACCCGGGCCGTGGCCCCGCACAAGGTCAAGGATGCGGTCGCCCACTTATTGACCGAGGTCGTCGAGACCCTGTCGGACGAGCGGTCCGGGATCTTCCGCCTGGAACCCATCGATCCCCCGGCGCGTCTGGACGAGCCCCACAGCCCCTTGCGGATCCTGCTGGGCGTCCACGCCCGCAAGGTCGCCCGGCTGGACGATCCGGTGGGGGAGATGGAGAACAGCGAGCTGGTGGTCCGCCTACCCCTGGGGCTGGACATCTCCAAGTGGATGGTCCCCGCGATGGAGCTGAGGATGCTCCATCGGCTGCGGGCGATGGTCGGGCGCCCCGTGGTGCTGGGTGATTTCCTTCGGGTCTACGCCGAGGGGGACGTGGAGAACCAGCGGCGTCTCCGGGCACTGCTCGACCTGCTCGAGGACATCTCCTACCTGGACTTCCGACCCTCGGAGTTCACCAAGGAGGACGCGGACACCTACCGGGAGTTGCTCGAAGAGGCGTTCCGGATCCGCCACCTGGATCACTTCGCCCTGCTGCGAGTGAGGGCCAACGACTCCCTGGAGAAGCTCAAACAGGCCTACCTGGACGCGTCGCGGCTCTACCACCCGGACCGCTACTACACCCGGCCCCAGCGGGTGTCCGATCTGGCGGGGTTCATCCAGTCCCGCTACCAGGACGCCTACGAGGTGTTGAAGCACGAGAACAAGCGCAAGCAGTACGTCAGCACCCTCGGCGATGCCAACCTGCGCCGCGCCGGGGTGTCGGACAAGGAACTCCACGATCCCGGCCGCGCCACGATCTTCTGGAAGGAAGCCGAGCGCTTCATGAAGGTCGGCAAGTGGGAGGAAGCGCAGAAGCTCCTCGACGAGGCCATCCGCTTCGATCCCCAGAAGGCGATCTACCTGGCGAGCCGTTCCTGGGTGGTGTTCAACCGGGATCCCAAGACCAACCACAAGACCGCCATGGAGGGCCTGCGCCGCGCCACCGACATGAACAACAACTGCGACAGGGCCCACTACTACATGGGCATGGTCGCCAAGAACGCCGGCGAACACTCCAAGGCCGAGCTCTACTTCAGCCGGGCCATCGCGGCCAACTCGGAGAACTTCGAGGCCTCGCGGGAGATCCGCCTCCTTCAGCGCCGGGCCGGGGCCAACGGCGGCGGCAGCGGCAGCGGGAGTGCGGACACCGGCTCCACGGCTCCCAAGAAGAGCTTCCTCTCCGGCCTGTTCGGTCGCAAGAAGAGCTGACTCGCCCTTCGAGGCATGGGGCCCGGAGGCGCCCGTTCCCGGGGGCTCCGGACGGTGTACAATGCCCGGCAACCTCAGGAGGTGTGCCATGCGCTGGTGGCTGATGTTTTCACTCTGTCTCGCGGCCCTGCTCGCCCTGGGCTGCCCGACCGACGGCGACGACGACGACTCGGCAGGGGACGACGACGACACCGCCGACGATGACGACGACGACGACATCGGCGACGACGACAGCTACGAGCCTCCCCCGGATCTGGGCCCCTGGTTCGAATGGGATCCCTACGACCTCGACGGCGCGCTGAACCTGTCGGTGGAGGCCCTGTACTACACCCTCCCCGGATTCACCCTCTCGTTGGCGGAGACCATGGAGGACCTCACCGAGCAGTACAAGACCGAGGACTGCCCGGTGGTGGAGTTCAGCGGACCCCCCGACGCGGTGCTCAAGACCGTCACCGGCGGTTGCACGGCCGGGGACATGGAATTCGTGGGTTCCTACTCCCTGCTGGACGAGGACGCCGGCAGCTTCCACATCTACACCTACACCGCCGACGTGTTCTTCATCCGCCCCGCGGGGTCGGCCTCCACCGGTCGCTTCGAGATCGAGGACGACGAGTACTTCTTCCACGGCACCGTCATCTGGAGCTACGACGGCCAGGGTGTGCTGGGGACCTTCGGGCAGGGGCTGGGCGACCTGGACGTCAACGGGGGCTTCGAGGCCCACTACGTCGGACTCACCGACACCGTGCCATCGTGGAACCACGTCTACATCAAGGGCAACAGCGAGGCCAAGCTCAACGCGTCGCAGGACGTGGAGTACACCCACGATCTGTACGCGACCTCCAACGGCTTCTACACCTTCACCTCCAACGCGGTCACGGTGGTGAGCAACCAGGGCACCTGTTCCGCCGAGCCCCTCAGCGGCGGGATCACCATCACCGGCTCGCCGCTGACCATCATGTTCATGCCGGATGGTGAGACCGCCTGCGACGGCACGGTCAACGTGATGGCCGGTGTGGAGCAGATCGGCTACTACTCCGAGGACATCTGGTAGACCGCCCCAGGGCGGACCGCCCGTGGACGCCCCCTCGACCCCACGCAAGGACTCCGCATGGTCGGCGCTGGTGCTGCTGGCCTGGGTCCCGCTGTGGCCCCTGCTGACCCAGCGGGCGGTGGTGCTCCAGCACGACCTCTTCCTCTCCGACCTGCTGCACAGCCACCTTCCGTACCGGGCGTTCGTCGGGCGCGAGCTGGCCGCGGGGCGCTTTCCCCTGTGGATGCCGGACGTGTACTCGGGGGTGCCCTTCCTGGCCCAGGTCGAGGCCGGGCCGCTGTGGCTGCCCACCTGGATCCTCCACGGGCTCTTCGAACCCTTCGTCGCGTTCAACCTCGCCGTGGTCTTCACCGTCGCGCTCGCGGGCCTGGGGACCTGGCTGCTGTGCCGACGGCTGGGCGCGCTTCCGGTGGCCGCCGCCCTGGGTGGCATCGCGTTCGCGCTGAGCGGATTCTGCGTCTGTCACGTCAAGCACCCCAACCTGCACGCCGCCGCCGCCATGGCCCCGTGGGTGCTGTGGGCGGTCGAACGCGCGCTGGCGAAGCCCGGAAGCCGGGGAGGGGGCTGGCCCCTGGTGGGCCTCGCGGTGGGCGTCCAGCTGCTCGCGGGAGGACCTCAGATCGCCTACATCACCCTCCTGCTGGCTGCGGGTCGGATCGCCTGGCAGATGGGCGGGGCGGTGGTGGCGGCCGCGCTCGACAAGAGCACGGCTGGATTGCGGGCACCGGGCGCGGCCACCGCCTGGTTCGCGGTCGCGGTCACCCTCGGATTCCTCCTCGCCGGGGCGGCGTTGCTGCCCGGATGGGAGCACACCTCCCACTCCCCCCGGGGCGGCGGGATGAGCTGGGAAGACGCGATCCGCTTCCCCTACGCCCCGGCCGACCTGGTCACCTTCGTGCTGCCGCAGGCCCGGGGCAACGTGTGGAACCTGACCTATCCGGGGGGGCAGACCTTCCAGTGGGAGAACTACGGCTACGTCGGGCGACTGACGCTGATGCTGGCGTTGACCGGTGCGGTCGCCGTCGTGGCCCGGCGGCGCAGGGCCGCGTACTGGGTCGCGGCCCTCGCGGTGGCGTTCCTGCTCATGCTCGGGCCGGCCACCCCCGCGTTCCGCGCCGCGTGGGAGGTCGTGCCCGGGATGCAGCTCTTCCGGTTCCCGGCCCGCTTCGTCGTGGCGGTGGATCTGGCGCTGGCGGTGCTCGCGGCCCTGGGGACCTCCGCTCTGGCCGAGCGGCTCGCCTCCCGACCGCGGCTGGCCCGCACCCTGCCGCTGATCGCCGTGGCCCTGGTGGCCGCCGATCTGTCGATCCAGCAGCGCCAGCAGCTACCCATGGACGACGCCTCCCACTGGCGCATGCCCAGCCCGGTGGCGGCGGTGATCTCGATGGACGGGGAGCCGTCACGCACCTTCCACCTGGACGACTACCACGTGTGGGACGAGGTCTGCCTGGCGAGCGGGGGATTCCGCGGCGGGTACGGACCGTTCCGGGCCCTGGCCCCCGTACCCCTGGCCAGCTCCGGGGTGCTCCTCGGTCTGCGCTCCCCCGGCGGCTACGTGGCCATGCCCCACCGCCGCGTGGCCCGGTTCTGGACGCCGTTTCAGCACTACTTCCTCGAGGTGGTCCACCAGCCCCCCCAGTGGGACGCGGAGGCGTCCACCCCCGACCGGCGCTTTCAGGGGGCCCTGGATCGGGCCTCGGTGAGCCACGTCCTGACCCGCGAGCCCATCGCGGACGGAGCGGGCTACGAGCTGCTGGCGGCGTTCCCCGACGTCCCGGTGTACGTGTACCGCAACGCCACCGCCCTGCCCCGGGCCTACGTGGCCACCCGCTGGGAGTCGGTCGAGGACACCAGCGATGCGGCGCGCTGGATCTTCCGGGGAGGACTGGCCCAGCCGGGCGTCCCGGCCATCGAGGGGGCCCAACGGGCACCGGCGGATGCCACCGGTGAGTGGCTGCCCGTCCCGGTGGTCGAACGCGGCACGGATCGTATGGAGCTGGACGTCTCCGCGGCCAACGCCGGTTGGTTGATCGTCTCGGACACCTGGGACGAGGGATGGACGGCGACCGTCGACGGCGTTCACCAACCGATCCTCCCCGCCAACGGATACCAGCGGGCCGTCCAGCTCCCGGACGGAGCGAGGCGGGTGGAGCTGCGCTACTGGCCGCCCGGCTTGAGCGCCGGACTGGGGTGCACGCTGCTGTCGATCCTCGCGCTCTTCGTGTGGTGCGCGGCCACCCGGCGCCGCGTCACCAGCGGTAGAACATCCGGCTGACCTGCCCGTCGCGGAGAACCACGGCCGACAGCTGCCGGGCCCTCAGGGCCTGGTCGGCCAGCGGCGGCAGATCCATCGGATCCTCCAGGGCCTCGCCGTTGAGTTCGAGCAGGATGTCGCCGATGCGGAAGAACCGGGGGCCCAGCTGGCCGGCCAGTTCGACGACCTCGAGGCCGCCCTCGATGCGCGAGACCGCCGACCGGTCCGGAGCGGGGACGCGCACGGTCACCCCCAGTGCCGGGACCTCCAGGGGAGGGCCGGAGTGCTCCTCCGCCCAGGTCTCGTAGTCCACCAGGGCGAGGATCAACGCCCGCTCGCGACCGTCGCGTTCGACCAGCACCTCCACCTCGTCTCCGGGGAAAGAGGCCCCCAGGGCGCGGGTCCAGCTCCTCTCGCTGCGCACCGGACGGCCGGCCACCGACCGGACCCGATCGCCCTGCGCGAGTCCGGCCTGCTGCGCGGGCCCGCCGGAGTGCACGAGCCGCACTGCCAGCCCCTCCTCGGTCCCGGCCAGCTCGACGCCGGCCCAGCCCCGGCGCACCGTCCCGCCCTGCTCGAGCCGGGGTAGCACCGACCGCAGCATGTGCACCGGCACGGCGAACCCGAGACCCTCGCCGGCCGCGTGGATCACGGTGTTGACGCCGACCACTCGCCCGTCCATGTCGAACAGCGGCCCGCCGGAGTTGCCTGGATTGATGCTGGCGTCGGTCTGCAGGAAGTCGTCGTAGAGCCCGATGGACAGGTCCCGGTGCTGGGCGCTGACGATCCCGGCGGTCACCGTGTGGTCGTAACCGTAGGGGTTGCCCAGGGCGAAGACCGGATCCCCCGTGCGCACCGCTCCCTCGGGGGCCAGCTCCACGGCCGGGAGCCCCCGGGCCTCCACCGAGAGCAGGGCGAGGTCCGACTGGGGATCCACACCGATCACGGTGGCGTCGTAGATGGTCCCGTCCTGGGTCCCCACCCGGATGGTGCTCGCCTCGCGGACCACGTGGTGGTTGGTGACGATCAATCCGTCGGGATCGACCACGAAGCCCGAACCGAGGCTGGTCCACTCCCGGGTGCCGAAGGGCGAACCGAAGAACCACCCCCCACCCCCGCTGGCGACCCCCGCGGTGTGCAGGTTGACCACCGCCGGCGCCACTTCTTCGACCAGGTCTGCCAGCTCGCTCTCGGCCCGCGGTGCGCGCGCCACGAGCAGCGTCACCGACAGGGCGAGGATCCACGTTGTTCTCACGACCTCTCCTTCCCCGCCCGACGTCCGTCCCAGTAGGCCCGCTCCCAGGTCCGCTCCTGGCCGGTGAGGGTGGTCACGGCCTCCACCAGTGCCGTCAGCCATCGCGCGGCCTCCGATCCCGAGAAGCCCAGCGCCCGCAGGATCCTCCCCTCGAATTCGAGCCGGTCCGCCAGGGTGAGCTCCTCTTCCAGGCGCCCGACGGGCCTGCGCGCCAGCCCCCCGAGGACAATCCCGGTGAGGCGAGCGGGATCGGGAACGAGCAGGGTGGCCAGGTCGCCCACCTCGGTCTTGACCTTGCCCTCGTTGCTCACCCGTCCCCGGGCGAAGCGCTCCAGGAAGGTCCAGCCGCTGTTGAGGGAGGAGAGCAGGGGACCGAGCTCCACGCCGGGCTTGGGGCGCAGGGCGATCAGGTTGTTGTTGATCAGAGCACCGCGGCGATTCGCGGGGACCAGGTGGCGGTACTGCACCGTCCGCGTCCAGAGGATCTCGCCCTCGGGGCCCGGGGGTACGGTGAACCACCGCGACGACCCGTCCCGGCGTTCCCGCGCTCGGCAGGTGGCCCGGTGGTGCAGGGAGTGGGGCGGGGCTTCGGCGACGGCCAGCAGGGCGGCGATCCCCGGATCCTCGGCGTCCCGGGGCCGCGCCACGAGCACCCGACGGGGGAGGCGCTGGGGGTCCACCTCCAGACGATCCAGCTCGGCGGGGCCCACGACGATGGGCCGGAGGCGGTCGGAGGGACCGGGCCAGCGCTGCCCCAGACCATTGACGCCGTCCCGGAAGAGAAAGAACCGGTCCGCACCGGTCTTGAGCCCGAACCGCGCCTCGACCAGATCCCCGAGTGGAACGAAGGCCGCCTCCCGGGCCCGCTGGAGCTCGCCCAGCGCCGACGGGGTCCTCAGGTACACGCCCCAGGGGGTGCCCGCGGCCAGCTCGGTGGCCGGCACGGATCGACCGCGTCGGGCCACCACACCCAGGGGTTCGGTCAGGCGGACGAAGTGGACGTGACCCCCGTCAGCGTCCCCGCGGGCGCGTCGGGCCAGCACCAGGGCAGCGCGGATCCGGGCCTCGGGGAACCAGGGCTCGACGGCCGACTCGATCACCTCCTCGATCCGGTACCGGCGGGCGAAGAAGGTGCGGATCGCCGCGCCGTAGCGTGACGTCAGCCACGCCGCGCTGGAGAGGAACGCCAGTCGCCCGCCCGGTCTCAGGTGGCGGGTGAGTTCCAGCAGGAAATATCCCAGCAGGTCGACCCGCCCGCCGCCGGCGCCGCCCAGCTCCTCGGAGAAGCGCGCGCGCAGGGCCCGCTTCTGTGCCCGCGGAATTCGTTCCTGGCGCAGGTATGGGGGGTTGGCCACGACCGCGTCGAAGGGGCCGCCCAGCTCCCCGGCGTCCAGGGACAAGAAATCTCCGTGGATCCACCGCGTCGAGCCCCCCAAGGTCGCCCGGGCCGCGTCCAGCGCCTCTCCATCGGCGTCCACACCCACCAGCTCCCCGGCTCCGCCGGCGCGGACAGCCTCCAGCAGGGCCCCGGCTCCGCAGGCGGGATCCAGCACGCGGCCCCCGCCGTCGCCGACCACGAACCCGGCCATCGCGCTGGCCACCCGCGGGGCGGTGAAATGGCGCCCCCGCTCCCGGCGCGCGCGGGCGCCCAGGGAGAGCTCGAGAATACGCCCGCGGTGGTGTGCGTCCATGGCTACGGGTGGAGTTGTACCAGATCCGCCCACGGGGTAAGCTGCGCGCCACCCGGACGGGTCGTGGAGGAGGCGGGAAACGGGGATGCACAAAGCGGCATGGATGCTGACGTCGGCGGCACTGGCGGTTGCCTGGATCGGCGGAGCCCGGGCGGGGGACGGCGAGGCGCTGATGCGCGCGCTGGACGACTCGATGGCCACCGACGGCGAGCAGATCGTGGTGCAGCTGACCCGGACGACCGGTTCGGGTGCGCCTCGAGAGGCCGAGTTCGTGATGACCACCCTGGCCCCCCTGGGCGAGGCCGCGCGCTCCAAGATCGTGTTCACCTCTCCGGCGGATATCGCGGGTACCGCCGTCCTGACGGTGGAGGAGAACGGCAAGCGCTCCCAGTGGGTCTACGTGCCCGAGGTGGGCATGGTCCGCAAGCTGGCCAGCCCGGATCGAACCGAGTCCTTCGCCGGGACCGACTTCACGCTCGAGGACCTCAAGCTGCGCTCGGACTTCGTCAACCGCCGCTACGAGGTGCTGCGGAGCGAGGAGTACGAGGGTGCCCAGTGCACGGTCGTGCAGGATGAGGCGGCCAACGACAAGGAGCAGAAATACAGCGGCTACGGCAAGGTCCTGCTGTGGATCGAAGAGGCCCGTATGCTGGTGTGGAAGGTCGAGTTCTACGACGAACAGGGCCGGCTCCAAAAGGTGCTCACAGCCCACGACCTGCAGCAGTACGGCGACACCTGGCGCTTCAACACGGCGAAGATGACCCACCTCCTGGACGGGAGCACCACGACCTTCGCCGGCAGTGGGCGGGAGACGGGCGTTGCGCTCTCCAAGTCGGACTTCGCGCCGACCGTTCTGGGTGACTGACCACCGGTCTGCCCCACTCCTCGCCCTCGCGGCGGTGGCGCTGGTGTGGCCGGCGCTGGCCGCGGCCGGGACCTCCAGCCCCGAGATCCGCTTCGGCGGCCAGGTGGACTGGGACCTGTTCGGCTATTTCCGGGACACGGACCCCCCGGGCGCGGTCCCGGGCCGGAACCAGGTCCTGTTCCAGCCCCACCTGAAGGCCAAGTACAAGAAGGTCGGCGCGCGGGTGGAGGCCCAGCTGCGTCACGATTTCCTCGACCCCGACCGGAGCCGGCTCCTGCTGCTGGACGCGTACGCGCAGCTGCGGGTGGGTGGGCTGAAGATCCGCGCCGGCAACCAGGTCCTGCGCTGGGGCCGGATGGACATGCGGCCCGCCCTGGATCTGCTCACGCCCAAGGACTACGACGAGCTGTGGAACCCCGAGCGGCTCGCAGCCCCGGCGCTGCTGCTGCAGTATGGCCACCCGAGCGTGGCCGTCTCGGTCGCCTGGCTCCCCACGTTCACGCCCAGCCGCTACCCGGTGGGTGACCACCACAGGTGGCACGTGCTGAGATCCCAGCCGGTGCTGGGGGTCGCGGGCAGCGAGACCTTCCCGATCCACTACATGGAGTACCGGGATCCCGAGGTGACCGGGGACGCGAAGTTCCTCGATGGGCAGTACGCGGCCCGCCTCGAGCTGTTCCTGCCGGCGGTGGATCTGGCCGTGCAGGGGTACTACGGCCGCGACATGCTGCCCACCCATCACCGCTACGACGGGCTCAACGGCGACGTGATGGACCCGGACGCCCAGGACCTGATCACCTTCCTCAACGACGGGGTCGAGGTGGCGTTGACCCCCGTGTTCGCCCGCAAGGGCGTCGTCGGCGGGGACATGGCCCTGGTGCTGGGACCGGTGGTGCTCAAGGGCGAGCTGGCGTATACCGTCACCTCCGACGCCGCGCATGCACGCTGCGACGTGCCCGACCCCTACCTCCAGGGCACCTTCGGGCTCGAGTGGATCGCCAACGATCTGGTGGGCAAGCAGGATCTACAGCTACGCATCGAGGTGGCGGGGGACCACGAGCTGCCGCCGAGTGAGGACGGGATCGTGAACCGGGACGACCACTGCGACGTCCCGGCGACGGCGACCCCGATCGTGGACGTGAACCATCTGTCGGTGATGTCGTTCTACGGCAACGTCCAGTGGTCGTTCACCGACGACCTGACCCTGGATCTGCGGGGATTCGTGGGGGTGGAGGGGGACTATCTGCTGCGCACCGAGCTGTCGTACACGGCCTTCGACCGGCTCCGGCTCGGGCTGGGCGTCCTGGTGCTCGGCGGATTCGGGGACACCTTCCTGAGCCACTACGACCGTAACGACCGGGTCGAATTCAGCACGACCTATCTGTTCTGAGGGATTGTGAACATGGCGTGGCACCGACTCCGCTTCCCACTGCTGGTGGTGCTGGCGGCGTCGGCGTTCGGCGGGCTGTGGGCCGGCAAGCAGCTGCAGACCGGCTCGGACATCCGGGACATGCTGCCGGACGGCAACGTCGAACAGGCCCGCTACGACACCTTCAGTGGGACCTTTGGTAGCGACCGCGTCCTGGCCCTGGTCCTGTCCCGCCCGGGCGGGTTCTTCGACCCCGAGGCCCTCGAGAGCCTCTCCGGACTCTGCAGCGAGATCGAGGCCATCCCCTGGGTCCGGCGGGTCGAGAGCATCACCCACACCACCTCGGTGGCCTCCGAGTCCGGCGTGATCGAGGCTCGCCCCCTGTTCACCGATCCCCCCTTCGACGCCGAGCAGGCCGAGGCCGGGGGACGGGAGATCCTCCGCAATCCGGTCTTCGTGAACAACCTGGTCAGCGCCAACGGTGGCACGGTGGCGGTCATGGTGTTCCTCGAAGAGCGGACCGTGGCCCGCGACGTGGTTCGCCAGGTGCCGGCAGCGGTGGAGGAGGACGCGGTGGCCTTCGGGGCGGCCGGGGCCGAGGTCCAGGGCGCGCTCAACGACGTGGGGCTCGCCATCGCGCGCGGGGAGTTGGAGGGCGATCCGGACGAGTTGAGACTGCAGGCGTTGCAGGCGTTGGCCGAGGGCGACGGAGACGGCGCGGCCCCGCTGGCCGCGCTGCTGGACCGCCTGAGGGGCGAGGCCGAGGTCTCCATCGCGGGGTACGACCAGGACGCGGTCGATCGGCTGTCCGAGCTGCTGGACGGGGCCGGTGCGGCCGTGGTGGGGGATCGGGCCATCGTGGGTCCCCCCGTGCTCCGCCTGGGTCTGGCCCGGCGCATCCAGCTGGACGTGCAGCAGGCGGTGATCGGCGGTCTGGTGCTGATGTTGCTGTTGACCTGGATCGGCCTGCGGGATCCCTTCCGGATGCCGTTGCCGATGGGGGCGGCGACCACGAGCATGTTGTGGACCGTGGGGGGCATGGCGCTGCTGGAGATCCCGCTGGATCAGGTCAGCATCGCCGCGCTGTTCCCCTCCCTCGCCCTCTCGCTGACCTCGTCGGTGCTGCTGTGTGCGGACGAGCGGCCCAAGGTGCGGACCGTGGTGGGCGTCCTGGGAGCCGGTGCCTCGCTGGCGGCCCTGGGGGCGCTGCTGTGGCTGGCCGACACGGCCGCGGCGCGGCGATTCGCCACGGTGATCGTCATCGGATCCGCGGCGGGTGCCGTGGGACCCGTGCTCGTGGTGGGCGGGATCCTGGCGATGGCGCGATCCCGGCTGGCCGTGGCCCCGCGACGGCTGAGGCGTCGATCGGTGGTGATGGCCGCGGTGATCCTCGGGCTCCCCGCGGCCATCGGCCTGCAGCGGATGACCCTGGGGGTGGACTACACCACGAACCTGCTGCCCAGGGATCCGCTGGCGCAGGCTTTCCAGCTCGCCGACGACAACTTGGCCGGCATGAACGCCTTTCGGATCCACCTCGATGCCGGAGAGCGCGATCGGCTGAAGGACCCGGAGGTGCTGGCCGCGATCGCGTCGCTGCAGGACGAGCTCGAGTCCCTGGACGAGGTGGACGCGACCCTGTCGTACGTGGACATCGTCGAGACGATCTACGGCGCGCTGGATCCGGAGAACCGGGGCAATCTGCCCGATCGCCGCAAGCTCGTGGAACAGCTCCTGCTGCTGTTCGGCTCCCGGCAGGCGCTGTCGCCCTTCGTGACCCAGGAGTACGACCAGGCCGCCGTCACCGTGCGGGGGAAGCCCGGGGGCGGCCAGGCGCTGCGGGGTCTGACGCGACGGACGGGCGAGCTGGCGGACGACCTGCTGCCTTCGGACGTGACCTGGGCCCTGGAGGGGGAGCTGCTGCTGACGGCTCAGGCCAACGAGGCCACCACGCGTCATCTGCGGGAGACCGCGGCCCGCGGCCTCGCCCTGGTGCTGGCGCTCCTGATGATCGTGACCCGCAGGATCCGCGCCTTCCTGCGGCTGGCGGTTCCGGTCACCGTGGCCACCGTGGTCTCCATGGGTGCGGCCGCTCTGGCCACCCCGGACCTGGGCCCGGTCAACGTGGCCATCCCCTGGATCGGGCTGGCCGCCGGCACACCGCTGGCCCTCGCCCGCGCCGGTGACGGGGCGCCGGGGCCCCGGGACTGGCTGTCCATGGCGGTGGTCGGGGCCTGTTTCGCGCCGCTGCTCGCGTCCACCCTGCGCTTCGATGCCGCGGTGGGGATCGGCGTGGCACTGGGCACGCTGCTCGCTTCCGTCTACCTTTGGGGGGATGGCGGGATCGACGAGGACTGAGGTCGGGTTGCGAAACATCCGCGCGTGCGTGCCGCTCCTGGCCCTGATCGCGGGCGGGTGCGCCATCGAAGCCACCCAGGGCACCTTTCTGGTCGATCCCGCGGGGGTCGAGGCGACCCTCGAGTCGGTCTGCGCCCCCCCGGGTGCGGTGGAGGGACCGTTCTGGGTCAGCGTCTCGCCGTACACCGGCGCGACCTACGTCTCCGAGCCCGAGCGCAACCGGATCTGGATCCGCAGCCCCCTGGGGTTGGTTCCGGATCACTGCTACTGGGTGAGCACCGACTCCGAACGGCCGGGGTGGCCCGAGGAGTTCCGGCCCGACTGCTTCTCCAACGGCATCGTCCAGGACGGCAGCTGCACCGGAGAGGCCCACGTCCCCGACGGCGGCGGGTGGCTCTTCGCCCACGGGGGGTTCGTGGAGATTCCGGGGCTGGCGGGGCGCCTGGCGACCCGCGGGCGCACGGCGGTGGCCTGGACCGCGGCGGGACACCCCCTGCTGCGGGTCATCGACCTGGTGCCCGACGACGACGGCTGCCCCGAGGGGCAGCGCGCCTGGTCCGCCCACCGCCTGTTGTACAGCCTCGAGGTCCCCGAGGAGTACTGGGGATTCGCCGAGGGCGACGTGGCCATCGACGGCAGCGGCAGCCTGTTGCTGTCCACGTCGCCGGACGACAAGCAGCTGGCGCTGTGGGATCTGCCCCTGCCCTGCGGCCACGAGGACCTGCTCCCCGCCCCCCGGACAGTGAAGCTGGGGTGTTCCCCCGACGGGCCGCTGGCCGTGGATCTCGACGGGGATCGGGCCTTCGTCCTGTGTTCCAAGGCCTCGACGGTGGTCACCGTGGACGGACTGTCGACCGGGGACCCGTCGGTGACCCGTCGGGTGCTGTCCCTTCGACGTCCGTCGGACCTGGCCTACGAGCCGGTCACCGACACGGTCTGGGTCGCGTCGCCGGCCG
>CAZITQ010000068.1:0-39361 GCA_964542165.1 uncultured Rickettsiales bacterium
TGGACATCCGCATCGTGTCGGCCACCAACAAGGACCTGGACGCCGAGGTCAAGGCCGGCCGGTTCCGGGAGGACCTCTACTACCGGCTCAACGAGATCGCCGTCGACCTCCCCCCCCTGCGGGATCGGGGCGACGACATCGTGGAGATCGCCCAGCACCTGCTCAAGCGCTACGCGGCCGACTACGGCGGCAAGGCCCGCGGCTTCTCCAGCGCCGCGGCCAAGGGGATGCGCAACTACGTCTGGCCCGGCAACGTCCGCGAGATGGAGAACCGGATCAAGAAGGCAGTGGTCATGGGAGATCGCCCCCTGGTGGGCCCCGACGACATGGGCTTCTCCCCCGAGGAGGTCGGTCCCCGCTTCGAGACCCTGGCCAGGGCGCGGGAGGCGTTCCAGCTCGAGTACATCCGCGACGCCCTGATGGCCCACAACTGGAACAAGGCCCAGACCGCCAAGACCCTCGACGTGGATCCGCGCACCATCTTCCGCTACGTGGAGAAGTTCAAAGAGGAAGCGTGATCTGCGCTGACGGGTTCTTCAGACGATGAAGGTCTATGGCCTCACCGGCGGCATCGCCACGGGCAAGAGCACCGTCGAAGAGGTGCTCCGCGGCCTGGGGATCCCCACCCTGGACGCGGACCGCTACGCCCGCGTCGTGGTCGAACCGGGGGAGCCGGCCCACAGGGACATCGTCGACGAGTTCGGTGACGCGGTCCTGGACGGGGACGGTCGCATCGACCGGGCGGCCCTGGCCAGCGTGGTCTACCGGGACCCGGTTCGCCGCCATCGGCTGGAGCAGATCACCCACCCGCGCATCATGGGCGCGATCTGGGACGAGGTGGCGCGGCTGGAGGCCCAGGGGCACCCCATCGTCGTGGTCTCCGCGGCGCTGCTGGTGGAGACGGGCTACCACCGACAGTTCGACGGGCTGCTGGTGGTCTGGTGCGAGCGGGACGAACAGCTGCGACGGATCATCTCCCGCGACGAGCTGAACGAGGTACAGGCGCTGCGAAGGACCGAGGCCCAGATGCCCATGGGGGACAAGGTGGCCGTGGCCGACTGGACGCTGGACACCAACGGCACCAAGGGCGAGACCACCGAGAAGGTCCTGGCCCTGGTCCGGGACTGGCGCCGGGCCCCAGAGACCGATTGACCCGCCTGTCTCACCACCCACGCCTGCTGTGGGCCGCAGTCGGCCGCCTGGCGGCCTTCGGCGCTCATGCACACTGTCGGCGTCCTCGACGGGCTGACAGCCCGCCTTGTCTTCCTGGTCCCACGGCAGCACGGCGGGGCAAGCCCGTCGTGGCACCCAGCCTGGATTCCTCTAGAAATGCAGCAGGCTGTCGACCCGGTCCTCGGGCAGCCGCTTCCGGCCCTCCAGGAAGTCCAGCTCGATCACGAAGGCGATGACCGTGGCCTCGGCGCCCAGGCGGTCGATGAGCTCCAGGGTCGCCTCGGCGGTGCCGCCGGTGGCCAGCAGGTCGTCGACCACCAGCACCTTCTGGCCCGGCTTCAGGGCGTCCTTGTGGATCTCGATGGTCGCCTCGCCGTACTCCAGGGCGTAGCTGACCTTCTCGGTGTCGGCGGGCAGCTTGCCCGCCTTGCGCACCGGAACGAAGGGCAGGCCCATCCGCAGGGCCAGCGGAGCGCCGAAGATGAATCCGCGGCTCTCCATGCCCACCACGGCCTCGACACCCTTGTCGCCGTGTCGCTCCACCAGCAGGTCGATGACCTGCCCGAAGGCCTCCGGGTCGCCCAGGACCGGGGTGATGTCCTTGAACAGGATGCCCGGCTTGGGGAAGTCGGGCACGTCGCGGATGCGAGACTTGATCAGCTCCATCTCATCCTCCTTCGGGGTGCGCGGTCTTGGTGACCAGGTGGTAGAGCCAGGGCATGGCCTCCTCGCCCAGGAGCATCACCAGGGTGACGGCTCCACCGGCGATCAGGACGCCGAGCGCCGACGCGACCATGTATTCGCGGAACTTGAACCCCAGCAGGTAGGCCCCCAGGCAGCCCGAGTAGACCCCCGAGCCGGGCAGGGGCACGCCGATGAACAGGGCCAGCCCTAGGGTTCCGTACTTCTCCACGTAGGGCTCGACCCTGCGCTGGGTCCGCCGCACCAGCCAGTCATAGATCTTCTTGATGAAGCCGACCCGCAGGAAGAGCCCCATCACGTGGTGGACGAAGAGCCACACCAGCGGCGCCAGCGCGTAGTTGGCAGCGATGCACAGCAGCGCGATGACCGCCCAGTGCATCTCCAGCCCCGGGGCCAGGAAGCCGTAGGGGATCGACGCCCTGAGCTCGAGCGTCGGCAGAAAGGTGAGCAGGACCATCCACGCTACGTGCTTCCACACGCCGTCACCTCGCGTCTTCCCAGCCGTCCCGGCCGATCAGGGGGACGAACCGGCATCCTCCGTCGTTGAACTCCTCGAACTCGTCCCCGCTGCGCCGGTAGACCATCAGGTCCTGGATCTCACGCCCCCCGACGGGGACCACCAACCTGCCGCCGTCGGTCAGCTGCTCCCGGAGCATCCCGGGGACCTGGGGCGCCCCCGCGGCCACGAGGATCCCATCGTAGGGCGCATCCGCGCTCCAGCCCAGCGTGCCGTCGGCGCAGATCACCGCGGCGTTGGGGATCTCCAGGGATTCCAGACGTCGCCGCGCCATCCGCGCCAGGCTGCCGATGCGCTCGATGGCGATCACCCGCCGCGTGAGCATGGCCAGCAGGGCGGTCTGGTACCCCGAACCGGCCCCGATCTCCAGGACCGTCTCGTCGCCGCGCAGGTCCAGCAGCTCCATCATCCGGGCCACGATGTAGGGCTGGCTGATGGTCTGGCCCTCGCCGATGGGCAGGGGACAGTCGTCGTACGCCCGATCGCGGAGCGCCTCGCCCACGAAGAGGTGCCGGGGCACCGAGAGCATGGCCTTGAGCACCCGCTCGTCCCGGACACGCCGGCGGCGGATCTGCTGGTCCACCATCCGCTCGAGGGCGCGGCTGGTCTTCATGCTCGGTCCAGCTCCCAGTCCGCCAGGCGGTCCAGGCTCGGGCGGTCGGTCCAGTCCACCCGGATCGGGGTGACCGTGGCGTACCCCCGGCGGACCTCGATGCAGTCGGTGCCGTCGATGGGCCGGTCGATCACGTCGGTCCCCGAGATCCACAGGTAGGGGTTGCCGCGGGGATCCTCGCGGGTCTGCAGGTCTTCCGAATAGCGGCGGTGGCCCAGGGGGGCCGGGATCACGCCGCGAATCCGGTCGGCCGCGACGGGCGGCACGTTGACGTTGAGGAAGATCCCCTCGGGGAGACCGCGGTCCAGCAGCTCGCCCGCCACCCGGACGCCGATCTCCGCCGCGGGTCCGAAGTCGCAGTCCACGAAGGCATCGAGGCTCACCGCCACCGACGGGATGCCCCGTAGCGCCCCCTCGAAGGCCGCGCCCACGGTACCCGAGTAGGTCACGTCCACGGCCAGGTTGCCGCCCCGGTTGACCCCGCTCAGGACCAGATCGGGACGCCCGGCCATCAGCTCTCCCACCGCGACGAACACGCAGTCGGTGGGCGTGCCGTCCACCTTGAAGCGGCGCGACTCCACCTGCTTCACCCGCAGCGGTCGCGTCAGGGTCACCGCGTGGGCGATGGCCGAGCTCTCGTGGGCGGGGGCAACGACCCACACCTCCCCCAGCTCCTGCGCCCGGTCCGCCAGGGCCCACAGGCCCTCGCTGTCGTAGCCGTCGTCGTTGGTCACCAGGATGCGTGATGTCATTCGTGCTCGCCGTCGGCCCCTGATCCCCGTTGCCTCCCCGGGACCCCGGGGCATCATCGTCGACCCGCTTCGGGCGGTCAAGCGTACCCGGCTCCCTTGCGGGGGGCCGTGCTGGACGCTATCTTGCGGCCGATGAATCGCCTTCGCCTCGCGTGCGTACTACTGCTTCTCCCCACCGTCGGCTGTGCGGCCAGCTGGACCGCCGTGGACGTCTACGCGCCCTACGACGAGACCCGGGTGACGGATGCGCCGATCTCGGTGGTGCGCCCCCTGGTCACCACCCGTCCCGACGACCCCGACACCCCCTGGGGGCGACTCGCGACCCGGCTGCACCGGGCCGTGCTGGCCGAGGTCGACGGCCCCTTCGTGGCGGCTGACGACGTGGATCCCCGCACCCTGGGTTGGACCGACGACTCCTGGGTCCGGATCGACGACGTGACCGACGCCCTGCTGGCCCACGCCCCCAACCCCTTCCCCCAGGGGGAGCACCGGCTGCAGGAGGGAACCCCGCCCGCGGGGCACGAGGCGGTGGGCCAGGACGGCTACGTCCTGCTGGTGGTGGTCCAGCCCTCGATGAAGGAGACCCTGGCCCGTCTGATGGGGGTCGCCGGCGAGGTGACGCGCTTCTCGGGCTTCGCCGAACACCTGGACGACTGGCTGGGGGACGCCGAGCCGGATCCCACGACGCGCCACGACCCCATCGACATCACCCCGGAGCCGGGGGAGCAGGAGACCGCCTCCGAGCCACCCGAAGAGCCGGTGGAACCCGGCCGCAACGTACTGCTCGGCAAGCAAAACCGGGTGGACGTCGCCTACCTGCTCGTGGACCGGCGGAGCGGCCGGTTCGTCGCGGCCTGCAGCGCGAGGCTGGAACCCGCCGGCAACCCGCAGGGCAGCTACCGCGGTTCGGTACGCCGTGCTCTCCGCGAGTGGCGCCTGGTCGCCCCGCCCTGGACCGCCGAGCTGTTCACTCCATGACGCCCGGCGGATCGACCGCACCCCTCCCCGGATCCCCGCTGGACATGTCCGGGATCGTCGCACGCCTCGCGCGCCGCGACCCGACCACCATCCCCGGCGACGATTTCCAGCGGGCCGCCGTCGCCCTCTGCCTCCGGGCGACGGACGCTGGGCTCGAGGCCCTGTTCATCCACCGCGCGGAGCACCCGGAGGACCGCTGGTCGGGGCACATGGCCCTACCCGGCGGACGGGTCGAGGTCGAGGACGGCGAGCCACGACGGGCGGCTGAACGAGAGACCCTCGAAGAGGTCGGCATCGACCTGCCCGAGGACGGCCGGTTCCTCGGCTGCCTGAACGAGGTCCAGGCCATGGCCAAGGGCCGACTCCTGGCGATGGTGGTGACCCCCCACGTCTACGAGCTGATCCGGCCGGTGGAGGTCCGGGTCAACGAGGAGGTCCAGACCCACGTCTGGATCCCCATCGAACCCCTCATGCGCGGCGATCACGACGGCGAGATCGAGTGGCGCTACGGCCCCGCCGGTGTGATGCTGCCCTGCTTCCAGGTCGGACCCCACACCATCTGGGGTCTCACCTACCGGATGCTGTCCGACTTCTTCGAACGGCTGCGGGACTGAGAACCCGAACCCGGGCAGGTAGAATCCCTTCCATGCGCGCCACGTTGCCCCCCATCGCCGTCGCGACCCTGCTCGCCTGGATGTCGCCGGGCTCGGCGGCGGGTGTCGAGTTGATGGACGAGCGCGCGTACTACTTCGGGGAGCTCCACGCCCACTCGGGCCTGAGCGGCGACGGCGGTAGCAGCGACCTGGACGACTGTGACGGCATCTCCTGCGGCAACCTGGCGGACTTCTACGCCAACGCCCGGGGAGTTGCCGGCCTCGATTTCGCCGCCCTCACCGACCATCTGAACGGGAACTTCGCGATCGTGTCCGACGACTGGCCGCAGATCGTGTCGCTGGCAGCGGACGGCCACGATCCCGCGGGCGGGTTCGTCTCCCTCCTGGCAGGCGAGATGAAGCTGACGCTGTCCGATGGCACCGACCTGGGCCACCGTAACTACCTCTTCTTCGCCGATCCCGAGGCGGTCGGTTCCCTGCCCCTGGACGACCTGCTGGCCATCGACCTCCGCGACAGCTGCGAGGAGATGTGGGACGAGGTACGGGCGCTGGAGGCCCAGGCGGGGCCCCTGCTGCTGCTGCCCCATCATCCGGCCGCGTCGCTCCCCATGCCGACGCGCTGGTGGTGCCACGACGAGCGGCTGGCCCCCTTGGTGGAGGTCTACTCCTCACACGGGAACTCCCGGGACACCCCGGAACGCGACGACTACGATCCCCTCCACTTCCCGTACGCGGACGGGTGCACCGTCAACGAGGCCCTCGCACCCGCCGTGCACGGCCTTCACCTGGGGCTGATCGGTGGCACGGACTTCCACGACACCTGGCCCGGCATGGTCTGCCACACCGACCTGCTGCACGGGGACCAGTCCTACGGAGGTTCCCTCACCGGCGTCTTCTTGCCCCAGGACGTGCCGCTGGACCGGGAGACCCTGTACCAGGCGCTGCTCCACCGGCACGCCTTCGCCACCAGCGGACCCCGGGTGCCCGTGTTGCTGAGCCTGGTCGACGCCTCCGGCACGGAGGTCGCCGTGGCGGGTGATGTGCTGTCCCCACCTCCCGAGGAGCCGGTCTGGGCGCGGGTGACCTTCCCGGCGTACCTGGCGCCCTACGTGCTGCGGGTCGAACTCTACGACGCCAACCAGATCTCGACCCCGCTGCCCGAGGAATCACCGGGCGTCCACGGGATCGAGCTGAGCTGGTGGGAGATCCCCTGGTTCGGCTACGCCATCGTGCACCTGGACGGGGGGAGCTGGTACGCCGATCAGGGGGTGCCCTGTTCGGACGGTGGTGCGGACAGCCAGGAGCGGATCTGGACCTCTCCGATCTGGATCGAGGCCGTGGACACCGTGGACGACGACGGCGACGGACTCTCCGAGGCCGACGGCGACTGCGACGACATGCTGGCGAGCGTCCATCCCGGGGCCGAGGAGCTGGAGAACTTCATCGACGACGACTGCGACGGGGAGGTGGACGAGGGGTTCGGCGGCGACGACGACGACAGCGCGGCCGGCGATGACGATTCGACCGGCGACGACGACACCACCGGTGAGCCCCCGACCGGGGACGACGACACGACGGCACCGGGCGACGATCCCCCCGAGGGGGACTGTTCCTGTGGGCTGGGTGGGGGTCCGGCGCCGGCCGGGCCCGGGGTGCTACTCCTCGCGCTCGCCATCCGGATGTACCGGAGGGGGCGTCCGTGACGACCGTGGTCACCGGCCCCGCCGGACACGTGGGGGCGAACCTCGTCCCCGAGCTGCTCGAGCGGGGACATCGCGTCCGCGTGCTGATTCGCGAGGACACCCGCGGCCTCGAGGGGCTCGACGTGGAGCGCGTCCAGGGTTCGATCCTGGAGCCCGGGGACCTGGACCGGGCATTCGCCGGCGCCCGGACCGTGTTCCACCTCGCGGGGCGGATCTCCATCGTCGGCGATCCCGACGGAGCCGTCCGCCGCACCAACGTCGACGGCGTGCGCGCGGTGGTGGAGGCCTGCGAGCGGGCCGGCGTGGAGCGACTCGTGCACACCAGCTCGATCCACGCCCGCTCCCCCCACCCCCGCGGCGAGCCGGTGACCGAGGAGCGGGAGCTCGCCGACACCCGACCGGGCCCGGCGTACGACCACAGCAAGGCCGGCGGAGAGCGGGAGATCCTCGCGGGGGTGGAGCGGGGCCTGGACGCGGTGATCGTGGCGCCCACCGGCATCATCGGGCCCCGGGACCACAAGCCCTCCCACACCGGAGCGATGATCCTGGCCCTGGCCCACCGGAAGCTACCGGCCCTGGTGGACGGCGGCTTCAACTGGGTGGACGTCCGGGACGTGGCCCGCGGCGTCGCCCGGGCGGCCGAGCACGGGAGACGGGGAGAGCGCTACCTCCTGGGGGGCAGCTGGAGGTCGATGAAGGACCTGGCGGCCGTCGTGGCCGAACAGACGGGCGTCGAGGCCCCCGGCTGGGTCCCCCCCATGACGCTGGCCCGCATCGGCGCCCCCTTCGTGGTGGCCTGGGCCGCCCTCACCCGCAGCGACCCCCTCTACACCTCCGAGGCCCTCCACGCCCTGCGCAACCACCGGGACATCGTCTGCGACAAGGCGGAGCGGGAACTCGACCACCGCCCCCGGCCCTTCGAAGACACCATCGCGGACACGGTGCAGTGGTTCCGGGACGCGGGGATGCTGGGCTGACGAAGAGAGGCTTCGGGCTTCAGGCGTCAGGCACCTGCTTCTCAGTCCACCGTCACCGTGAGCGTGTACCCGTTGGTGGCGCCGTTGTAGCCGTAGACGTGGATCAGGACCGCGTCGGCGCTGGCGGTGACCTCTTCGCTGTCGGAGGTGGAGTTGGAGGTGCCCAGGGAGGTGCCGTCGCCGTCCTCGAGCTTCATGTCCAGATCGCCGGAGCTGTGGGGGAAGCTGATTGTGGCGGTGACCGAGGCGCCTCCGGCCTCGATGCGGTACCAGTCCGCGTCGCTGGAGGTGACGGTCAGGCCCTCGTAGCTGCCCTCGACCAGCACGGCGGCGCTGCCGGCGCTCTCGTTGGGCTCGTAGGCGTCGTCGCCCTCGGGCTCGCCGCCCTCTTCCTCGCCACCCTCGTTCCCGGTCTCGTTCCCACCGCCGAGCTCGTCGGCCACGTCGCAGTAGTCGGCCCACACGTGGGCGGCCTCGCTGTCGTTCACCGTGTCCCGCTGGGGACAGGACTCGTCCTCGGACCAGTCGACCCACTGGTGACCGCGCCCGGTGCTCTCGGCGTAGCCGCGGAAGGTCTCGTAGCCCCCGTCCTCGGCCTTGAACACGGCGGGATCGACGCAGGTGTCGGGATCCGCATCCTGGATCGAGTGGTTGTAGTCCATCGCGATCTCGAACATCTCGGAGGTCGTGCTGTTCCAGCAGCAGGTCTTGGACTCGTCGTACACCAGCTCGGCGAACACGTAGTCCTCCAGGGTCCGGTACTCCTGATCCACCCGCTGGTGATCCCAACCCCACTCACGGCTGGCCAGGTCGTACAGCTGGGCGAAGTACTCCTCGCGGCCGATCCGGGCGGAACAGGAGGCGGGGTAGTTGCGCAGGTGGTTGCGCTTGTCTTCGATCAGCAGCACCAGCTCGTCCGCCAGCTCCTCGGCGCTGACCGAGGCCAGCAGGGTCTCGAACCGCTCGGGCCGGGCCGCGCGGGTCGCCGAGTCGGACCAGGGGATCCAGTCACCCAGCCGCTCGATGGGTACCCGGTTGGTCCAGTACCCGGAGATGGACTCGGCCTGGTTGAAGGCCTTGAGTCCGCCGCCCAGCTCCACGTACTCGGGGCCGCCGCAGTAGTCGTTGGTGAAGTAGTTCTTGGAGGCCACCGAGCTCTCCCACTTGGCCTGGCGCCGGGGCATGGAGCCCGACACGACCTCGGCCACGGCCTCGCCACCCTCGATCCACTGGACCTCCTTGACGATCATCACGTGGCCGATGCCCTGGGACTGCCAGCGCTTGATCAGCAGGTCGCCGGGCTGCAGCTGGTCGGCCTGGACGTGGAAGGCGTTGTTGTCGTCGGCCAGGTTCACCGAACCGAAGTAGGGCAGCAGCATCAGCATGAAGTAGCCGACCCGCTTGTTCAGCAGCAGCTCGTCCAGGTACCAGCCGAAGTGGGCGTCGTCGTCCAGGAAGGGCTGATCGTCCGCTGCGTTGCCGGGGATGTCCCGGCCCCGCAGGCTGGAGTCGCTGGGCCAGCCCTGGGTGGCCAGCTGATCCTCGGTCACGTCGGAGTAGTCGGTGTACTGGGCGAACTTGGGCATCCCGCTCCAGCGGCTGCCGTCCTGGTTGACGAACCCGAAGTGCCCGGCGAAGACCCGGTCGCCGGCGTTGCTGCCCTCGACGAAGAAGGGCAGTCCGTACCAGGAGGCGAAGACGACCCGCAGGAAGTAGCCCATCTCCGCGCACTCCAGCGACGGGGACGGCAGCGTCTTGCCCTCGGGATTGGTGATCTGGAACGTGTCGTACCAGCCGGAGTGGGCCTCGAGCCCGGTCATCGAGTCGACCCACAGGGAGTACTTCTGCTCCCAGCTCAGCCCGGAGTTGGCCTGCCAGGCCAGCCCGGCCTCGTTGGCCGCCGCGGTGCTCGTGTCCGACCAGCGGTTGGTGATCTCCCAGACCGCGGTCTCGGTGTAGGTCACATCGGGCGGACCCGCGGCGCCGATGCCGTCACTGCCCAGGATCCGTCCGCTGACGTCGAGGGGGGCGATCTCGTCGTCCTGGGGAACGGAGCAACCGGCGAGCAGCTGGGTCACACCCAGGATGCCGCCGAGGGCGAGTCCGAAGATGGTGGCTTCGGCGAGGGAGAAGCGGGTCATGTGTGCCTCCGGGTCTGGGTACGCCCGTCTACAGAGCAAACGCCATGCCAACTTTGTTTACGCTGTTATTCCAGGTACTTGAAGATTCTGTGCCCCGGTGAGGGCCACGGCTGCGCCACAGCTCATGTGTCAGGGTGACACACCGCGCACACGCGCCACGCGCGTACTGTTACTCCGCGATTGATCCGAACGATCGTTCGGACGATAATGGCCGGCCTGGCGACCACATACTGAGCAACCCCTTCCGGGAGTTTCCCATGGCTTTCAGCAAAGCGTTCATCCCCTACGGCGCCTACTGGAGCACACCGTTTTCCAAGTGGCAGGGGAGCTTCGCGGCCCTCCATCCGCTGAAGCTCGCCGGCGAGGTCGGCGCCAAGGTCCTGGCGGACAAGGACATCGACCCCAAGGGCTTCGACTCGGTCTTCCTGGGCTGGACCATCCCCTCGGTCTCGTGCTTCTACGGCGGACCCTGGGTGGCCGCGCTGCTGGGCGCAGACCACGTGACCGGCCCGATCTTCAGCCAGGCCTGCGCCACCTCGGCCCGCTGCGTCACCTCCGCCGCCGCCGAGATCGAAGAGGGCGGGCTGGAGTGCATCCTCAACGTCACCGCCGACAAGTGCTCCAACGGCCCCCACATGGTCTACCCCGACCCCATGGGCCCCGGCGGCAAGCCCATCGTCGACGACTGGGTCTGGGACAACTTCGGCCACGACCCGTGGGCCAACAACGCCATGATCCAGACCGCCGAGAACGTGGCCACCGAGGCCGGCGTCTCCCGCGAGGAGCAGGACGACGTGGCGTTCCGCCGCTACGAGCAGTACGCCGAGGCCCAGGCGGACGACGGAGCCTTCTTCAAGCGCTACATGGTCCCGGTGGAGGTCAACCCCAGCGGCCGCAAGGTGATCAAGGTGGTCGAGGGTGACGAGGGTGTGTTCCCCACCACCCGCGAGGGCCTGGGCAAGCTGCGGCCGGTGATGCGCGACGGCTCGGTGACCTTCGGCAGCCAGACCCACCCGGCGGACGGCAACTGCGGTCTGGTGGTCACCACCAGGGACCGGGCGGCCGCGATGTCGTCGGACAAGTCGGTCACCGTGCAGGTGCTCTCTTCCGGCCAGTACCGGACCAAGAAGGGCTACATGGCCGCCGCGGTGGTCCCGGCGTCCCTGCAGGCCTGCGACCGGGCCGGGGTCGACATCAAGGACTGCACGGTCAAGACCCACAACCCCTTCGCGGTCAACGACGTGTTCATGGCCCGGGAGACCGGCATCGACGTCAACCAGATGAACAACTACGGCTCGTCGATGGTCTTCGGTCACCCCCAGGGGCCGACCGGCATGCGGCTGATGATGGAGCTCATCGAAGAGCTGGTCATCCAGGGCGGCGGCTATGGGCTGTTCGCCGGCTGCGCCGCGGGCGACAGCGCGATGGCCAACGTGTTCAAGGTGGATGTGGACTGAACATAGTTTCAGTAAATTATCTACCTATTAAATACTTACCGACTCCCCTATACTCATCCAGTAGCCACTGGGTGAGTACGTGTCCGAATCGACCATCCTGACCGAAACCGACATGGCGCGCCTGCTGCGCGTCGAGGTCGCCGCAGTTCAGGGGCTGTTCCAGCGGGGTGATCTGCCGGGGTTCGAGGTGGCGCCGGGATCGGTACGCTGCACCGAACCCGCGTTCTTCGAGTGGGCCGAACGGCGCTCGCGGGAACACGCCGAACGGGCCCCCGAGGACCCCGACGCCCAGGCGGAGCGCCTGTTCACCGACGTGGTCCACGACTACTTCGGCCGCCTGGCCGGGCCCCTGGGGCCGCTCCCGGGACGGGTGGGGGAGATGCTGGCGACCCCCGACGCCCGGCGCAGCCGGCCGTTCCGGCTCGACGCGGTGGACCTGGACCGCGGCGGGATCCAGATCACTCCCCAGGCCAACGGCTCCTCCCACCCACTGTGGATCCGCGGGGACGCGATCAATCGCTGCCTGTTCTACCTCGAACGCATCGTACCCGCGGGTGAACCGGTCCCGATCCAGGCGTCCCAGAACAACCCGGGGCCCCTGGCCCGCTTCACCCGCCGCGGCAACGGCGGCGTGCGCTGCCTGCACTACGTGCTGCCCGTGCTGGCGCGCTGTGGGCGGGTGGAGATCGACGGCGAATCGCGCCCCAATACCGTACGGCTGGCTCCCATCGTGCTGCAGCCCCCCTCCCCCATCGACGGAGGCGCCCATGACTGAGCGCAACGACTCGCAACTCTCGCTGCTGGAGCAGGTCCCGGGCGAACCGCCGGCCGACGCTCCCATCCCCGACGATCCCATCGCCGCCCTGGGGGGTTCGGCCGACGTGGCCCTGCACGAGACCACCCGGCAGCGCTATCTGAACTACGCCCTGAGCGTCATCACCTCCCGCGCCCTGCCGGACATCCGCGACGGCCTCAAGCCGGTTCAGCGGCGCATCCTGTACGCCATGTTCCACAACCTGCACCTGCACGCCGACGCGCGCTTCCGCAAGAGCGCGGCCGTGGTCGGCGAGGTGATGGCCAAGTACCACCCCCACGGCGACCAGGCGATCTACGACGCCATGGTGCGCATGGCCCAGAGCTTTGCGCTGCGATACCCCCTGGTGGACGGGCACGGGAATTTCGGCTCGCTGGACGGCGACCCACCCGCGGCCATGAGGTACACCGAGGCCCGGCTCCAGCGGCTGGCGGGCGAACTGCTGACGGAGTTGAAGCAGGAGACCGTGGACACCCGGGCGACCTACGACGGCGCGTCGGAGGAGCCGGTGGTGCTGCCGGCCCAGGTCCCCCAGCTGCTGATCAACGGCTCCACCGGCATCGCGGTGGGCATGGCCACCAACATCCCCCCCCACAACCTGGGTGAGGTGCTGGAGGCGCTCACCTCCTTGATCGACGACCCGGAGCTGGACCTGGACGCGTTGCTGGAGTTCATCCCGGGTCCGGACTTCCCCACGGGCGGACGGATCGAGACCACGCCCGGGGACATCCGCACGATCTACGAGACCGGCCAGGGTCCGGTGACCATGGCCGGCGAGTACCACGTGGAACCGGGAGGAGGCCGCAAGCTCGCGGTCATCACCTCCATCCCGTACGGGATCAAGAAGGCGGACCTGATCTCCAAGATCGCCGAACAGATCGTGCACAAGAAGGTGCCGCAGATCCTCGACGTGCGGGACGAGTCCACCGACGACGTGCGCGTCGTGCTGGAGCTCAAGCGGGGCAGCGACCCCGAAGTGGCGATGGCGTACCTGTACAAGCACACGCCCCTGCGCTCCAACTTCCACGTGAACCTGACCTGCCTGGTGCCCACCGACAACCCCCAGGTCGCCGGCCCTGCCCGGGTGGATCTGAAGACCGTGCTGACCTGCTTCCTGGACTTCCGGATGGAGGTGGTCACCCGCCGCTTCGAGTACCAGCTGCGGGAGCTGGAGAAACGGATCCACATCCTGGAGGGCTTCGAGAAGGTCTTCGACGACCTGGACGAGGCGATCCGCATCATCCGCGCGGCGGACGACAAGAAGGACGCGGGGATCAAGCTGCGGCGGCGCTTCGGCCTCACCGAGATCCAGGCCGAGGCGGTGCTGGAGACCAAGCTCTACAAGCTGTCGAAGATGGAGATCCAGGGGATCCGCGAAGAGCTGGCCGAGAAGAGGGCCGAGGCGGCGCGGATCCGCGACATCCTGGCCAACGAGACCATGCGCTGGGAGGTGATCCGCAAGGAGCTGGAGCGCATCCGCGGCGAGTACGCGGACGAGCGTCGGTCCAAGCTCGAGCTGCCCGCCAAGGAGGTCGCCTTCGATCCCGAGGCCTACATCGTCAAGGAGGACTCGTGGGTCATCGTGACCCGGGACGGCTGGATCAAGCGCCAGCGGGGGTTCTCGGAGGTCTCTGCGATCCGGGTGCGCGAGGAGGACGAGGTCAAGTGGCTGATGCGCGGGTCCAGCCGCGAGTGCTGCTGCCTGTTCACCGACCAGGGCGCCTGCTACGTGATCCGGGTGGCGGACATCCCGGCGACCACGGGCTACGGCGAGCCGGTGCAGCGCTTCTTCTCCTTCGCCGACGGGGAGAAGGTGGTGGGCGCGCTGCTGACCGATCCGCGGATCCTCCCCGAGGCGCCCGACGGGGCCGAGGAGCTGGGCTGGCCCCTGCTGCTGGCCGTCACCCGGGCGGGAAAGTGCGTGCGGATCCCGCTGGGGCCCCACCGGACGCCGAGCAACAAGTCCGGGCGCAAGTACATGCGGCTCGATCCCAAGCGCAAGGACGACGCGGTGCTGGGTGTCCAGGTCACCGTGGGCGACGAGAACGTGTGCCTGGCCACCGAGGACGCCCGCTGCCTGATCTTCCCGGTGGACGAGGTGAACGTGCTGGCCGGAGTGGGCCGCGGGGTCCAGGCGATCAAGCTGTCGGCCGACGACGCGGTGCTCGGCTTCACCACGGCCCGGGCGGCCCGGCAGGGGCTCGAGGTGGAGACCCCGCGGGGGGCGAGGTTGGTGGTCCGGACCACCAAGTACGAGGTCACGCGCCGGGGCGGGCGCGGACGGCAGATGTTGAAGCGGGACCGCCTGGTGAGGGTGGTTCCCCAGCCGGTGGCGCCCCAGACCTGGGGCGAGGTCACCGACAGCGGTTCCCACCGGGCGGTGGGTGTGGGTGTGGAAGACGAGGCGTAGAAGCAGAGGCGTAGCTGACGCAGCGGGAGCGACGATCGATGGCGAAGCAGGGGTACACGGCCAAGGACATCACGGTCCTCGAGGGGCTCGAGCCGGTCCGCAAGCGACCGAGCATGTACATCGGCGGGGTGGGTAAGGCGGGGCTACACCACCTGCTGTGGGAGCTCGTGGACAACGCGGTGGACGAGGCCATCAACGGCTACGCGACCCACGTGACCGTGACCCTCCACAAGGGCCGGGACAGCGCCACGGTGATGGACAACGGCCGGGGCATCCCCGTCGATCCCCACCCGATCCACAAACGATCGGCGCTGGAGCTGGTGATGACCACCCTCCACGCGGGCGGCAAGTTCGACCAGAGCAACTACATCAGCTCCGGCGGGCTGCACGGGGTCGGCTCGTCGGTGGTCAACGCCCTGTCGACCTCGCTGATCGTCACCGTGCGACGCGACGGCACCGAGTACCGCCAGGCCTACCGCTACGGCAAGCCCACCGGACCGGTGAAGCCGATGCGCGAGGTGCGGGGCAGCGGGACCACCATCACCTTCCGTCCCGATCCCTCGATCTTCGAGGTCGTGCTCTTCACACCGGACCTGATCCGCGAGCAGCTGGAGACCAAGGCGTTCTTGACCAAGGGCCTCAAGGTCGTGTTCCGGGACGAGGATTCGGGCACCAACGAGGAGTTCAAGCACGACGGCGGGGTGGTGGATTTCCTGGCTCACGTGGAGAAGCAGCGAAACGCCCGGCCGGTGGTCGATCCGCCCCTGGTGATCGAGCGGGACAACGGCACCCGGGTCGAGATGGCGCTGCGCTGGACCGAGTCCACCGACGAGCACGTACGATCCTTCGTCAACGGCATCCCGACCCGGGACGGCGGCACCCACGAGATGGGGGTGCGGGACGGGGTGGTGCGCTCGGTGCGGGGCTTCATCGAGACCCACAACCTGCTGCCCAAGGGCACGACCCTGACCGCCGACGACATCCGCGAGGGTATGGTCGCGGTGATCTCGGTCTTCATGCTCGAGCCCCAGTTCCAGGGCCAGACCAAGGGACGGCTGAACAACCCCGAGATCAAGGGGACGCTCTCGACCCTGGTCCGCACGGCGCTGGAGCAGCACCTGCACGCCAACACCAGCTGGGGCGAGGCCATCGTCGCCCGGGCGATCCAGAGCGCCAAGGCCCGGGCCGCCAGCCGCAGCGCGGCCCAGAAGGTCCGTCGCAAGACGGCGATCAGCCGCCGGCTCAACCTGCCCGGAAAGCTCGCGGATTGCGCGTCGGCGGATCCGCTGGAGTGCGAGCTGTTCATCGTCGAGGGTGACAGCGCGGGCGGGTCGGCCAAGCAGGGCCGGGACCGCAAGACCCAGGCGATCCTGCCGCTTCGGGGCAAGGTGCTCAACTCGGAGCAGGCGAGCCTGGCCAAGACCTTGAAACACCGGGAGCTGGCCGACATCGTCAGTGCGCTGGGCTGCGGTGCGGGCTCGACCATGGACCTGCGCAACCTGCGCTATCACAAGGTCATCCTGTTGATGGACGCCGACAGCGACGGCCACCACATCTCGACCCTGCTGTTGACGTTCTTCTACCGCCACATGCGCCCGCTGATGGACGCCGGCTACGTCTACCTGGCCCAGCCACCCCTGTATCGCATCGACGCGGGCAAGAAGACCCACTGGGCCCTGGACGACGGTCACAAGGCCCGGATCATCAAGAGCATCGGCGGCCGCGCCAAACCCAGCATCCAGCGCTTCAAGGGACTGGGCGAGATGATGCCCAACACCCTGTGGTCCACCACCCTCGACCCGGCCCGCCGCCGGCTCCTGCGAGTCACCGTCCCCATGGAGCACCGTCTGGAGACCGAGCAGGTCGTCACCGACCTGATGGGCAAGGACGCGTCGGCGAGGTTCCGGTTCATCATGGAGCGGGCGGCGGAGGCCGAGGAGCTGGATCTCTGACCGACAGGCGTCTTCGCCACCCGGAGTGGGTTCTGGGCGTGGCGAGAAGAAGTTCGCGTAACGGCGCAAAGGGCGCAGAGGTCGCAGAGAACAGGCGGAGTACGAAGTGAGAGTCGAGAACATCGACCGTCTCGAGGCTCCTCCCGGAGAGGTGTCCGAGCTGTTCTGCTCCGAGAGGTTCCTCGTGCTGGCTCACGGGGCACGGGAGGACGTGGCGTCGGCCTCCTACGAGGTCCTCGAGGAGTCGGAAACCCACATGGCCTTCGCTGTCCGGTGCCAGCAATACCGTCGCAAGAAAACCGGCGGAATCGACCGCAAGAACACCGACGAGACCACGATCACCTACCGCGTGGACCGGTCCACGAACCGCGCCGAGTGGCGCTTCGACGGTCCCGACGGCGACAAGATCCGGATCTCCGGCGTCACGACCTTCGACTCCACCGTCGACGGCACCCTCGTCACCGAGACCGCCGAGATCCACGCCCGAGTTCCCCTCATCGGCAGGTTCATCGAGAAGGTGATCGCCAAGGGGATCGACAAGACCTTCGATGGGAACCGAGGTCTGGTACGCGAGATGCTCGCGTCCTCCTGATGGAGCCATCCCGCTGGCCGTTCGGATCGACCCGTGGCCTATCTTGCCGTTGGAGACTGCGGCGCGAGGGTCGCGGCGAGGGCTTCGCCGAGCTTGGCGTGACCTGAGACCGACGGGTGAACCCGGTCGAAGAAGTCGCCGTGTTCGGCGTCGTGTCGCGTGAAATACCGCGGCCCGTCGATCAATGGCGCGTCCAGTTCCTCCGCCACGGTGCGCATCGCGGCTCGGTAGTCGAGGACGTAGTCCGGAGGCCCGGCGGGGTCGAGGTCGATGGGGGCGGGGAGCATCAGGAAGACGGGCTTCGCGCCGAGCTGTTCGCTCTCGGTGCCCATGGAGTGGAGGTTGTCCATGTACTCGTTGAGGGCCACGCGGGGGCTGCGGCCCTCGGCGGGAGTGCCGATGCCCTGCTCGGGGTCCCACCAGCCGATGGTGCGGGCGGGGAGCCAGGGTTGCAGGAGGTGTTTCATCATCCGGACGGCCGCGAGGGGGGATTCGGGGCGGTCGGCTTCGAGGGGCTGCTCGGTGTAGAAGACATCGGACCAGATGCAGGCGATGACGAGCCAGTCGGGCTGGACGGTGGGGCCGACGTGGCGCAGGACCTTGAGGGCCTGGAAGGAGGAGTAGCCGGGCAGGGCGCCGTTGACGGCGCGGACGGTGCCGCCGTGTTCGTCTTCGAGGAGCGCGGCGGCGACCTCCAGGAAGATCTCGTCGTCCTCCACGCCGTAGCCGTAGACCGAGGAGTCGCCGAGTCCGAGGAGGCGGATCTCGTCCGGCCCCTTGTCGGCGGGGACGTTGGGGCCGCGCAAGCCCAGGTCGTTGATGGTGGCGACCACGTGGCCGTGGGCGGCCTTGCTCCCGGGGACGAAGCCCCAGCCGGAGCGGCGCTGTTCCACGAGGCGGATGCCATCCGGGGATGGCTCGGGGAGGGTCGCGGCCCCCTCGAAGCAGGGCTGTCCCTCGTGGCAGTCCCTGGCCATCGGCTCGGGCATGGTCGGTTCCGGCCGGGTCGCCTCCCAGATCCGCGCCACGCCTTCGAACAAACCCAGGAAGACCCCGAGGACCACGACCGTGAACACGATCTTGCGCCCCTTGGTGAGACGGCGGTTCATGGACTACCCGCCCTCATCCGGCGGTTCGATCCGGGGAGTATTCGTCGGAAGAGGGCTGATCGGGAACACGGATGAACGCAGATACACGCGGCTGAATCGCAGATGCTGCGCCCGCTCTTCCGAGACGAGTTCGACCTCGGCACGCCAGAGCATCGCCAGGAGCCAACCGGGATTCCGGGAATCATCGCCGTCATCTGTGTTCGTCTGCGTTCATTGGAGTCATCTGTAGTCCCGATCAGCCACGGCATGACCGGACACCTGCCTAGTGTAGACTGAACGTTCGTCATCTGCGCGGGCTGGCCGTGCGGGAGAGGAGGCCATGGACGCCCTTGTGCCCCAGCGACTGGTGTTGCCCGAGGTGGCCACGCAGGTCCGGAAGCTGGACATCGAGTTCAGCCGCTACGGCCTGGACCGCTACGGGATCTCGAGGGAGCACGTGGCGCTGTTCTTCTCGCTGCTGGGCTGGTTCTATCGCCACTACTTCAAGATCAGCGTCCACGGGATCGAGCACGTGCCGGACCGGGGTCGGACCATGTTGGTGGGCAACCACTCGGGTGGGTTCGCGGTGGACGGGGCGATGATCCTGACCTCGCTGATCCTCGACAAGCACCCGCCCCGGCTCGGTTTCGGGATGGCCGAGAAGTTCCTGGGGCGCTGGCCGGTGTTCGCCCCCTGGTTGAGCCGGGTGGGCCAGCTGACCGGACTGCCCGAACACGCCGAGCAGTTCCTCCGCGACGACCGGGCGTTGATGGTCTTCCCCGAGGGGGCGCGGGGCACGGCCAAGCTGTACTGGCAGCGCTACGACCTGGTGCGCTTCGGCACCGGCTTCATGCGCCTGGCGATGCAGACCGGGACCCCCATCGTGCCGGTGGCCTTCATCGGCGGAGGGGAGATCCTGCCGACGATCTACAACGCCAAGACCCTCGGTCGCCTGGTCGGGGCGCCCTACGTGCCGGTGACGCCCTATCTGCTCGCCATCCCGCGCCCCCGCACCTGTCACATCCATTACGGCGAGGTGATGCGCTTCGAGGGCGATGGAACCGAGCCCGACGAGGTCATCGAGCGCAACGTGGACGAGGTGAAGGCGCGGATCGAGGTCCTGATCGAGGAGGGGCGCCAGGTGCGGCGAGTCCGTCGATTCGGGCGCAAGAGCCGCCCCGAGGGGGAGGCGCGGTGAAGGTCCTGGTCACCGGGATCGCGGGGGGTCTGGGCCGCATGGTGGCCGAGCGACTGATCCTGGAGGGACACTCCGTGCTCGGGATCGACGTCCGGCCCTGGCCCGCCCCACCCGACGGTGTCGAGGTGTTCCGCGCCGACATCCGAAAGCGCCCCGCCGAGGACGTGTTCCGTACCCGCCGCCCCGACGCGGTCATCCACATGGGCACGGTCACCCACTTCTCCGCCGGCCTGGAGCGGCGCTACCGGATCAACCTGGGCGGCACCCGCGCCGTGTTCGACCGTTGCGCCCGGTTCGGCGTCAAGCACGCGATCTTCATCGGTCGTCACACGTACTACGGCGCCGCGCCGGACACGCCGCTGTACCACACCGAAGCGGACCCGCCGCTGGCGGTCTCGACCTTCCCCGAGCTCGCGGACATGGTGGCCGCCGATCTGTACGCAGGGACGGCGCTGTGGCGCCATCCGGAGATGTCCACCGCCGTGTTGCGCATGTGCTACACGCTGGGCTCGGCCGGCTACGGGACCCTGGCCCAGTACATCAAGGGCAGCTACGTCCCCACGATCCTCGGCTTCGACCCGCTGTACCAGTTCATGCACGAAAAAGACGCGGTGACCGCCATCGCGGCGGCGCTGGACGCGAAGCTGCGCGGGGTCTTCAACGTGGCCGGTCCGGACCCGGTGCCCCTGTCCCTGCTGATCCGCGTGACCGACCGGGTCAACGTCCCCCTCCCCGAGCCCCTCTTCCCGCTGATGACCGGACGCTTCGGTCTCCCGGATCTTCCCGCCGGAGCTGTGAAGCACCTCAAGCATCCGGTGGTGGTGGACGACTCGGCGTTCCGGTCGGCGACGGGTTTCACCCATGCCTGGGACGAGGCCCAGACCATGGACGACTATCGGTGGGGATGAAGAAGGCGTCAGGCGTCAGGCGTCAGGCGTCAGGCCTCGAGAAAGCGTGACTCGCTTGGGGCCCCGTTCGGGCTCCGGACCCTTCCCAGCGCATCCGTGAAGGACCTCTCGCAGAGGCGCAGAGAACGCAAAGAGCGCAGAGGTCTCGTCGGGGACCTCTTCTCTGCGGCCTCTGCCGCCTCTGCGCCTCTGCGAGAAACTCCCCTGCTTCCGGATCGGATATCGAGCAAGGCGAGACGACCGCGTCGCCTGAAGCCTGAAGCCCGAAACCTCGTCTTCACTGCATCAGGGCGACGAAGTCCAGGAAGCCCTCGGGGTGGTCGTCCGCCGCGTCGGCGAGGCTGTTGTCGGCGCTGTCGATGATGGCGTCGATGACATCGTCGCCCGAAGCGTCGGGGTAGATCGACAGATAGGCCGCCGCCGCACCGGCCACGTGGGGGGTGGCCATCGAGGTGCCGGACAGGGCGCCATAGCCGTCGTAGCCGCCCATGTCCTCGGGCAGGGTCGAGGTGATGTTCACGCCGGGGGCGGAGACGTCGACCTCGCCGCCGTAGTTGGAGAAGTCGGCGAACCCGTTGTAGCCGCCGTCCGCGTCGTAGGCGCTCACCACCAGGCCCAGGTCGTAGCCCGCCGGGATGTAGCCGGAGGTGTCCTCACCCTCGTTGCCCGCGGCCACGCAGACCACCACGCCCATGTCCTCCAGCGTCTGGATCGCCTCGCCCAGGGTGGGCGCGGCGGAGGGATCGGCTGCGCCGCCCAGGGACATGTTCACCACCCGGATCTCCGGGTTCGCGGCCACGTACTCCAGCCCGGCGATGATGTCGCCGAGGGTCCCGCCGCCGCTGGAGTCCAGCACCCGCACCGCGTGCATGCCCACACCCGGGGCCACGCCCACCACGCCGCTGCCGTCGGCCACGGCGCCGATGGTGCCGGCCACGTGGGTACCGTGGCCGTTGAGGTCGTCGCCGCCGGCGTCCTCGCCGCCGCTCTCGCCCACGGCGTCGTAGGTACCCACGACGTTCAGGTCCGGGTGCTCCAGGTCGATGCCGGTGTCCACCACCGCCACCTCGAGCCCGGAGAGATCGCCCAGCAACGCCACGTCCCAGCCGATGCGCTCCAGGCCCTCGGGGGTCTCCCCCTCACCCAGATCCGGCTCCTCGGTGCCCGGCGGCGGGGTGTACTCCTTGGGGTTGTCGATGACCACGTACTCCACCTGGTCCAGCCCCTCGATGGACTCAACCAATCCGATGGGCAGCACCACCTGGAAGCCCTGGGTGACCTCGGAGAACACGTGCAGGGGCTCGAAGTCGAAGATCGTCGCGAAGTCCTCCTGGATCGAAACCACCTCGCCGGCCACCTCGCCGGGTTCGGCGCCGAGCTTGACGATGTAGGTGTCGGTGAACAGGTCCTGCGCCTCCTCGGTGCACCCGATGGCGAAGGCACCCAGCAGTGCGACCAGACCCAGCGTGGCCAGCCGGTCCCCGAAGTTCCCCAGAATCATGCGTCACCTCCATCCCGCCGGCCGCACCGGCGGGGTCACGTGTCTCTACTCTAGCGACGGATCTCCCGGCAGCAGCCGGTGGTCTCGTCGATGCACTGCCCGTCCGGGCACTTGCAGCCCTCGGTCATCGCCGCGCCGCACATCATCATCTGTTCCGCGGCCTTGCACCCGCCCACGCAGGTGTTGGGGAAGGTGTGGACCACGGCCCCGGCCATCTTGCAGCGATCGGCCAGCGGCAGGTCGGCGGGCACGGATGTGCAGTCGGTGGCTTCCGATGACGTGGCAAGAGTCTCGATCTCGGTCTCGGTCTCGGTCTCGGTCTCGGCCACGGTCTCGGTCTCGGTCGCGGCGGGACGGCCATCCGCCTCGGACCCGGACTCGGCCTCCGGCCCTGGAATCGCCGCAGCCACCGCCTCCCCCGCCGGCTCCACATCGGCCCCGCAGGACTTCCACCCGCCCAGCAAGATCATCGCGATTCCAAGCACAACAACGACGCGCACACGCATCCGCAGCTCCTCCACCGGCCGATCATCGCACAGGGAGCTCGCGAGGTCTCGACCTCGGAGCTTGGACGTCGCGGCGGGGGCCGGTATTCGATCAGGCCTGGGTCTTGAAGTCCTTGCCGATCCAGTTGCGGGCGAGCACGAGCATGACCGTCGAGCTCATGGCGATGGTGGCGAAGATGAGCCACATCACCCGGGTGTTCTGCTCGCCCTCGGCCGGGCAGTAGCGACTCATGGTCCAGCCGGTGAGCAGCAGCGGGGCCAGCATCTTGGTCAGGAACCAGGGCAGCTGGGCCACGCCCATGTACTCGCCGGTGCGGCCTTCGGGCGCGATCTCGGCGGCGTACTGCAGGAAACGCGGCTGCCACATGGCCTCGCCGATGGTCATGATGAAGATGTAGGGGAACAGGGTCCACCAGTGGGGCCCGATGACCAGCAGGAAGGCCGGCGCGGCCATGATCAGGGTCCCGAGGATCATCATGTTGTAGACCTTGGCCTTGCGGGTGAAGGCCGCGATCATCGGCACCGCGATGAAGATCAGGATCGGGTTGAGGTTGGCCGCGATCTCGAAGTACTCGCTGATCCAGCCCACGAAGGCCCGCTCGATGTACTGGGGCAACACCAGCCAGTTGTAGGTGAACAGGGTCTGCACCGGGATCAGCGCGAAGATGAAGAAGAAGAACTTGGCGTCCGCCAGGGGGTGCCTGGAGACCCAGTTCCGCACCGGGGGCAGAACCAGCATCGCGATGCCCAGCACCACGATCACCCCCGTCGCGATGGCGAAGCCGGTCAGCGACAGCTTCCAGTACGCGGCCGCGATGCAGGCGACCAGGACGATCCAGACGTGGAACGGCAGCTTGCCCTCCCGGGCCTTGATGTCCGCGGCGGCCTTGCGCTTGGCCTCCTCCTCCTTCTTCTTGGTCTCCTCGTCCTTGGTCGAGTCGGCCTCGGCCTCGATCTTGGCGGTCTCCGCCTTGGCGGCGGCGATGGCGTTGTTCACGGTCTTGCGGGTGAGGATCACCAGCGTGGAGAGCAGCGCCAGCACGGTCAGCCCCACGTAGACCCAGTAGGTCCCGGGGATCCCCAGTCCGAGGAACTTCTCGTCCCGCATCAGGAAGCCGAAGGTCACCAGCCAGCCGCCCAGGTTCATCAGGGCGTAGAGCATGGCGAAGCCCATGGCCGCGGTCTTGGGCGTGGTGAACTGGCGAACCGCCGCGTACGCCGACGGCTGGTACATGCCGTAGCCGAGCACCACGATGAAGATGCCCAGCAGGGTCAGCAGGTGCAGGGGCGACCACAGGGGATTGGTGAACACGAACAGCGTCGGTCCACCCGCCTCCTTCTGCAGGTAGTAGCCGCCGTTGCGGACGTAGGTGACGTAGGCGTCCTCGAGCAGCAGGTCGACCTTGCCGTCCTCGGTCTCCTCCACCTGGGCGATGGTGGCCGCCGTGGCCGAGCCGGTGTCCAGATCGGTCGGGATCTCCCAGCGCTCGTCCACCCGCAACAGGTCCTCGCTGGTGTCGAGGCTCTCGTCCGGGATCTCATCGGGATCGCAGCCCGACAGGTCCACGCCGGAGACGTCCTCGGACCAGTGGGAGCGGATGACGTAGCCGTCGATCTCGTCGTCCTTGAGCCGGGGGGTCACGTAGCCGTTGTCGATGCGGACCGTCGCACCCTCGCACAGGCGGTGCTTCTCGGCCGCGTGTACGATCCAGCGGGCCTCGACCGGAGGCTCGCCGTAGGTGATCGTCCAGTCCTGCTTCTCCCCTTCACCGACCGTCGCGCGGCCCACGCGGACCAGACGCCCCTCGAGATCGGCGCCGGGGGCGATGCCGTTGCCGGGGGCCAGGTCGACGGCCCACTTGCCCTGCACGTCGAAACCGCCCTCGTCGTTGGCGATCACCGTGCTCTTGGTGACGGTCTTCAGCCCGATCCGGGTGCCGACCTTCTCGATGTGAAGGCTGACCTTGTCCCCGGCCTGGACACCGGGGCGGACCGGTTCCTGGCCGAACAGGTTGGGTGCCCCGGCGATCAGGGTCCGACCGCACAGCAGCAGGACAAACGCCAGGATCAGCGCCTTGCGGATCCCCCACTTGTCACAGACCCACCCCAGCCCGACCATCGCCAGGGTGATACCGGCGGTGAGCACCATGACGCTGTTGTGGGACCACTCGTCGGCGTGCTCCACGGCCTGGAACACGAAGTCCGAAAAATGCATCGCCAGGTAGCCGAGCATCCCGAAGTAGACGAGACCCTCGAGCACGTATGCGAGGTTGATGCCCCACAGGGCGCGGGGCGCCCGGACCAGGTCGATGAATGGCTGCACGATCTCCTGGATCGGGCTCTTGTTGTCGTCTCCACCGGCGGGTGCGCCCATGCTTCATCCCCTCGACATGTGGATGGGCCCGGACCTCGGGGGCTCCGGGGCTGGCGCAGTCTACTGAAAAGAGGGATCGGGGTCGAGGGTAGAGGGCTCGCGGAGGCACGGCGGGGCGATCCCGCCGTGGCACCCGACTAGAAGATCACCTCGAGCATCGAACGATCGTCGGCGAGGATCTCGTCGCGCAGGGAGCCGACCTTGACCAGCAGGTGACGGGCGTAGAAGTGCGCCGTCTGGATCTTGTTGTGGTAGAAGACCGCGTTGTCGTTGCGGCGCAGCAGCGCCTGCTTCTCCTCGTCGGTTCCGCAGCCCTCGCTCTCCCACAGCGCCTCCAGGGCGTCCTGGGCCACCACCGCCTGCTCGGCCAGCAGCACTCCACAGACCACCCGGGACATGAGCTCCAGGTAGGGGGTGGCGTTGGCGATGGGGAACATCATGTCCGCCTCGCCGCCCTTGGCCAGGGCGCCGGTGACCTCCACCAGGACCTTGTTGCCCTCCATCACCCGGGTGCCCAGGTCGCCCAGCCGTCCGTCCTCGACCACCTTGGAGACCCCCTGGCCCAGCCGGCCCAGCAGGGCGCGCGCCGGCGCCCCACCGCGGACCCGCAGCTTGCGACCCACCAGGTCCAGCGCCTGGATCCCGTTGGTCCCCTCGACGATGGAGTAGATCTTCACGTCCCGCAGGTATTGCTCGACCGGGTACTCGGAGCAGTAGCCGTACCCACCGTGGACCTGCACCGCGAGCTCGCAGACCCGGAAGCCCATGTCCGTGCAGAAGGCCTTGCACAGGGGGGTCAGCGCCTCGACCAGGTCCAGGTGGTTCTGTCGCTCCTCCCCCTCCTCGAGGTTGTGGCCCATGTCCTCGTGGTAGCCGGTGAACAGCAGCAGGGCCCGCATGCCCTCCACGTAGCCCTTCATCTCCATCAGCATCCGGCGCACGTCCGGGTGGTCGACGATCGCCACCTGGCCGCCCGTGTCCGCCGGCGCGCCCCGCACGCTCATGCCCTGGCCCCGCTCCTTGGCGTAGTCCACGGCCGCGTGGTAGGCCGCCGCCGCGATGGCGTGGCCATTCATCCCGGTCTCGATCCGGGCCTCGTTCATCATCTGGAACATGCAGGCCAGGCCCCGGTTGACCTCGCCCAGCAGGTAGCCGTGGGTCTCGCCACCGTCGCCGAAGTTCATCAGGCAGGTGGGCGAACCGTGGATGCCCATCTTGTGCTCGATGTTGGCGCAGCGGACGTTGTTGAACTCGCCGGGCTCGCCGCCCTCGTCCAGGCGGTACTTGGGCACCAGGAACAGGCTGATGCCGCGGCTGCCGGCCGGTGCGCCCTCGATGCGGGCGATGACCGCGTGGGCGATGTTGGGCAGCAGGTCGTGCTCGGCGTTGGTGATGAAGATCTTGGTGCCCTCGATCAGATAGTGATCGCCCGCGGGCGTGGCCTTGGTGCTCAGGGCCCCCACGTTGGAGCCCGCCTGGGGTTCGGTGAGGCACATGGTGCCGCCCCACTGGCCGGTGTACATCTTATCCACGTACTGGGCCTTGAGCTCGTCGGTGCCGAAGGCCTCGACCAGGTGGCCGCAGCCGGTGGTCAGCATCGGGATCAGCCCGAAGGCCGGGCAGGCCCCGTCGATGAACTCGTTGATCGCGAAGGACACGGGTTCGGGAAGGCCCATGCCGCCCCACTCCATGTCGCGGATGGTCGCCCACCAGCCGGCCTCGGCGAACTTGGGCGCCAGCTCGTAGTACGACTCGGGGAAGCGCACCTGACCGTCCTCGAAGGTGCACCCCTCCTGGTCGGCCGCCTTGTTCACCGGGGCCACCTGCTCGACCATGAACTTCGCGGCCTCGCGGATCACCATCTGCAACGTCTCGCGGTCGTACGCCGCGTAGCGCTCCAGACCGAGTAGCGGATCCAGGTCCAGCCACTCGAACAGGGTGAAGAGTGCATCCCTCTCGTCAACGCGGAACTCGCCCATGGTCGATCCCTCTCACGGGGGTCGCTCGACCCCCTCTGAATGAAGCCTCACTCATTGGCCGCGGCCAGGCGAAACATGCTACCGTCGCCGCACCGCCGGCGCAAATGAGGGTGCCGGCGCGCTCAATCGAAAGGAGGCTGCTGTGCGGAAGAGCACGGTGGTGCGTTGGCTCCCCTGGCTGGTGGCGATCCCTCTGATGGCGGTCGTGGCCCTCTCCTGCGTCGAGATCAAGATCGTCGGCGCGTCGGTCACCGACGGTCCGACGGCCGACGGATCGATGACACTGAAGCTGGACGTCTCGGTAGCCATCGAGCAGACCGAACCCACCGAGGGCGGCGAGGAGATGGAGATGCCCACCTCCCAGAGCGACCAGCTCTGCTTCTTCGCGGCGGTGCTCCCCGACGACCTGGGTCTCGCGGGAGGCCGGCTGGTGGGAGAGGCCGCGATGGTCGGCGAGGCCGGGGCCCGGCCGATGGGGCACTCGCCCCAGGTGGCCCAGGTCTACGACCGGGAGTTCCCGGCGCCCGAGGGGCACCGCTGGGTCGCCCTGCACGCGGTGGTGGACACCGTGGACGTCACCCGCAATCACGACATGGCCGTGGAGCTGGACCTGACCGGCGTGCCCCAGGGCACCACCGACATGCTGGTGGAGCTGGGCTATGTGGGCGACGCGAGCACGACGCCCACGCCGGGACGTCCGACGCAGCTCCAGCTGGTCGTGGGCAAGGACAAGGCCCTGGTCCGGGTCGTGCCCCACGAGACCCCGGCCGGAGAGGAGGCGTCCTGATGCGCCGCGCCGTCCGTCCCCTGATGCCCGCTGCCCTGGGCCTGCTCCTGGCGAGCCTCGTCCTGGGGTGCCCGACCATCAAGATCCGATCGCTGACCGTGGAGTCGTTCAAGAAGGACCTGGCCGTGCTGGCCATCGAGGTCGAGGTGGACAACACCGCCGACGACGCCGGCGACGCCTCGACCAAGGTCGCCATCGCGCTGCCCGAGGGCTGGGCGATCCAGGAGCTGGCCTATCAGATCCCCGGTGAACCGCTACAGCGCCGGGCCCGACCCCTGCCCAGCCTCGCGATCCAGGCCGACTGGATCTACGACTTCGAGGGCGTGACCTGGTGGGGATTCGACACGGCCGAACATGCCGTGCCCGCCGGCAAGCACCTCTATCCGGTGCGGCTGACGGTCAAGGTCCCCAAGAAGACCAAGACTGGACGCATCGCCCTGGTCATCGGCGATCCGGGACCGGACGCCGAGAGCGGCGCCTTCGAGTTCGAGCTCAAGGGCAAGCGCACCGTGGCCTGGATCGAGCCGCCGGCCGTCAACCCGGACAGTCAGACCTCCGCCGCCGGCGCCATGGACATGGACATGGAGGCGATGATGGCGGGTCTGGGCGAGGGTCTGGCCGGACTCGGCGAGGGCCTCGAGGGCATCGGCGAGGCGGGAACGATGATGCGCCAGCTGGGCACCATGCTCGGCGTGGACACCGGCGCCACCGGCTACCGCGAGGAGTGGATTGGCGCCCAGATGGAGGGCGACAACTTCCGGATGAACGGGGCCGCGCTGGTCGTGCCCGAGGGCTGGTCGGCCATGGGTGACGCGCCCACCGACAGGGCGATCAAGATGGTCCTGATGCCCCCGGGCGCCACGACCTTCCTGGGGCTGAAGTTGATCCCCGGCATCGACGCCGCCGAGGCGACGCAGCTGTTCGAGGACGAGGTCGGCCAGGCCGCGGCCGAGCTGGTGGCCGAGGGCACGCCGGCGGCCATCTCCGAGGTCACCCGCACCACCGCAGGGGGCCACGCCCTGGCGGGACGCCAGCTCCGCATCGTCACCGAGGGTAGCGAGGGCCTGTGGACCATGGTCCGCCTGGCCGACGCGCCGGGCCTGGCCATGGTCGTGACCACCGGTGACGCGGCCACCGAGACCGAGGTAGCCCCCCTGGTGGATCAGCTCCTCGACTCCGTCTCCTTCGAGTGATCCCCCCCCTTCCCACTGCCGGGCGATCGTACCCCTGCACCCGCCTTTCTTGGCCATTGGGGGCCACCGCGGATAGGATCCGCACAGGGAGGATGTCCATGCGACCGCTGTATCTGCCCTTGTTGGTGAGCCTGCTGTGGGGGGCGACCGCGCTGGCCGGGGAGTCCAAGACCCCCCTGGACCTGCGCGACGAGCTGCAGATCTCCGCCCAGAAGCGTCTGTTCTTCGAGGTTCCCGAGGAGGGCACCCGCTACGTGGCCCGGGACATCGAGTTCTGGGGGGTGGGCTTCGAGGAGGGGGATCTGAGCGAGGTCTACCCGGTCGACGCCTGGGCGGCCTTCGAACTCGCGGGGTTGGAGGCAGGCCGGACCCGCGCCGTGGCCCTGCTGGAGCTCAACGACAACTCGAGGGACCTGCTGGAGTTCCTGGAGGAAGGGGATGTGCTCACCCTGACGCTGACCTACAAGGACCGTCGGGAGTACATGTGGACCGACGTGATCCTGGACAAGGAGGAGAGTCGGGAGATGATCCTCTTCCAGGTGGAGACCCTGAGCTACTCCCTGCCCCGCCTCGAGGGCTACTCGGTGCTGTGGTACGACCAGCGCGCCCCGGAACAGGTGCCACCGCGGACCCATCTGAGCCAGGACATCCTGTCCCAGATCTCCGTGGGCGTGACCCCGGGGGCCACCCACGAACTGGAACTGGCCCCCGGTGCGATCCAGGCCTTCAACTTCCCGGAGATGGACGCCCGGGTCCTACCCGTGGAGCTCTCGACCCCGTTCCAGGGACCCATCGTGCTGGGGGTGCTCAGCGGTCGGATGGGACTGGCGCTGATGGACACGGGGCAGGTGCCCGCGCCCGGGGAGGAGGGTGAGGCGGTGATCGCCCTCGACCTGCCGGTGGACCTGGAAGGCAAGCAGCTGTTCGTGCTGCGGCACCAGCCTTCGATCACCTACTTCCTGCTGCACGTGCCCCAGGAGCAGCCGGGGGCGATGAAGGCGACGGTCACCGTGGGTGAGCCGCCGCCGCCACCGGCGCCCGAGCCCGAGCCCGAGCCCGAGCCCGAGCCCGAGCCCGAGCCCGAGCCCGAGCCCGCGTCCGAGTCCGAGTCCGAGTCCGAGTCCGAGTCCGGAACCGAATAGCCACCCAGGTCGGGTGCCGCGGCGGCCTGACCCCGTGTTCGGCGGAGTGATTCGCTAGTGGGGTGGATCCTGAATCCGCCCCACTAGGTCCGCTTCAGCGCTCTGCGCTTCTTCTCGCGGTTGCGGCGGCGGAGCTTGGCGGTCATCTCGGCCATGCGCCAGATGGGTCGAGGTCGGAACTTGCGGACCGCCCAGTGCAGGAAGGCGTCGTCCTCGTCCAGCAGGTCCTCGGGGGCCAGCCAGCGGTCGCGCTCGCGGATGGCGTCGGCCAGCTCGGTCAGATCGGCATCGCTCAGCTCCGACGACACGTAGAACCGGGGTTCGAGCAGGGGATCGTCGGCGGCGACCTGGCCCTCGGACCGGGCGAGGGTCTCCAGCTCCGTGCCCGGATAGACCCGCATTCCGAAGGTGAAGATCACCGCGTCCAGCTGGGTCAGCCCCTCCAGGAAGGCCAGGGTCCGCTCCGCGGAGGCGCGGGTCTCTCCGGGACCACCCAGCAGGGCGTAGGCGCCGATGGCGATCCCGTGGTCGTGCATCAGCTGGACCGACTGCTCCAGGGCCGTCAGGCCGAAGCCCTTCTTGGTGCGCGCCAGCATCTCCTCGTCGGCCACATCCACACCGAGCTCGACGGCGTGGCAGCCGGAGCGAGCCATGGCGGCGACCAGGTCCTCCTTCAGGTCCGCGGGATTGACGTACGCGGTCCACTTCGCGCCCATGTCCCGGCGCTCGATGGCCTCGCAGACCTCGCGCGCGTGGTCGCGGGGAAACGAGAACACGCTGTCGGTGAAGCCGAAGTCGACGATGCCCTGATCGCGGATCACCGACTCGAACTCGTCGGCGATCCGCTCGGGGTTCCGCCGGCGGTAGCGCTTGCCCTCCAGCAGCGGGTAGTTGCAGTAGATGCACTGGAACGCGCAGCCCCGCTTGGTCTGGACCCCACACCCGCCACCCAGCGCCACGTAGTCCTCGTAGTTCACCAGGTCGTGGGCCGGCGCGAAGTGGTCCCAGATGTCCTCGTGGGCCGGGGGCAGGATCGGCTTGCCGGGCTGGACCACGCCGGGGAGGCCATCCAGCGACCTCCCCTCGGCCAGGGCCCGGACCAGCGCCGGTGCCACCAGCTCCCCCTCCCCGACCACACCCACCTCGAGCCCCAGGGCCCGCAGGGTCTCCTCTGCCACCAGGGACGGACCGGCCCCACCCAGCAGGACCGGGGCATCCGTGCTCGCGGTGAGGTGGCTCGTGATCTCCTTCGCGACCGGGATCGACCACGCCGGCTGGGCCATCCAGGTGCTGTCGATGTTCCGGATCGACAGGGCGATCAACTCGGGTTCGAACGACGCGAGGGCCCCGTCGATGGCCCCCTGGGCGTCGTCGGCGAACATCAGGTCCAGCAGCTGGACCTCGTGGCCATCGCGGCGCAGCCCCTCGGCCACCCACGCGGCCCCGATCGGCGGCGCCGGTTCGGGCCAGACCAGGCGGTTGAGATAGATCATCAGGATTCGCACGGCATCGGCTCCCTGCGCCAGTACGGCGAGGACACAACATGCCACGACCGGCCCCCCTCGTCACCTCCGCCGGCCCCGGGAGGCCGCATTGAATAGAGCGCAGGACGCCGCCGTCTATCTCCTGTCCTCCTCGGGGCCGGGGTGCGCGCGTACTATTGACACCACCCGGAGCCACGGGGACCATGGGAGCTGCGTCATGAGGAGGAACACGGAATGACCCGCATCGCTCTTTCGGCCATCTTCGTCCTGATCGCGTCGATCGCCGGCGCCGCCTGGGCCAGCGACACACCACCCGAGTCGAGCGGCCCGCCGGAGGCTCCGTGCATCGGCAAGCCGACCCAGGAGCAGCTGCACGCCTGCCTGCAGGAGGTGCTGGATTCGGGCGTCACGATCTCGCTGCTGTCCTGCGATGGACGGACGGGGGACGAGCTGACCGAGTGCGAGAGCCGCGCGAACGCCTACCAAAGAGCCCTCGCCGGGGTGAGCGGCGATCCCTGCTACGGGTTCACCGGCGACAGGCTCACCGAATGCCAGGCGAAGACCGAGGAGAAGCCGGCGTCGGAGGGCGGTAGCTCCAAGAAGAAGGGTGGCCTGTCCAAGCACGAGGGCACCAAGATGGAGCGCATGAGCGACGACGAGGACGACGAGGAGGGCCCCGGTGCTGCCACGGGCGCCGGGAACGTCCGTGACGTGAAGATGGAGCGGATGACCGACGACGAGGAGGAGGACGAGTAGTCCTCTCCGTTCCTGGCCCCCACCCACAGGCCCCGGTACGGTCCATTGCGTCCGCGGGGACTCGGTCCTACCCTGATCCTCCAGGTACGCCCGGAGGGACCCACCGATGACCGACCCGATCGACCAAGCCGCTTCCTGCCCCATGCCCGACCGCAGCCACGACGCCCGGGCGCGGGAGTGGCTGGGCCGCCCCCGGGTGGTGGCGGTCGTGGGGATGTCCCCCAAGCCGGAGCGCCCCAGCAACGAGGTGGGACTGTACCTGGCCGAACACGGCTTCACCGTGATCCCGGTGCACCCCCGAGCGGGGGACATCGGCGGCCTGAGGGCCTACCCCGATCTGGTCTCCATCCCCGGGGATCCGCCCGTGGAGATCGTGGATCTCTTCGTGTCCGGCGAACGGACGATGCCGCTGGTGGAGCAGGCCGCGGAGATCGGCGCGGGTGTGGTCTGGTTCCAGCCGGGCGCGGAGTACCCCCCGGCCGAGGAACGGGCTCGGGAGCTGGGGCTCGAGGTCTTCTCCGGAAGCTGCACCAAGGCCGAGCACCGGCGGCTGTTCACCGGCTGAGCCGGCGAGTCTCACTTCAGGCGAGCACCCAGGGCATCCACCATCGCGGCGTCGTAGGCGTCTCCCGCGAGGCGTGACAGCTCCCCCATCGCTTCTTGCGGATCCATGGCGGGGCGGTACGCCCGCGGGGCGGTCATGGCGGCCAGGGAGTCGGCGAGTCCGAGGATGCGCGCGCCCACCGGGATCTCGTCACCGGACCGTCCCCTGGGGTAGCCGGAGCCGTCGATTCGCTCGTGATGCTCCGCCACCAGACGCACCACCGCGGGCTCGAAACCGGCCTGCAGCAACATCCGTTCCCCGAGCTGTACGTGGCTCCGCACCCGCTGCCGGGTCTCCCCGTCCAGGGGGCCGTCCCGATCCAGGTAGTGGTTCCCCACCCCGATCCTGCCGACGTCGTGCAGCTCGGCGGCGGTCACCGTCACCCGCTGCTCGTCCGGAGACAGCTCGAGGGCCCCGCACAGCACGTCGGCCAGCTGGGCCACGCTCTCGGAGTGGCCCCGGCTGAAGGGATGGCTCTCCTCCTGTGCCCGGATCAGCGACCGGAAGCCGGCCCTCAGCTGTTCCCGGGCGTCCGACCCCCGCCGGGCGCGTTCGACCGCGTGCTCCACCAGCTCGAGCAGCGCCCGGTTGTCCCAGGGTTTGGTGGCGTAATGCCAGATCTTGGCGTCGTTGATCCCCTGGACCACGGCCTCCATCTCGGCGAAGCCGGTGATCAGGATCCGGGTGGCACGCGGGTGGTGCTCCCGCACCCAGGTCAGCAGTTCGACCCCGGTGACCTCGGGCATACGCTGGTCGGAGATGACGACGTCGATGGGTTCTCGCTCGAGGACGGCCATGGCCTCGACGGCGGAGCCGGCGGTGTGGACGGTCCAGTGGCGACGGAGGACGACCCGCAACAGGTCGAGGATCATCGGCTCGTCGTCGACGACGAGGATTCTACTGCCCGCCCCCTGTGCGAACACCGACCGCTCCCCACCGCATCACCCCGGCGCGCGCCGGGATGTGCTCCAGTGATGTCACGCTAGCGACCCAACCCCACACCTATCTTCGCCCGAACGGGCGGGGGGCCGCAACGACCTTGATTCATCGACGACCGAGTTCGTGGATGGCGCTCTTCGCGAACTGGATCCATTCGGTGGGATCCGGATAGCGGGTCCGGTCGCAGAACCCGGCGTCGAACATGGTGGCCACCACCTCGGCCACCGCGGCGGGATCCTTCGCCTCTCCGAGGGCCTCCTCCAGGACCTCCGCGGCCCGCCCCGCGTAGGTGATGAAGTCCACCGGGTTGTGGGCCTTGGGGTCGAGGAATCCGTTGTCGAGCATCGACTGGAGCACGATCTTGCTGTGCATGGGTCCCCTCAAGCCAGCACGAGACGGGTGTAGGCGCCGACGAAGAAGGTCAGGATGATGATGCCGAGGGCCACCTCGGTCAGGTTCAACCAGCGGAATCCCTTGTTCGGCCCGATCCCCCAGCCGATGTCCATCGACAGCAGGCTCAGCAGGCTCAGGTAGAACGCCTGCAGGTAGGTCAGGTGCCTGAAGGTCGTGTCGAACCCGTTGAACTCGATCTGGGCGTCCGGCGTGAGCCACTTGTACAAGAAGGTGTAGATCAGGACCACGAACAGCGCGGCCAGCCCCAGGTTCTGCAGGTTGACACCCCAGCCGAACAACAGCTCGAACAGGAACCAGCGCAGCAGCGCGTTGGCTCGCTCGCCGAACGACCCGTGCTTCAGCGTTCCCATGGTGTCGTGGTGACTGCCGTACCAGTAGGCCCAGTCCTCGTCCTTGGGCATGCCCAGCTCGGCGAAGGCGTTGTTGAGCACGTTGAAGTCGTCGACGAGCCGCTCGTAACACAGGGCGCCCACCTCGGGACGCGCCTCGCCCTCGCCGTAGCGTGTCATCGCCCGGACGATCCGGGGGTCGTTCTCCACGTCGTCGATGCGCCCCTGGGCGCAGCGCTCGTAGAAAAGCCGGTGCTGCCCCTTCTTCTCCTCCAGCTGGTCCTTGCTGACGTGGAAGCGGCTGATCTGGGCGCCGTACATGGACAGGTCGGCGCCGCCCACGAACTCGGCGCCGATGAGGGTGATGCGTCCGGGCACGTTGGCGTCGTCCAGCATCAGGCGGCCGTGGAAGGTCGCCTCGTTCAACCCCAGCTCGTTGGCGAAGATGGTGGTGAAGTCGGCGTCGGCCAGGAAGTCCGCGCGCTCGAAGTGGGTCTCGCCCCGGAACTGGGAGTTGTAGAAGCTGGCCGTGTGGGGGCTGCTCGCCTCGCCGAAGGTCACCCGCTGGAACTGGCAGAACTCCTGGAACATCACGTTGGCAAAGGTCACGTCGCCGGGGATGTACGCCGTCAGATCGTCGATAGTCTCCACGCCGTAGGCGGATTTTGTCGTCAGGTCCTCGGTGGCGTCCTCGTCGCCCTGGTACATCTTGTACAGGGTGTGGAGCTCGTCGAGCCGGGCCGCGAAGTCCCGGTGGGTGACCTCGTCGGGCGAGAAGCGCACGTGCCCATCGAACACGCTGTCGGTGAAGTCGGCCCGTCCGCTCAGGGTCGCGCCGAAGAAGTCCATGCCCTGACAGACCATCTCCCGGGCGATCACCTCGCCCTCGAACACGGCCCGGCTGGCGTTGACCCGGGCGCCGAAGCGCGCCCGACTCAGGTCGACCCGTCCGCCGAAGAGGGCGTTCTCGAACGTCCCCCCCTGGCGCAGGTCGGCGGCCTCCAGGTCCATGCCTGCGAGGAAGCGAGCCGAGTCGAAGTACGCCCGGCGGGACGAGGCCACCACGATCCCGAAGTCCGCGGGGCCGCCGAAGGAGGCGTGACCGAAGTAGATCTGGCCCTCGAAGGCGGTCCGGCGGAAGTTGGCCCCCTGGGCGAAGGACGCGTAGCGGAACTCCGCCACCCTGCCGAAGCGGGACGCGGAGAAATCGGCCTTGCCCTCGAAGGCGGTGAGGAAGAACGCGGCGTTGCGGCCGGTGAGCTGGATCCCCTCCAGGTGGGCATCGGGCAGCACCACGAGTTCGGTGAAGAAGGCCTCCCCCAGGCGCGCCGGCGGGATGACCTTGGAGCGGTTGACCTTGCCCGTCCACCGCTTGCCCAGGTGGAACTCGTCCAGGACGAACCCCTTGAGCCCGAACACGGCGTCCCGCTCCGCGCCGTAGCCCACCAGCTTTCCGACGACCGAATGGATGAGCTTCACCGGCAGATCGGGGGGCAGGGCCGCGAGATCCAGTTCGGGTACGTACACGTAGCGGATGGCGCGCCGCTCCCCGGCGACCACCTCCCGGGCCTGCTGTACGAGCTCCTCCTGGTCGATCACCGACAGCTTCCGCGAGGCGCCCTTGCCGGTGGTGTACCAGTGGACCACCTCGCCCGCCTGGGCCGCCTCCACCCGGCGGCGCACCTCGGCGCGCATGGCCTCGAGGCGCTCCTCCTTGTCGGCCGCCTCGCTGAACAGGCGGCACAGCAGGTAGGTGTGGTGCAGGCACCTGTCCACCCCGGCGTCCCAGGCAGCGGCGGCCTCCTCGGCCTCCCCCATCCGCTCGTGCAGCAGCGCGGTGAAGGCGTCCTTGGAGTCGAATCCGAAGTAGTGGTTGAGCTCTTCGTGGAGCAGGCCCGCCCGGAAGCACTCGCGGGCGAGATCCGCGTTTCCCCGCGACAGGTGGTACTCCCCGGCGCGGCGCAGGATCGCGGGGTCTTCGACGCGGTCCAGGTCCTCGGCCGACATCACCGGCGGAGGCCGGTCCGCGAGGGCCCTCGCGTGAGCGTCCCGATCCGGCACTTCGCTCACCGGCTGGCCCGTGGCGAGCTGCCCGCGGGCGGGGTCGGGGCCGCGGACCGCCCAGCGGATGCCCAGCAACACGGCCGCCAGGATCGCCAGGTTGATCGCGATACGCCGGACTCTCCGGCGTGGCTGGGAGCGGTTCGCCTCCATGGGTCGGATCAGTAGGGTAGCGAGGACCGTCCCACGACCCATCCCTGGTCGTCGGTGAAGACCGTGGAGGCGTCGGTGCCGGTCCAGAACATCAGGTTGTCACCGCCCAGACCCGCGCACTCGTCCGGCGACAGCAGGTTGTCGCCGTTGGCGTCGTTCTCGCTGCCGCAGACGGGCGTGTCGTCCAGGGGATCCCAGGCCATCCCGTCCTTCTCGATGGTGTGGAACAGACCCATGTAGTGACCGAACTCGTGGGCGACCAGCACGGCCGTGAACTCGGGCTTGTCCTCCAGATCGATCGCCGACAGGGCCACGCCCGAGTGGGAGGTACCCTGCACCACGCCGGGGCCGGGGGTGGAGCCGGCCTGGCCCACGACCTCCATGCCGCCGTAGTCGATGCCCTGGACCCAAAACGCGTGCATCCGCCGCTCGATGCCGTCTCCGCTCATGGCGAGCAGGCGTCCCAGCTCCGAGTTCGGGCCGGCGTCGGACTCGATCAGAGTCAGCTCATCCACCGAGCTCGTCACGTCCTCGTAGGCCACGTCGCCCAGCTGGATCCCCGCGTCGAACAGCAGGGTGTCCAGGTGGCCGAGCATGGACTGGAAGGCCCCGTGGCTGTCCACGGTCGAGCTGTCCAGACCGGGGACGCCCACGAAGTGGAAGGTCACGTCCAGGATCTGATCGCCTGCGGGGTCGCCCATGCGGTAGATCGCGGTCACGTCCACGTCCCGCGGGGTGCCGTCGGCGTAGGGTTCGAGCTGGTAGGTGCCCTCCCGCAGCGCCTCCGAAGGGGAGGTCGGGTGCTGCCAGGCATGCACGTCGTCGGTGGCGAAGCAGCGCACGTTGTACCCGTTGGGATCGCTGGCGGTGTCCCAGATCACGGCCGCCTCGGGGTCCAGGATCGACCACTGGGTGAGCAGGTCATCGCCCACGTCGCCCATCACCACGGTGGTGGAGGTCGCGTCCGCGGGCACGCTCAACTGGAAGAAGCCGCCGGGCTCGTACTCCTCGAGCACGGTGAACGGGCCCAGATCTTCCACGTTCAGGCCTTCCATGGGGTCGACGGTGTCGTCGTCGTCCAGCTCCGTGGGACAGCCCAGCACCAGCAGCGAGAGCGTCGAGAGGCCGACCAGGGCGACCGCGGCCAACCCACCCAGCGTCGACAGGACGGTTCGGACGGCCCTCATCGCGCCAGCTCCTCGTCGATGGCCTTCTGCACGGCCGTGGAGGTCTCCACGGCTCGGCGGGTCTGCAGCGCCTGGCGGGCCGCGTCGGTGCCGACGATCCCCAGGGCATGGGCCGCCGCCTCACGCAGGACCGTGTCCTCGTGCTCCAGGTAGCCGGCGATCAGGGTCAGCTGCTCCTCGCCCCCCGTCCGGGCCAGGGAGCGCAGGGCCTTGCGCTGCAGGGTCGAGTCACCGCCCGGTGCCAGCAACCCCGCCAGGTAGCCGACGACCTCGGGGGACGGGAAGTTGCCCAGGGCGTTGATCGCCCGCGCCCGGGTGGACCGCGTCCCCGCCTCGTCTCGGGCGATGGCCAGCAGGTGGGGCACCGCCTCGGGCCCCAGCGCCTGCCACTCGGGGTCGGTCGCCGTCTTCTCGAACCCGGCGAGCATGGTCTCCACGGTGGAGCGCAGGTCGCTGCTCTCGTTGCTCTGGGCGAGGGCGGGCGTGGCGACCGCGCACGCGATCGCCAGCGCGGAGATCCATCGGACGATTCGAGTCATCGGTATTCCTCCTCCGGTCTTCGGACACCACCCGGCAGACACCGGGCGGGCCACCCGATGATTGACGTCGTGGGCGACGAAGTCAATACGACCGCGCGCGGGCCGCCGTCGCGGGCGCGCCCGCAGGCAGGGCGTGCCTCACAGGCTGCGGAACTGGTTCCAGAAGCGCTCGCCCAGGGTCAGCGAGCGTCCCACGGCGTCGGCGACGCAGGCGGACGCAGCTCGCATCTGGGCCACGTCGGCCTCCCCGACCCCAAGGCCGTACGCGGCCCGACGGTAGACCTCGGCCGCCGCCTGCAGATCGTTGCCCGCCTCCCCCAGAATCGGCGCCAGCCGCTCCCGGGCGCGCCGGGCGACCGTGGGGGCCGATTCCCAGGGGTCCACGTCGAACTTCACGTCCCGCAGCGCGACTTCCGTGCGCCGCCAGAGGTTGACGATCTGGGCCGAGGGGGGAACTGCCCAGAGGGGATCCTGCATGTGGTGGATCAGCGCGGCGCGTCGCATGGGCCGGTAGAGGATCGCGCCGACGATCGCCAGCAGGACCATGAAGCCCAGCAGCAGCAGCAGCCAGATCAGGGCGGAGAGCGCCTGCTGCAGACCCTGTTCGAGGCCCTCGCCGTCGAACTCCGGGTTGCCCGATCCACCACCCCCCGAGCCCCCGGATCCGGATCCCCCGCCCGAGCTACCGCCTCCGCCGCCCGAGCCACCGCCTCCGCCGCCCGAGCTACCGCCACCGCCGCCCGAGCCCCCTCCGGCGCCGCCTGATCCACCGCCACCGCCGCCCGAACCGCCGCCGCCCGAACCACCGCCGCCCGAACCGCCGC
>CAZITQ010000069.1:0-3616 GCA_964542165.1 uncultured Rickettsiales bacterium
GTGACCTCGCCGTCGTAGCAGTCCCCCTGACAGGAGTTGAACCCGTCGCCGTCGGCGTCCTCGTCCACGTCCTCGTCCACGCTGCCGTCGCAGTCGTTGTCCAGCCCGTCGCACTGTTCCGGGGCCCCCGGGTAGATCGCGGGATCCGCGTCGTCACAGTCCGGCTCACAGGCCAGGTGGCCGTCGCCGTCGCCGTCCTCCTCCTCCACCGGTACGAGGCCGTCGCAGTCCCCGTCCAGGCCGTCGCAGAGCTCCACGGCCCCCGGGTAGACCTCCGCGTCCCCGTCGTCGCAGTCGCCGTCGCACTCGGACAGGCCGTCCCCGTCGTCGTCGGCCAGCTCATCGGTGAGCGGATCGCAGTCGTTGTCCAGGCCGTCGCAGACCTCCTCGGCGCCGGGAAAGAGGGTCTCGTCGGTGTCGTCGCAATCCCCGGCACAGGCGGCGTAGCCGTCCCCGTCGCCGTCCACATTCTCGTCCGTGGCCGGGTCGCAGTCGTCGTCGAGCCCGCCGTTGCAGACCTCCGACGCGCCGGGGAACACCTCCGGGTTGGCGTCGTCACAGTCCCCCTCGCAGCCGGCGAGGCCGTCGGCGTCCCCGTCCAGCTCGTCGGCGGGTACGTCCCCGTCGCAGTCGTTGTCCAGCCCGTCGCAGAGCTCCTCGGCCCCCGGGTAGGACAGGGCATCGCCGTCGTCACAGTCCTCGTCGGCCGGGTACCCGTCCCCGTCCGCATCCTCGGCCCCGGTGGTGTCGTCGTCCCCGGTGCTGTCGTCATCGCCGGTGCTGTCGTCGTCCCCGGTGGCGTCGTCGTCCCCGGTGGCGTCGTCGTCCCCGGCGGTGGTGTCGTCGTCGTCGTCGCCGGTCGGGCAGCCGGCGAGGAGGAGGGCGGGCGTGGAGAGCAGGCACACGAGTGAGAGGCGGGCGACGGTCGAGATCATGGTCGTGTTCCTCCGCAGGGAGTACGGACTCGGCGGCCACGGCCGCGGTTCCTCCCCGTCCCGGATTGTACTCGCCGTGGCATACTGCCGCTGGGCTCGTTCGCGGGCCCGGGGAGGACGGCCGATGAGGAACATCATCTTCGCGACGGCGCTGATCTGCGCACTGGCGGCGGGATCCGCTGCCGCGGACACCCAGACCCTGACCGGGACCATCCGCGACTTCAGCTCGTCCCACGTGGACTTCGAGCGATCGATCTGCGGGCACATCACCGGCCTGGTGGACGCGGCCCTGGGGGGCGACGACAAGCCGGTCTACGGGCCGAGCGGCGCGTCGTGCATCGACTCGGCCGCCTCGCTGTACGAGTGGTACAACGACGTGGCCAACGTCAACGTGTCCACCTCGTACGCCATCGTACTGGACAACGGCCAGGCGAACCCGGGCGGGGTCTACACCTACTCCTCCAACGCCTTCTTCCCCATCGACGGGGACCTGCTGGGCAACGAGGGCAACTCCCACAACTACCACTTCACCTACGAGCTCCACACCGAGTTCAGCTACGCCGGGGGCGAGTACTTCACCTTCACCGGCGACGACGACCTGTGGGTGTTCATCGATGGACAGCTGGCCGTGGACATCGGCGGGATCCACGGCGCGGTCTCGGGTTCGGTGAACGTGGACGACCTGGGGCTGACCCAGGGGCTGACCTACGATCTCGACCTCTTCTTCGCAGAACGACACACCAGCGATTCCAACTTCACCATCGAGACCACCCTGGCCCTGTGCGCCGACGCGGACGGGGACGGGTACGGCGACATCGACTGCGGGGAGGGGGACTGCGACGACACGGACCCGGACATCAGCCCCGACGCCGTCGAGATCTGCGACGGCGTGGACAATGACTGCGACGGGTGGATCGACAACGGCTTCGATCAGGACAACGACGGCGTCACCACCTGCGATGGGGACTGCGACGACGGCGATCCGGCGGCCTACCCCGGCGCCGACGAGATCTGCGACGGGATCGACAACGACTGCGACGGCACGGTGGACGAGGACGACGCGGTGGACGCCCAGGACTGGTACCTGGACGCGGACGGCGATGGCTTCGGCGACGCCTCGGTGACGGCCACGGCCTGTGACCAGCCCGCGGATCACGTCGCGACGGACGGAGACTGCGACGACGCGAACCCGGCGGTGAACCCGGCCGCTACCGAGGACTGCGACGGCCTGGACACCGACTGTGACGGGCAGCTGGGACCCGACGAGGTGGACGCGGACGGAGACGGCGTCCTGCTGTGCGACGGAGACTGTGACGACGGGGATCCGGCCAACTTCCCGGGCAACGCCGAGCTGTGCGACCAGCAGGACAACGACTGCGACGGCGACGTGGACGAGGACGTGGACGAGGACATCGACGGCGACGGCGTCAACGCCTGCCAGGGGGACTGCGACAACAACAACGCGGACGTCTACCCCGGCGCGGTCGAGCTCTGCGACGGGCTGGACAACGACTGCGACGGACAGCTCCCTGCCGACGAGGCCGACGCGGACGGCGACGGATGGATGGTCTGTGAGGGGGACTGCGACGACGGGGACGCGGCGTTGACCCCGGACGACACCGACGGCGACGGCGTCAGCTCCTGTGACGGCGACTGCGACGACGAGCCCGCGACCGCCACGCCGGGGGCAGCCGAGATCTGCGACGACGGCGTGGACAACGACTGCGACGGCGACGTGGACCTGGACGACGACGAGTGCGAGGAGCCGGGGGACGACGACGACAGCACGGGCGACGACGACGACAGCACGGGCGACGACGACGACTCCACCGGCGACGACGACGACAGCACGGGCGACGACGACAGCGAAGGGGACGATGACACCGGGGAAGACGACCCCGGCACCCTGGCCTGCGACTGTGAGAGCAACCAGGCGGGCATCCGCGGCGCGCTCCCCGCGACGCTGGCGATCGCTCTACTCGGTTTCACGCTCTTGCTGAACCGCAAGAGGTAGCCCGCCCTGGCACCCGACGTACGTCGCTACGGGCTGGAGGACTCCTCGACCGGCTCCGGTCGCGCGGGGATGCCCAGGCCCTTGCGGCTGTTGGGGCAGTCGTCCTTCCACAGGTTGTCGTTGTCCGGTCCGCTGAGGGTGTGGGCGTGGACCAGGAAGTCGGACATCGGGATGTCCTCGCGGGGCACCGTGATCGTGATCACCTGGCCGTTCTTCTCGTACGAGGCGCGCCCCATGGGATCGTCGAACACCCCGCTCCGACCCACCTTGAACAGCCCCCACTCCCCCTCCTCGGGTAGGTAGGCCGCGTACTTGAAGCTCATCGCCCCCTCGGGGAGCATGAACAGGATCATGCCCCCTGGTTCCGGCTCGACGTCCTCGTACAGCCCGACCTGCACCACCAGCTCCGGCTCCTCCTGGATCACCTCGAACCAGGCGATGTCCAGGTAGCCCTCCCGCTGGTAGGCCTGCTTGTCCTCGACCCGGGTGCCCGGGATCGATACGAAGGGTGTCTTGCGCTTCTTCTTGATCATCTCCGACGGGCTGTTGGTGTCCTCGGGCTTGGGGGGCGGGTGCGGCGCCGCCGCCGCGCCCCCCCCCCCGGGGGCGGCCCCGCCCCAGGGGGGGGGGGGCCGCCGCACGCGCCCCCCCCCCCCCCGGGCGGCCC
>CAZITQ010000069.1:3626-39072 GCA_964542165.1 uncultured Rickettsiales bacterium
TCGATACGACGGGGGTGTTGCGCTTCTTCTTGATCTTCCCCGCGGGGGTGTTGGTGGCGGGGGGGTGGGGGGGGGGGGGCGCCGCGGGGGGGGCGCCGAAACCGAGGGCGACGAACAGGCCGATGGCGGGGGCGGCACGCATCAGGATCCCCCCCCCGCCGGGGCCGGCGCCAGCGTCGCGCTCAGATTCCGCAGGGCCTCGTCGTTGGACCAGGCCTCCTTGATCTCGGACACGTCCTCGGCCTGGGCTGCCGCACCCAGCGCCGTCAGGTTGCTCTCCCGCACCTGCCACGAGGGCGAGGGGCGGATCCAGCCGGAGTAGTAGGACTGGACGCCCGGGAAGCAATCGTTGAGCACCTCGATGGCACCCCCGGCCGTCGGGATCGCGCCGGCCTTGCGGAAGGTCACGATGTAATAGAAAAAGCGGTCGTCCGCCCGGCCGTTGATCGGGCTGTCGGCGGCGGTCCAGCTGCCCTCGACACGCTTCCCGTCCACGGTCACGGTCAGGCCGTCCCCCAGCGCCTGGAGCATCGACTGGAAGAACTGCCGGTCCTGCTCCTCCCCGATCTCCTCGAGGTGTCCGTACCGCTTCTGGTACTCCTCGAGGACCTTCATCAGGGGAACCTCGACGGTGGTCGTCACCCGCAGGTCCGCGCCATCCAGGTCGACAACGGTGCGGAAGGAGTAGTATTCGGGTCCGTAGGGGTGCGCTGCCGCGGTTCCCGCGAACAGGACGAGCAGCGCGCCGAGGCCGGCGAGAAGGGTCGGTCGGATCATCACGGTCGCTTTCTGGCTCTGGGTACATGGACGTCGCGACGCTGCCAGAACTTCGTCACGATCGGCGGATTCGTCAACGGTGGGGCTGCATCATCGCCTGTTTGCTCGGAATCGGGCTGCCCTCGTGCGGCACCGGGGCGCCCGCCATCGCGGACGACGCAGCGCTGGTCATCTTCCAGCAGCTGCACTCGCAGATCTACGACGTCTATGGACTGGCTCCGGAGCGGGACGACGTCTACGACCTGCTGCGCACCAGCTTCGACGGCGAGGCCCTGCTGGACGAGTACGTGGAACACTACACCACCCTGCGACGGATGCAGCGGGACGACACCAAGGTGACCATCCTGCGGGTGGACTACGGTGAGACCCAGGTGCTGGACAACACCGAGGACGGCGTGGTGATCGAGGCCGACTGGAACGTGGGCGGCGTGGTCTACCACCAGGGCCACAGCCACACCCGCATCAACCGCTACCAGGCCATCTACACCCTGGCCGAGCGGGATCCCGGCTACCGGATCGTCGACACCAAGATGAAGAACATGGAGCGGGTCCAGCTCGACCTGATGACCTCCAGCCTGGGCCTCGACGAACCCCTGCCCACCACGGGACAGGGCATGCTCTCGCCCTCGGACATGCTCCGGGCCGGGCTCAAACCCGAGGACTTCTCCAGGCCCGCCGCGGACGACGACTCGGCGGATCCCGGGGACGGGGAGGAGTCTCCATGAGCGACCGTACCGACATCGCGGTCGAGGACCTTCGGTTCCGCTACGGGGGCACGGCCGGCTTCGCGATGCACGTCCCGGAGCTGGCGATCCCCGGCGGCTCCCGGGCGGCCTTCCACGGCCCCAGCGGGTCGGGCAAGACCACCCTGCTGCACCTGATCGCCGGCATCCTGAGACCGGAGTCGGGGCGGATCCGCATCGGCGGCACCGAGGTCACCGCCCTCTCCCCTGCCCGCACCCGGGCCTACCGCATCGCGAACCTGGGCTTCGTGTTCCAGGACTTCGCGCTGATCGACTACCTGGACGTGGAGCACAACGTGCTCTACCCCTACTACCTCAACCCGACCCTGAGGCTCACCGGGGATGCCCGCGCCAGGGCCCGGGAGCTTCTGGACCAGCTGGGCCTGGCCGACAAGGCCCGGCGCATGCCCACCCACCTCTCCCAGGGGGAGCGCCAGCGGGTGGCCATCTGCCGGGCGCTGGTCACCCGTCCTCGCATCCTGATGGCCGACGAGCCCACCGGGGGCCTGGACCCGGAGCGGGCCGCCTCGGTCATGGACCTGCTGGACGGCCTGGTCCGCGAGCGGGGCATCTCGCTGGTGATGGTCACCCACGACCACTCCCTCTTCCCACGCTTCGACGCCACCTGGGATTCACGGGCCTGGGCGACGGACGGGGGGAGGTCGTGATGCGGGCCCTGGGCAACGCCTTCTTTCTGGCCTTCCACTACCTCCGCGCCAGCAGGCGCCGCACCCTGGTGATGATCTTCGCCACGTCGGTCTGCGTGTTCCTGCCGGCGTTCACCTTCCTGGCCGCCTCCCAGATCGAGTCCCAGCTCACCGCCCGGGGCGACGCTTCGCCGGTGCTGATCGGGTACAAGGGCAACGAGTTCGACCTGACCATGAGCTCGCTGTACTTCCGGGGCACGGTGGACGACGCGGTGCCCTACGGGCTGATCGGGGAGCTACGAGACACGGGGTACGGCGTCCCGGTCCCGCTCTACGTGAGGTACAGCGCGGCGGGCATCCCCCTGGTGGGCACCTCGCTGGCGTACTTCGACCAGCGCGGATTGACGGTCGCCGCGGGTCGGCTCCCCGGCCTGCTGGGCGAGGTGGTCATCGGTGCCGGCGCCGCCGCCGAGTACCACGTGGTCCCCGGCGACAAGCTGATGACCGACCACCGAAACCTCTACAACCTGGCCGAGGCCTATCCCCTGGTGCTCAACGTGGTGGGGGTCCTGGCGCCGACGGGCACGGTCGACGACCACGCCCTGTTCGCCGACGTGAAGACCACGTGGACCCTGGAGGGCAAGATCCACGGCCACACCGAGGTCCAGGAGGAGCAGGCGCTCAACGCGGGCGAAGAGGACGAGAACCTGGAGGCCAGCGCCGCCCTGTTCATCTTCAACGAGATCACAGCCGACAATGTGGGCAGCTACCACTTCCACGGCACCCAGGACGAGGCCCCGCTGACGGCGGTGCTGGTGTTCCCCAACGATCACCGGGCCCTGTCCCAGGTGATGGGCGACTACGCCATGTCCCCCACCTACCAGGCCGTCCGGCCCACCGAGGTGGTGGAGACGATCCTGGACATCGTTCTGCGGGTGCGGGACGCGATCCAGGCCTACTTCGCTCTGATCCTGGCGAGCACGGCGGCCTTCTTCGGCCTGGTGATGGTGCTGTCCCTGCGGCTGCGGGCTGCGGAGGTGCAGCTGATGCAGCGCATCGGTTGCAGTCGCGGGGCGATCGCGCTCATCGTGGGGGCCGAGGTGACGCTGATCGTGGCTGCCTCCTGCGCCCTGGCCGGCGGGTTGACCGCCGGTGGACTGGCGCTGCTTGCCACGGTCTTCTCGGTCTAGGTGACGTTCCAGAGAGGAGATTTCGATGCGCCATTCCATCCTTTGGGTCGCCGCACTTCTCGGCCTTTGCATCGGCGCCTGTGGGGGTGGCGACGGGGCGACGGGTGCAGGCCAGACCGCGGACGGGCAGGCCCCCGCCGAGGCCAAGCTCGCCGTGCACACCAGCTGCTTCCCCGTCCACTACCTGACCCAGCGGGTCGCCGGCGATCGCGCCGACGTCACCCTGATCCTGCCAGCCGGTGAGGATCCGCCGGACTGGACGCCGCCGGCCGAGACGATCGCCGCGCTGCAGGGCGCCGACCTGATCGTGGTCAACGGTGCCAGCTTCGAGGGCTGGGTCGGCACCACGACCCTGCCCGAGACCAAGCTCGTGGACTCGTCAGCCACCCTGCCCGAACCTTTCATCGAGCTCGGGGAGACCACCCACTCCCACGGCAAGGAGGGGGAGCACAGCCACAAGGGGACCGATCCCCACACCTGGTCCGATCCGCGGATGGCCATCGCGCAGGCGGAGGCGATCCAGGCCGCGCTCTCCCGGGTCGACCCCTCCAACGGGGACACCTACCGGTCCAACTTCGAGGGGCTTCGGGACGAACTGACCCGGCTGGACCAGTCCTTCGAGGAGGCCCTGAGCGGCTACGACGGCGAGGTGCTGGCCACCAGCCATCCCGCCTTCAACTACCTTGGACGCCGCTACGGGCTGAAGCTGCAGAACTTCGGCTTCGAACCCGACGAGCTGCCCGGTGACCCGGATTTCCACACCTTCGCGCACGAGGTGAAGCACCACGGCCTGAAGCGGATGCTGTGGGAGGCCCAGCCCACCGACGAGGTGAAGGCGAAGTTCGAGGGTACCGGCGTGGAGGTGCTCTTCCTCGATCCCCTGGAGCAGCCCCAGGGCGAGGCGCCGTACGATTACCTGAAGCAGGCCCAGGCCAACGTCGCCCGCCTCGAGGCCATGTATCCAGCGTCAGCGGAAGATCCGCCGGCCAAGTAGTTGAATTCCGGGACGTGGGGGATAGCGTCCGACGCCCGACGTCCGACGCCCGACGCCTTTCCCTCAGGGACCGGCGGGGAGGGGGGCCTCGACGTCGATCTCGCCGGGCGGGTTCAGCTCCTTGAAGCGCTCGCGCAGCTTCGGGTTGGCCTCCACGTACTTCCAGAACCGCTTGAGCCTGCGCATGGTGTTGGGAGCCAGCACGTGCTCCACGGAACAGGCCTCGTCGTCCGCGGTCTCCGGGTCCACCCCGAGCACCTCCATGAAGAAGTTGGTCAGGAACTCGTGGCGGGCCGCCACCAGCTTGGCCAGCTCCTCCCCCGCCTCGGTGAGCTCGACGTACTCCCGGGCACGGTAGTGGATCAACTCGGCGGCGGACAGCCGCCGCAGGGCGCCCACCACGCTGGACATCTTCACGCCCTTGCGGTTGGCGATGTCCCGGACCCTCGCGACCTTCTTCTCCTCCACCAGGTGGTAGATGACCTCCAGGTAGTCCTCGAGGCTCTCCGACAGCGCACCGATCTCCGTCATGGCGCGTCCTCTCTTCCGTCCCTCGGCCATCTGGCCATTGGCTAACAAAGGTTCGTTCGCGGCGCTTTCGCCGAAGGGCGTTAGTTTAATCTACATTTGGTCTGAGCACCATTCCGCGCAAGTCCAGGCGCCGTATCCGTTCCAATTCAGCTAGTTCAGGACCAGATTCCGGGCACTTGCGCGTTGCAGCTGTTGCAGCTTCCCCCGGCCAGCCCCACCACCTCGGTGGTGTAGCCGACCCTCCGGATCAGCAGGTCACCACAGGAGGCACAGTAGGTGTTCTCGGCGTCGTTCCCGGGCACGTTGCCCAGATAGGGGTAGCGCAGCCCGGCCTGCTTCGCGATGGCGTGGGCTCGCTCCAGGGTCTCGACGGGGGTGGGGGGCAGGCTGGTCAGCTTGTACAGCGGCACGAAACGGGAGAAGTGGACCGGAGTGTCCGGTCCCAGGTCCTCGGCCACCCAGTCGCAGAGCCGCCGCAGGTCGTCGTCGGCGTCGTTGTGGGTCGGCACCACCAGGTTGACCAGCTCCAGGTGGGTGCCGCCTTCGCGGAACCGACGCAGGACGTCTTGCACCGGGGCCAGGCGGCCGCCGGTCATGTCCCGGTAGTACTCCTCGGTGATGCCCTTGAGATCGATGCAGGCCGCGGCCAGGTGCTCCATCAGCGCGCGCTGGGGCGCCTCGGCGATGAAGCCGTTGGAGTGCATCACCTTGCGAACCCCCTGGGCCGAGGCCAGCTTCGCGATGTCGAGCATGTACTCGAAGAAGATCGTGGGCTCCACGTAGGTCGAGGCGATGGTCGCGCAGTCGTACTGCACCGCGAGCTCGACCACCTTGTCGGGGGGCAGGTCGTAGTTGAACGTGAGGTCGGGCGTGGTCTGGGAGATCTCCCAGTTCTGGCAGAACTTGCAGTCCAGGTTGCAGCCCGCGGTGGCGATGGAGAACGACCGGGTCGCCGGGAGCACGTGGTAGAAGGGTTTCTTCTCGATGGGGTCGGCGTGCACCGCGCAGGGGTTGCCGTACACCAGCGAGTGATACTCTCCCCCCCGGTTCTCCCGCACGTCACAGTGGCCGCGCTTGCCGTCGGGCACCACGCAGGTCCGCGGACAGAGGGTGCACTGGACGAGCCCGTCACCCATGGCCTCGAACCAGGGTGAGGGGTGGGCCTTCACCAATCCGCGGGTGATGGAGGAGGCCGCGGCCTGGCGGGTGGGTCGCGAGGTCAGCGCGCCGCCGATCCCGACGGCTGCAGCGCAGGTGGCACACCCGGCCAGGAAACCCCGGCGGCTCGGCCGTCTGCTGGCCCAGGTGCTGGGCGGGATCCGATCGCTCATGCAGCCTCCGATTCCAGGGTGGATAATAGCCGATCGATGACCCAGCGCCCGCCACTCATCCTGCCCCGCAGACCTGCCGAGAGTACGGCCGCGTACCACGTCCTGGTGCTCGTCCTCGGGCTGGTCGCGGCTACCCTACCGGGCTGCCGGGCCTGCGAGGGATCGGACCCCGTGGAAGAGCCGGAGACGACCGGCCGAGAGGCAGGCGCCGAACGGGGCGTGGTCGCCGGTCGGGTCGATTCCGGTGCCGTGGCCCCCGAAGGCGAGGGGCCGTGGACCCTGGGTGTGGCCCTGTTCGACGAGGACGCCCTGGATCCGTCGACCCTGCAGGCGCTGGACGAGCCCGAGCTGTGGACCACGGTGGCCGTGGAGCGACTCCCGGGCCCCTTCCGGGTGGACATCGGCGCCCACTTCCACGGCTGGCTGGTGGTGGTCCTGGACGAGGACGGCAGCGGCATGCCCGGGACGCCGGTCGCCGGTGACCTGGTCGGACTGTACCCGACCCTGGTGGAGACGCCGGCCACCGACGTGGTGGTCTACCTCGAGGAGGTCTGGGAGCGGTAGGCCGCCGTCTCCCCGCTCTCGACCCGTGGGAGCCGGTCCAGGGTCGGGCAGGAGTCCACCCGCACCTCCCACGGCCTGCGCGGACCGGGAGTGACGAGCACGGGCGTGCCCGACCGACGTTCCAGGGCCCGGGCCACCCGGTAGACCATCCGGACCGCGACATCGAACAGGGTGTGGAGCACGTGACGCATGGCGTTCCTCCTTCCCGCTCCGCCCGCGTTCCCGGGGGAAGGATTTCGCAGGAGTCGTGCCAGGGCGCAGACGCACGCAGGATCGGGGACAGAAACGATGACGGGGAGCCGGTACCGACCCGGCCAGGGGGGGCCTCGCCCTCCACCGATCGCTCCGGCGGGACCGAAATCCGGACCTCGGGTTCGAATCCCGGTCGGACGGGCTACTTGCGCTTGCCTTCGCCCTGGAGGCGCACGTCACCCACCGGCTGGCCTCCCCGCTGCTGGACCACGATCTTGTTGTGCAGCTCGGGGTAGACCCGGTTGACGAAGTCCAGGTAGAGCCGCTCCCGGGAGACCGTGGGAGCCTTGTGGTACTCGGTCAGCTGCGACGTGAATCGCTCGGCCTCCCCCTGGGCGTGGGCCACCTGCCCTTGGCGGTAGGCCTCCGCCTCCAGGACCAGCCGCGAGGCCTCCCCCTGGGCCTGGGGCAGCCGGGCGTTGCGGTACGACTCGGCCTCGCTGACCGACTTGCGCGCGTCCTGCTGGGCGTTGACCACGTCGTCGAAGGCCTTCTGGACCTTGGGGGGCGGCGACACGTCCGCCAGCTCCACCGACGCCACCCCCAGCCCGCTGCCGATGGTCTCCAGGTCGGCGGCCAGCCGACGGCGGATGGCCTCGGCGATGGTGGCCTTTCCGCCGGTCAGCACGTCCTCGACGCTCATCTCGGCCACGGCGTGTAGGGCCGCGCTCGCGGCCAGGTGCCGCAGCATCTCCCGGTGGCCCTTGCTTCGGTAGAGGTAGTCCACGGGATCGGCGACCAGGTACTGCACCGTGAAGCTCAGGTGGACCAGGTTGTTGTCCGCGGTCAGGGCATAGGACTTGAGCCCGGTGCGCTTGTAGTAGTCCCCGGACGCGGTGTCGGTGGACAGGCTGGCCGACAGGTCGTCGACCACGATCCGCTCCACCGTCTTGACCGGCACCCGCTCGATGCGGCCCATGGGCCAGGGCAGGGCGAAATGGATGCCGGGCTTCAGGTCGGTCCGAACGGCCTGTCCGAAACGCAGCAGCACCCCCTGCTCGTTGGGCTTGACGGTGCGCAGCCCCGACACGGCGTACCCCACCAGCGCCAGCACGGCGACCACCTGGAGAATGCGCGCCACGTGGCGGAGGCTGGACCGCGCCTGCTGGCGGACCAGGTCGTCCTCTCGCTCGGGGGCCCCGTCAGCCATCTCGAGCTACCTTCCCTCCATGCTCTCCAGGTAGCGGAAGAGGTCCGAGTCGGTGGACAGCACCACCGTGGAGTTCTCGTCCAGCACCTTCTCGTAGGTCTCCAGCGACTTGAGGAAGAGGAAGAACTCCTGGTCCTGGCCGTACGCCTCGGCATAGATGCGCATGGCCTCGCTGTCCCCCTCGCCCTTGAGGCCCTCGGCTTCCTTGTAGGCGTTGGCCAGGATCTCGGCGACCTCGCGGTCGGTCTCGGCCTCGATGCCGGTGGCCAGTTCCTTGCCCTCGGCCCGGTGCCGGCTGGCCTCCTTCTCCCGCTCGGCCTTCATCCGGTCGAAGACCGCCTTGGACACGATGGGGGGGTAGCCGAAGCGCCGTAGCCCCACCCGCACCAACTCGATGCCGAACACCTCGTCGGCCCTGGCCGCGGTGTTCTCGGTGATGCGCGCCTCGATCTCCGCCAGCTTCACCTCCCCGGCCTCGGTGTTGATCACGTCCTCGAGCTCGTACAGGCCCAGCACGGTCCCCATCTCGGAGTTGATCAGGTCGCCGAGCTTCAGCTCGGCGTTGGTGGCATCCCCGAGCGACTGGTAGAAGCGCAGGGGATCGGAGATCTTCCAGGCCACGAAACAGGTCACGACCACCGGATTGCGGTCCCCCAGCAGGAGCTGGATCACCTGGGTCTCGAACACCGCCGTTCTGCGGTCGAGGCGGATCACCTGGTGGATGCCCAGCGGCGCTTTGAGGTGGGGCCCCGCGTCCTCGACGATGCGGGTCGGCCGGCCGAACTGGGACACGATGGCCACCTCCTGTTCGGTGACCGTGAACAGGGCGCTGTAGGCCACCGCCAGCACGGCGACCACCATCAGCGGGATCGTCAGCCTTCGCATGCGCGAACCTCCCTGGGATCCTGGGTCCTCATCGCCTCGCTCCGCTCCGACCCGACGAACGGCCGCCCTCCCCGTCTCCACCCCGCTTGCGCTTGGGCGGGCGGGAGACGCTGTCGTCGAGCCAGATATCCGGCTGCCCGCAGGTGGGGCAGATCAGCACCTTGCGGCGACCCTCCAGCGCCCGGGACATGGCGTCCAGATAGAGCCGGTCGCGGGTCACGCCGCGGTTGGTGTCGTAGGCCTCTTCTCGGGCCTGGAAGCGGGCCGCGTCGCCCTCGCTGCGCGTCTTGTTCTCGGCCACGTAGGCGTGGGCCTGGGCCACCTGGCGAACCGCCTCGGCCCGGGCCTCGGGGATCGCCTTGTTGCGGTAGCTCTGGGCCGCGTCCACGGTGGTCTCGCGATCCTGCATCGCCGCGACCACGGCCTCGAAGGAGCGGGCCACGTCCCGCGGCGGGTGGACGTCCTTGATCACCACGTCCACGACCTCGATGCCGGCCCCGAGATCGTCCACGGCCGCCTGGATCGACGCGGTCAGCTGGGCGTCCAGGGCGGATCGCTGGTCCAGGGCGATGCGGTAGAAGTCCTCGGTCGCGAACTGGCGGGTCATCTCCGCCAGGGCCACGTTCTCCAGCAGCCGTTCGGGCTCGCCCAGGCCGTAGCGGAAGGCGTGGGCGTCCGCGATCCGCCAGTGCAGGACCACGTAGGGGTAGAAGAAGATGTTGTCGCCGGTCACGAAGGACTCGTCGCTGCCGTGTTGCCGGGTCCAGATCATCGGCACGGTGGCGTCGCGGGTCTGGTTGCCCACCGCCAGGTGGCGCACCCGGTCCGCGGGCACGCGGTACACCCGGTCCACGGGCCAGGGGGCCTTGAGATGGAGCCCGGGGTGGGCGGCGTCACCGGCGTTGGTCACCCGGCCCAGCCGCTCGACCACCGCCCGCTCGTGGGGCTCGACCCGATACAGGGCGGTGGAGGCGTACAGCAGCAGCAGCGCCACGGCGGCCGTCCAGGGCAGGGCCCGCATCACCCGTCCGAGCACCCGCAGCGTGCTCCCTCCGCGCTCGAGGCGCGAGCGGGCGCGGCCATACAGCTTGGCCAGCGTCCGCGGATCCGCGACGGCCCCGACCACGTCGGCCGTGTGGAACCGCATGGCGTAGCGCCGCTCTCCGCGGACCACCCCGAGCACCAGGTTGACCAGGGTCTCGGCGGCGAACGAGAGGATGATCACGCCCAGCAAGCCAGCCACCGGGCGGTCCACGTTGGTGCCGAAGTGGTAGGCGATCAGCGAGCATCCGGTGAGGAAGGTCGCGACGGCATCGGCCCGGGCGTGGAGCCCGTCGGCCACCAGGGCGGCCGATCCCTCGGTCTCCCCCACCCCCAGCTCGAAGCGGGACACGGCGTAGGACGCGAGGGAGAAGAACAAGAAGGCGATGCCCGCCACCAGCGGCCGGTCCACCTCGGTGGCCTCGGCCCCCAGCACCTTGCGCAGCACCGCGACGCCGACCACCGCCAGCACCAGGCCGATGATGAGGGCCGCCTTCTGCTCGGGCTGGAGCCGCCAGACGCTGCGTGCGACCCGGGTGAGGGGGCGGCCGACGGCGGCCAGGACGCGTCGGAAGACGCCTCGCTTCGGAACCTCGGGCTCGGATCCGGTGTCGCCGTCGGTCTCGGTGTCGTCGTCGGTCTCGGTGTCGACGTCGGAAACGGTCTCGGACCCGGAAGACGCGGACTCGGAGTCCTTCTTTGCCTGCCGCCGCACCGACAGCAGCGCCGTGGCCGAGGTCGCGATGTCCCCGAAGGAGTGCCAGGCCTCGGCCAGGATCGCCAGGCTCCCGGTGAAGGCGAACGCCCCGAACTTCAGCACCGTGAGCACGGTGTTGAGCAGCAACGTCACCAGCGCGGTGCGGGTCCGGACCTGCATCTCCTCCCCGACGCCCTCCCCGGGGCAGCGCGATGGTACCACCGTCCCCGACGGTGTGAGAGACTTGTGCTACGAGGACGAGGACCATGTACAGGACATCCGCACATCGCCCCATCCGGGTCGTAGCGCTGCTCGCGGGGGTGATGCTCACGCTAGGGTCGGCGACGCTGACCGGCAACGCCCACGCCAAGGGCTGGGACTGGGCCGGGGTCGCGTCGTTCCAGGCGTTCACCGGTGAGGGCTACCCCGAGGGGTACGTGGAGAACGACATCCAGCTGGACGTGATCCACGTCAAGATCAACGCCGATCTGTCGGACCACTTCTATGTCACCCTCCACCCCTGCTACACCCACACCGGCAGCAGCTTCTCCATCATCCAGGGCTTTCTGGGCATCAGCGCGCTGCAGATGCTCAACTTCGAGATCGGCCGCGTGCTCGTACCCTTCGGCCGGGTCAACTACATGGCCGAGCCGAACAACCAGCCGACCCTGTCGCGCCCCTACATGTACATGAGCCACTGCATCCCCAACCTGCCGATGCGGGCCAACTTCGCCCGCCCGCTGGCGGGGACGTTCTGGTCCGATCTGGGCATCGTCTGGTACGGCAGCCTGTGGCCCAGCGACTTCACCCAGCTGTGGTTCTCGGCCTGGGTCGGCAACGGCCAATTCGGCAGCAACGACGTGGAGTGGCAGCAACCCTGGCGACCGTTCTCGGACAACAACGACTCCAAGAGCTACGGCGCGCGGATCGTGTTCACCCAGGAAATCCTGGGCACGAAGGGACCGGACGCGATGCTGTCCTTCGGCGGGTCCTTCACCGGAGGCAAGTACGACGACTGGGACGAGCTGTACGACTGGGCCGCCGGCGCCGACCTTCAGTTCGACGTGGGCTCGTTCACCCTGCAGGCCGAGTACATCCACCGCTCCACCAACTTCTGGGGCACCAACTCCCAGGACCCCGCGGAGACGGTGTTCGACAACTACGAGACCCAGGCGTTCTACGCCTTCGCCAAGATCGGGCTGCCCAAGAAGCTGTCGTTCATCTCCCTGGTCGCCCGGGTCGAAGGCATGTGGCGGATCGGCCCGGACTGGGTCGGGTCCTCGTTCGCGGCCCTGGATCCCGACGATCTGGCCGACCGCACCAACCGCCTGATGCGCTACACCTTCGGCATCCCGATGCAGCTCAACGCCTGGATCGCGGTCAAGCCCGAGTTCTGGTACGCGGACTACGAGCACGATCTGAAGGGGGACTTCGTGGCCCTGGAGATCCTCGAGGACGCGGACCGGGACGTGTACCGAATTGGCGTGGGGATCGACGTGGCCTTCTGACCGGCTCGGTCAGGAACGCAGGACGAACAGCGTGATCTCCGCCGGCGCCAGCAGCCGGACCGGTGGGCCCCAGAAGCCTGTCCCCCGGCTCACGTACAGCTGGCTCTCCCCCTTGCGGTAGAGGCCGGCCACGTACCGCGAGTAGACCAGCCGGGTCAGCCAGCTGAAGGGGGCGATCTGCCCGCCGTGGGTGTGCCCGGAGAGCATCAGGGCCACGCCGCTCTCGGCTGCCCGGGGAAACGCCAGGGGCTGGTGGGCCAGGAGCACCACGGGTCGGTCGGGATCCCGGCCGGCCAGCGCCCGGGCCAGGTCCTCCCCGTGGCCCGGTCCGAAGGTGCGCCCCTGCCGATCGTCCACTCCGGCCAGATCGAAGCCCCCGTCGCCCCCCAGGGGGATGCGCTCGTTGCGCAGGGGCGAGATGCCGAGGCGGCGGACCTCCTCGATCCACGGATCGGCGCCCGAGTAGTAGTCGTGGTTTCCCGTGACGAAGAAGGTCCCGTCGCGGGACTGCAGCTCGCCCAGGGGCTTCACGGCGGCGCGGAGGTCCGGCACGCTGCCGTCGACCAGGTCTCCGGTGATGGCGACGGCGTCGGCCCCCAGCGCGTTGACCCGCTCGACGACCCCCCGGGAGAAGGCACCGCGCAGCAGGGTTCCCAGGTGGAGATCGGAGAGCTGCACCAGCTCGTACCCGTCGACGGAGGCCGGCCAGCCCGGAAGGCGAAGCTCGACCCGGCGCACCCGCGGCGGCGTGAGAGCCGCCCTCATCCCCACGGCGAGCAGGCCGGCGGCCACGGCGAGCACGATCACCGACCGCAGGCGGGCGAGGGCGGTCATCGCGAAGGGATCGTCGGTGGGCAACAGCCCCGCGAGGCCGGCGATCCACAGGGCGAGGTCGGACAGCGCGGCGCCCACGAAGGCCAGCCACACGAAGCCCATCCACACGTAGGAGGGCCAGGCCAGGATCCGGGCCACGCCGTGGGAGGCCAGGCGCTGGGAGAAGGGTCCGGCGATCATCAGGACCGCCGCCAGGACCACGGCCACGATGCCGGCGTTGTGGGCGAGGGGTGGCAGCTGAAGGGGCAGGAGCAGTCGCGAGGCCAGGTAGAGGTGGACGGAGGCGTCGACCAGCAGGACCACCGTGAAGAAGATCCCGAAGATCATCAGCATTCGGGGGTGGAAACGGGTCGCCGCCGCACGCGCGGTGCCGGCCGCCTGTTCGCCGTGCGATTCGCTCATGGCACCCACCATAGGGACGCCTGCCGAGGAGACAAGGGCATGGGGGCCGTCCTCCGGGTGTCCAGGAGGTGCAGCGGGCGCATCCAACCCGTGGGTGGCACGGCGAGCTCTCGCACAAGGGGGTGTTCAGGCCCGCAGCCAGCGCCCAGAATGGGGCGTCGAGGTGATCCGATGACTCACGATCCGCGATTCCTGGGGGCCCTCCTGGCTCTGGCGATGGCGGCGCCAGCGGTGGCCGCTCCGGCCCGCGCGCCGGACGGCAGTACGATCTACGGGTACGCCGCCGATCCCGCCCACACCGGGATCGTGGATGGCCGCATCGGGACCCGACCGCGGCTGCTGTGGCAGGCCGACGTGGGGATCCAGGGGTACTACAACAGCCCGCTGGCCGTGGGTCAGTACCTCATCGTCTCGTCCTACGGCGACGTGTGGAACACCCCCGACGCCCGGGACGGGGTCTACGTGATCCGGCGCACCGACGGCACGGTGCTGCGCCACCTGCACACCGGTGCCGACGCCAACGGGGTGTCCACCGACGGCCTGCGGATCTTCGCGGTCAGCGACGACGGAGAGGCCCACGCCTGGGAGCTGGAGACCGGCCGGACCCTGTGGGTCGCCGATCCCTTCGCCCGGACGGAGGCACCCGTCGACCGGATGGCTCCCCAGCAGGCGTATGACTCCGGGTACGACGCGGGCTACCGGGCGGGCTGGGCCGAGGCCCTGGCCTCCCTCGGCTACACCGCGGACGATCCCTCGGTCGAGGCCCGCCTGTACGGCGCGCCGCTGGTCCTCCCCGAAGGGCTGCTGGTGGCCGGCGCGGGCGGGCTGGTGGCCCTGCTCGACCCGGCCTCGGGCCGCACGTTGCGGCGGATGGACGGCAGCGGGCGCGTGCGTAACCACAGCGCGGGCGAGGGCTACGTGGCCTTCGGCAACACCACCGAGGAGGTCCAGGTCTTCGACACCGCAGGCCGCGAGCTGTATCGCTGGTGCGTGGAGGGCGAAGGGGCCTGCGCCGGCGAGTACTCGATGTACGGGGGAACCTGGATGTACGCCGCGCCGGCGATCCGCAAGGGCCGCATCGCGGTGGCCGGCAGCTACTACACCCAGCGGCAGTTCGCGCTGCTCGACGCGGCCACCGGGCGGACGTTGTGGTCCTTCGGCAGCGCGTCGGAGGCCTCCACCTACTTCGGCGGGGCCAAGGCCAGCCCGGCGCTCACCGACAACCTGGTGCTGTTCGCCGACACCACCGGTCACCTGGTGGCCCATGCCCTGGCGTCGGGACAGCGGCGCTGGAGCGTGGACGATCAGGGGGGATCCTGGAGCTCGCCGGTGGTGGTCGGGGACAAGGTGGTCTGGGCGACCGAGGGCGGCGTGGTGCTGATCCTCGCACTGTCGTCGGGCAAGGAGCTGGCTCGGGTCGACCTGGCCGACCGCTTCTTCGCCACACCCGCGGTGGCCGACGGCGTGATCTACGTGGGCGGGGACTCGGGGCAGCTGTACGCCATCGACAGCGGATTCCGCAGGTAGGGACCGCGCCCCTCAGGCTTCGTCGGTGGGGGCGCCGCTACAGACCCGGTTCCTGCCCTGGCGCTTGGCCTCGTACAGGGCCTGATCCGCGACCGAGAGCAGCCCGTCGGCGTCCTCCCCGTCCCCGGGGAAGATCGCCACACCCAGGCTCAGCGTGATCTCCACCGGCGGGCCGTCGTCCGCGACCGGGAAGCGGTGTCCCTCCACGGCCAGTCGCACCTTCTCCGCGGCCCGGAGGGCGCCGGCGAGCTCCTGCTCCGGGAGGATGAGGGCGATCTCCTCACCGCCGAAGCGGCCCACGACGTCCGATGAGCGAACGCTGGCGGTGATCAGCTGAGCCATCTCCCGCAGCACCCGGTCCCCCGACAGGTGGCCCCGCTGGTCGTTGACCCGCTTGAAGTGGTCCAGATCGGCCATCAGCACGGCCACGGGTTTGCCATAGCGCCGGGCGCGGTCGATCTCCTCGTGGAGCCGGTCCAGGAAGTGACGCTTGAGGTAGAGGCCGGTGAGGTCGTCCCGGATGGCCTGCTCGTAGAGCCGGGCGTTCTCCAGGGCGATGCCCAGGTGACGGGCCAGATCGGCGACCAGCTGGATCTCCAGATCGTCGAGGCTGCGGTCCCCCTCGACGGCCACGGCCAACAGGCCCAGGCTCTGGCCCCCGCAGGCCACCGGTCGGGTCTGGGACTCGTCCACCTCGCCCATGGTCAGGTGAGGCCCGACCCGATCGCCGAGGTCGTCGCGGCCGATGAGCGAGTCCACGCCCAGCTCGGAAGCCGTCAGGGTCCGCGCGTGGCCGCGCGTTCCGTCGTATTCGAAGACGTCGATCCAGCCCGACCGCGGGTCGAGGGCCCACAACATCGCCTCGCTGGCGCCCAGCCGCCGGGCACCGTCCCTCAGGAGCCGGGGCACGATCTGCTCCTTCTCCAGGGCCGACGACAGCTGCTCCAGGTCGTCCCTCAGCGCCTGGAGTTCCCGGGACTTGCCGCTGAGCTCGGCGACCTGGGCCGCCGCGGAGGAGGCCATGTCGTCGAAGGCCCGCGCGATCTCGCCGATCTCGTCGTCCCGCTCGAGGTCGAGGTCGGCGCCGGAGTCCCCGTCGGCCAGCTTCTCCACCTCCCGCGCCACATCCCCCACCGGGGTCACGAAGCGCTCGGCGAGCAGGGCCAGTCCCACGGCGCCGAGGGCAGCGGTCAGGAATCCCAGGAAGATCAGCTGTCGCCTCAGGCCCGTGGACGAGAGGCGGGCCTGGTCGTCGGCGAGCTGGCGCAGATGGCGCCGGACCGACTCCTCGTCGAGCCCCTGACTGGCGTCGCGCTCGGCCTGGTTGAGGATCTCGCCGAAGAGCTGGGCGTTGGCGGCGAAGCGCTGGGACGTCCAGCGGTCCACGTTCCACAGGATCACGATCACCAGCACAACCAGGCTCGTGATCGACAGCAGGAGGAAACGGAAGCGTAGCGACACGGCGCCCCTCGGTCGGTCGAGCCTACGGGGGCCGGGGAGAGCGGGTCAAGCGGCCGGGTGCCGACGACGGCGGGCGGCGAACAACGCGATTACGCCCAGCAGCGCCGGCAACGACGCGGCGGCTGAACCGCCCGCGAGTCGACTGGTGCAGCCATCGGGGGCGGCCTGGTACACACCGTCGTCATCGCCTCGGTGGTCGTCCCCGTGGTCGTCGTCCCCGTCGTCGTCGTCGTCCCCGGACGACACGACCCCCTGGACCTGCCCCTCGTAGGTGACCAGGTCGAAGCCGGTGACGACCACGTCGAGGGTGTCCCCCTCCGCCAGCGCGATGGCGAAGCTCGCCTCGCCGGCGGCGTCGGTCAGCGCCACCGCCACCAGCCCGTCCACGTCGCTGAGGGCAACCACCGCGCTGGACAGCGGCGCGCCGTCCTCGTCCGCCACGGCGACCACGACCTGACTCGCCCCGATGGCCTGTTCGAAGGGGTGCTCCACCTGGATCCGCGTGGGGATCTTCGACCGGACCACCAGGGAGGGATCGCCGAAGTTCACGAAGGTCTTGGCGACCTCGACCACGGTCCCGGTGACCCCGAAGTACTCCTGCATGTGCAGCAGCCCGCCCAGCAGGGCCTCGCCCCACAGGGCCTCCCGGTCGTCCAGGAAGCAGTAGACCACCCCCTCCTCCATCTCCGCCGGCTCGTCCCAGGCGGCGGGGATCGTGGAGGAGAAGATGCTGGCCGCACCCCGTGGGGAGTCGGGCGTGCCGGCGCGCAGGAAGGCCTCGGCGAAGCAGGGCTCGAGGGAGGTGAAGTCGCCGTTGCTGCAGGCCACGTCCATCACCACGGGCCACATGCCGTCGTTGGTGAGCTGGGCGATGTGGCTGTTCTCGAAGCCGAACTGCCAGTCCTGGTCGAAGTACCAGCCCGTGCCGCTGCCGTGCCCCATGAACGCGACCCAGCCGCGGCCGGCGTTGATGGACTCGACGATCTCGCCGGGATCGGCGGGGTGCCACTGGCCCTCGAAGAACCGGTCGGTGTCCGTGTACCCGTAGTCCTCGAAGGCGCTCATGATCCGTTCCACCCGCACGTAGTCGGGGTCGTAGGCCCCGGTCCCGGAGCTTCCGATACCGGTGGCGCCCAGGGTCCAGGCGTCAGGATCCGACCGTCCCACCTCCCGCTCGTAGCGGATCAGGCGGCTGACCTGGGTCTCGATCTGGACGGTCTGCTTGGCGGGCAGGCGACCGATCAGCACGTCCGGGAGCAGGTCGTCCCCGTCGAGCAGGGTGAACAGGAAGTCCGACTCGCCGCGGCCGTCGTAGTCCGAGGCGTCCACCGTGTGGGTGGGCACGCCGGTCTCGTCCCCCACCAGCAGCACGTAGGCCAGGGGCGGATCGGACGCGTTGTAGGCCTCCTGGATCGCGAGGAACACGTCCTGGGCGCTGCTGCCCACCTCGCCCATGGACAGGACGGTGACCTGGATGCCCCGGCGGGTCTTCCACCGGACCAGCGGTTCCACGGCCTCAAGGTAGTCGTCGGCCACGATCATCAACATCGACTCGGGGACCGGGGGCGCGGTGGCGCGGGCGGAGGCGTGCCCCACCAGCCACAGGTCCATCAGGCGATCGAAGGTGGGGCCCTCGGGCGGGGCGAGGGGCATGGGCTGGGCGAAGCGGACCCGCAGCTCCAGGGTGCGGGCGATCTCCAGCTCCCCGGTCCGCGGGGTGTACCGGACCGGGTGGATCTCCAGGCGGGCGACCGGCTGTCGACGGAGCTGTCCCTCGGCCTCGAGAGTGGCCACCTCCGCAGGCAGAGGGCGGGCCGAGGTGTAGGCCTCGTCCACGACGGCGAAGGCGGGGGCGGGCCGGTCGCGGTAGCGGCTCGGCTGGACCGGGGCCAGGGCGCCCACCTGCACCGTGTCGACGTCGCGGTCCAGGAGCTCGACCCAGGATCCGGCGGGGGCGGCGATCCAGCGGGCGACCACCGGAACGGCGGGGTGGCCGACCTGCTGCAGGGTCGACTCGCCCGGTATCTCGGCGATCCGATAGCCGGCGGCAGCACCGCTGGCGGCGTGGAGGTCCAGGCCCGCGATCTCCAGCCTCAGGTCCAGGTGGTCCGCGGCGCGGTCGACGACCGTGACGATCGCGGGCGTTCCCTCGGGGGCGGCGGGTTCCACGGCGATCCAGTCGGCGGCGGCGGTGGAGACGATGGAAGCGGCGAGGACGAGGGCGAAGACGGCGGCGAGGCGGCGGTGCATCGATCCTCCTGATCGGGCCGGGCTCGTCCTTGTCCGTGCCCCGGCAGCGCGGAAACGCCCGACGACCACACTATAGAACGGGGTTTCGACGATCGCGTGAAGCGTTGGTCAAGGATCTGCCCGTCGGGTTCGGATATCCGTGACTCATCGGGCGAATGGAGCCCTCGGAGGGGTGCCACGGCGGGGCTCAGCGGCGGTACTGGTCCGGGCGGCGATCGTCCAGGGTGTGGTTGGTGGGGGTGATCCACTTGTCCCGGGGGGCATCGACGTCGACGTCTATGACCGCGAGGGCGTCCGCGTCCGCGGTTTCCGCAGCCAGCACGCCGCCGTCGGGCCCGACGACCACGGAACCGCCGGTGAATCGCAGGTCGACACCGCTGCGCACCTCTCGACCTCCCCGGTTGGCCGTGACGGCGAAGACCCGGTTCTCCAGGCAGCGGGCGGGCATCACCCCCTGGCAGTGGGGGAGGACCAGGTTCGAGGGGTGGGCGATCACGTCGGCCCCCGCCAGCGCCAGGGAACGGGCCGCTTCCGGGAACAGCCAGTCGAAGCAGATCATCAGCCCCACCCGGGCGCATCCCAGGTCCCACACCGGGAAGCCGTCCGCGCCCGGGGTGAACAGCTCCCGCTCCCGCTGGAACAGATGGACCTTGCGGTAGCGGCCGATCACCCCCCCGGGCCCCGCGAGCACCGCGGTGTTGTAGACCCGTTCCCCCTCCCGGTCCGGGAGACCCACGCACAGGTGCACATCCCTGCGGGCCGCCAGATCCACCAGCCGCTGCTCCACGGCCCCACCGGGGGGCTCGGCCAGCGAGAGCAGCTCGGCCCGGTCGGCGAAGGCGTAGCCGGTCAGGGCCAGCTCGGGGAGGACCACGAGATCGGCCTCCACACCGTCGAGCAGCGCCTCCACGCGCCCCAGGTTGGCGTCGACCTCGCCGAAGGTCGGTGTGAATTGCAGGTAGCCGATGCGGGCCATGGGGACCTCCGCTGCGGGGCAGTGTACCCAACTGGATCCATCTGTTCCTTGCCCCCGCCCCTTCCAGCGGCTAGGACTGCGGGGTGACCCGGACCCATCGCCGACCGGCCGAGCGGGGTACTCCGCCGCTGCCCATGACCCTCGCGGAGGCGCGCCGCCGCGGCTGGGACGAGCTGGACGTGGTGCTGGTGTCCGGCGACGCGTACGTGGACCACCCGGCCTTCGCCGTGGCCATCCTCGGGCGGGTGCTGGAGGCCGCGGGGTACCGCGTCGGGGTCCTGTCCCAGCCGGACTGGCGCTCCGTCGGCCCTTTCCGGGCCCTCGGCCGGCCGCGCCTGTTCTTCGGTGTGAGCGCCGGCAACGTGGACTCGATGCTGGCCCGCTACACCCCCCGACGCCGCAAGCGCCGCGAGGATCCCTTCTCCCCCGGCGGCGAGAGCGGCCGGCGCCCCGACCGGGCCACGGCGGTCTATGCCCAGCGCTGCCGCGAGGCCCACCCCGGCGTGCCCGTGGTCATCGGCGGCATCGAGGCCTCACTACGCCGGGTCGCCCACTGGGACCACTGGAGCCGGACGGTCCGCCCTTCGATCCTGGCCTCGAGCAAGGCCGACCTCCTGGTGTTCGGGATGGGAGAGCGGTCCATCGTCCGGATCGCGAAGGGTCTGGACGAGACCGGGGACCTGGCCGATCTGCGGGGTCTGCCGGGCACGGCCCACCTGCTGGGCAAGCGCGAAGCGACCGTGCCGGAGGGGGCGGTGGAGCTGCCGCCCTTCGAGGCCTGCGCCGACGATCCCGCCCGGATCGAGGACGTGACCCGGGCGGTGGCCCACGAGGGCTCCCCGGTTTCCGGTCGCCCCCTGGTCCAGCGCCACGGGGACCGCCTGCTGGTGGTCCGCCCTCCCGACGTCCCACCGACACCGGATGAGCTCGACCGCTGGTACGGACTGCGCTTCACCCGTCGGGAGCATCCGGGCCTGGGAGGTCGAGTACCGGCCCTGGAGACCGTGCGCTGGTCCGTGACCAGCCACCGGGGCTGCTTCGGCGGATGCAGCTTCTGCTCGCTGGCCGAGCACCAGGGGCGGGCCGTGGTCGGCCGCAGCCCCGGGAGCATCCTGGACGAGGTGGCGGCGCTGGCCGCCGATCCCGACTTCCCCGGCACACTCGCCGATCTGGGCGGGCCCTCGGCCAACATGTACGGGCTGGGCTGTTCGGACCCGGACCAGGAGTCCCGCTGCCGCCGCCGCAGCTGCCTGTGGCCCCGGCCCTGCAAGCTACTGCGGACCGACCCCGACCCCTGGCTCGACCTGCTCGCCCGGGCACGCCGCGTCCGGGGTGTGCGCCAGGTGCGCGTCGCCAGCGGTGTCCGGATGGACCTGTTGTTGCAGCACCACCGCTCCCTGGAGACCCTCGCCCGCCACCACGTGGGAGGCCAGCTCAAGGTGGCCCCCGAGCACGGGACCAAGGGGCCGCTGGCCGCGATGCGCAAACCCGAGCCGGGCCTCCTGCGGCGCTTCAAGCGCGCCTTCGACCGCGCCTCGGCGGACGCGGACAAGCCCCAGTTCCTGGTCCCCTACCTGATCGCCGGCCACCCCGGAACCACCCTGCGGGACATGGCCGAGCTGGCCCGGGATCTGGCCCGCCTGGGCCTGCGCCCCCGCCAGGTCCAGGACTTCACCCCCTCCCCGATGACCCTCTCCACGGCCCAGCACCTCTCCGGCCGCGATCCCCTCTCCCGCGAACCCACCCCCGCCGTCCGCGGCGACCGCGCCCGCGACGACCAGCACGCCCTCCTCCAGTGGTTCCTGCCCCAGCACGCACAGCGGGGGGAACGGCTGTTGCGGGAGCTGGGGTTCGGCGACGTGATCCAGGGGGAGCGGCCCGGGGGACGTCAGCCGGGGCGGCGGCGTAGGAGGAGGTGAGAGGGACCAGGGGGAGGGGCGCCGTGGACGGTGCCGCGGATGACGGGGCCGTGGACAGCCCGTGGACGGCCGCCGGGCGACCGACCACCGTCTGACCACAGCCCCTTGCACAACCGCTGTGCGGTTGCGCACAGCCGCTTGGAAAACCCCGGCGCCCACGCCGCGGTTTCCCACACCGCCCACCGCACCTACGACGACTAGAGAGTGGGTGGGAAGAAGGGGATTCGGACTCGCTGCGCTCGCCGGGAAGGCCTGGGAATGAGGCGCGGATTTTTCGCCCACCGAGCGAGCCGCCAACGGCGGAAATGCCACACCCCTTCCCCCGACCAAGCCCCCAACGGCGGAAATGCGACTCCCCTCCCTCGAGCGAGCCGCCAAAGGCGGCAATGCGAGTTCCCCTCCCTCCCTCTTCCTCTCTCAATACCTCGTAGTCGTAGGGGCGGTGGACCATGTGGGCGGGTGAGGCGCAGCCTCAGCCGTCCAAGGGAGGGTGGAGTCGTGGGCGGGCGAGCGTCTTCAAGACTTGCACATCTGGAGATCTCATCCTCGTCTAGTGGTCCGGACACCCTGCAACCGCCCGTCCATGAATCCACGCTCCCGGCATGATCCACGGCCCAGCCCCCCCGGCAGAACAAACACCGGCTACCGAGCGAAGATGAACCAAATCCAAGCTTCGGCAATTCGAAGTCAGCATTTGCTGTGTATTCAGAAACTTAACTTACGTATAAACCACCTAACAATACATAAGTTCCCAATTTCGAACTAAAATAAACACTCGAATCGCCGAAACGACGATTTGGTTCAATCCACCCGGGGCGAAGCGCCGGGTTGCCTGTCCGGTATCTCGTTCACACGAGGACGGAACCGTCCGCTCTACCGGACACTTCGAGCGAGACCTTCCCGCACGCAGGTGCGCAAGGCGTCGACGTCGCCGCCGTGCGCGAAACGGCACGGCACTTGCTCCCCCTCCAGGGCGAACCCCATCCCGGAGGAACCATGCCCAGATTCCTGCCCCTGGTCCTGCTCGCCCTGCTCCTCGGCGTCGCGCTCCCGGCCGCCGCCGATCCCCCGCCGGACGGGGAGGACAGTCCCAAGGCGGATCCCGCCAAGGCAACCGGGGAGTCGAAGGACACTCCCAAGCGCTTCGTCCTCCCCGATACCGACATCCGCGGCGACGTCCACGAACCCCAGGTGACCTTCATCACCACCCGACCCCGGATGAACGCGGACGGCGAGCTGGAGTTCGAGCACCACGCGGTGTCGACGCTGATCAAGAACTCGCTGTTACCGCGTGGGGATGGCTGAGGGGATCCGGCGGGACAGAAGGGGGCCCCTGGTGGGCCCTACTCAGCAGTCTCGACCCTGAGGACCACGCTGTAGGTCGCCCCGGTGCCGGTCGGGATGACCACCGACGAGCGACCCCGGGCCTTCACGTCCGGGAAGGAGTCCGCGAACAGGTCCCCGAGGGGATCGGTCCCGCGCGTACGGACCTGGGCCGGGCGCTGAAGCAGGCGCCCGAAATCGACGTACACCGTGGTGGCGAACAGCTTGAGCACGTCCATGCCCGCGGGCCCCGTCACCATGAATACGTCGCTGAGATGCACCTGGCCGCTCTCGAGGCAGAGATCGGATACCCCGCTCTGGGGGTTCGGGTAAAACGGTGCCACGCTCCCATCCGCGTACAGACCGAGCACGGTCACGAACGCCGGAGACGACCCATCGTTCCAGATCTTGACCCGGTACTGCTCACCCTCCCTGAACGTGAGGCGACCTCCGTCGTCGAAACGGGGTTCGACGGCCTCGAATCCTTCGAGCCGTCCGTCGGTTCCGCGCCCCCTCCCCGGATTGATCTCCATCTTCACATCGAGATCGGGAGCACCGTCGATCTCGAGCCGTCGCAGGTAGAGCGAGCGAGCATGGGCCGCGAGGTCGCAGGCGAGGGGATGCCCTTCGTCCCTACAGTCAGCCAGGGGAAGCCTAACGTTGCCAGTGCTCGGGTCGACGACTTCGACGAGGTCCGTCTCGCCGTTCCAGCGGAGCAGTAGATCGGCGCCCGACTCCACCAGCTCCAACGTGCGGATATTGTCCACGGCGGACTGGACACGCTCGATGACGGCCGGCGGGGCTTCCTTCATCCACGCCAGCTGGATCCGGAGGTCACCGAAGCTGTATCGGTCGATGAACGCCCAGCTCTCGGGCGCCCCCTCGACCCAGCGCTTGCCCTCGAGGAGCACCACGGCGCGGGTCGGGCCCGCAGCGTTGACCGTCCCGCGGGCGATCGACGTCCCCTCTCTCGGATCCACGGTCCCGGCCGGCATGAACCGGACCGTGGTACCCGGATGGATCCCGTGCAGCGTTCCTCCGAAGATGTCGACCATCCCCTCGTTCGGGTACTGCCCCACGACCACGTGGTAGGGCGTCTGCGCGACGATCTGGCCACTGAACAGCCGGGCGTCGGCGTCTCCTTCAAGCTGGGGGTCGGACGCCATGTAGAACCCCGCCAGTATCCGCTGGACCCGCCAGAAGACGTGGGCGTGGGTATCTCCCGCTTCCGCGTCGAGGAGGGCCTTGCTCAGGGCGTAGGAGAGCGGCCCGACACGGCCCCCCAGGCCCGTTCCGGTGAGTTCGTTGGCCTGGTGATCGAACGGAGCGGCGCTGAACACGGCCATAGGAGCCAGATCGTCGTCGTCCCCCGCCTCCCCCGCGATCTCACCGTGACCACTGCCCGAATCCGGCTCTCCCTCGCCCAGCTCGAAGGCGTCCGCGTCTCCCCAGCCGCGTGCCGGACTCAGGCCCCGGGTCGCCGATCCCGAATGACAGCTGTCCAGCGAGACCAGGACACTCCCCTCCTTCCCCACCCGACGGCGGACCTCGGTGAGCAGTTCCCCCAGGTCATCGTCGCGGATGTGCCCGCCCCCCCGAAAGTTTGGGGGCAAACAACCCGAACGCGGTGCGCCGAAGGGGGCCAGGGTCTCGTCCAGGCCGTCCGGCTCGTCGCCGTCGTCGTCCAGGATCCGGTCGCCGTGCCCCGAGTAGTGGAACACGGCCATGTCGCCCCGCTTCGCCGGGTCCAGGAGGTGCTTCCGGATGGCGTCCTCGATGCCATTGGAGGTCGCCCGCTTCTCCGGGAGCACGTGGATGTCCGACTTCGCGAACCCGTGCCAGACCAGCGCTTCCCGCATCAGCTCGATGTCGGTCTCCGTGCTCAGGTTGCCCCAGCACAGGCTCGTGCTGTAGTCGGACACCCCCACCAGGAGCGCCCGCTTCGTGGGCTCCGCACGGGCCGTTCCACAGGCCAGGATCAGGCAGACCAGCGCCAGGCTCGCCTGCACCGAGCTGCTAGGCCCTCCACGACGGTTGTTCCGTATGGACTCCCAACGAATGCGGCGATCAGGTACCGGCATCTGCCCCCCTGTTCACTGAATCCACAGCCCCACACACATTACAACCAAGCCCGTTCCACGCACGGGTCGCCGGAATTCCGCTATCCTTCGGCGGGGACATGGGATCCATTCGACCATCGCTGCCACGATTCTCCGCGGGCCGAAGCGTGCTCGCCGTACTCACGTTCCTGGCCATTCCCTTGAATGCCGCGGCCGAAGAACGGGGCGCCACGGTGGCTTTCGCCGTTGCGGGTGACGAGCCTGGGGCTGCCTTCGAGGCCAGCTATGCGCTGGTCATCGGGAACAGTGATTATCACAACGGCTGGGAGCCCTTGCCGGGGGTGAAGCGGGATCTGGAGCCCATCCAGGCGGTCCTCGATGAACGGGGATTTCGGGTCAGCGTGCTGGAAAATCTGGGGAGGGAAGAGATCGACGCCGAGGTCCGGTCGTTCATCTCGAGCCACGGCACTTCCCAGAACCGTCTGCTCTTCTACTTCGCAGGCCACGGCGCGAGGGTTTCAAACGACTTCGCCAGTGAAGGATACTTCGTCGGCGTCGACGCGCCCGATCCCGAGGAGGACCGCGCCGAGTTCAAGAATCGGTCCGTGTTGCTGGACGAGATACGCGCCTGGTCCAAGCTCATCGACTCCCGCCACGCGCTCTTCGTCTTCGATTCCTGTTTCTCCGGTGCCATCTTCGACGAGGGGGACCAGCCCCAGCCGAAGAAGCTGCGAGGCGGGAGCACGCCGCGCGGCATCCGCGACAAGCTGGACCAGCCCGTCCGGCAGTTCATCACCGCGGGCCGAAGCTACGAGCGGGTCCTCGACGACTCCGTGTTCTGTCGCTACTTCGTCGAGGGCCTCGAGGGCGACGGGGACACGAATCGCGACGGCTACCTCACGGGCACGGAACTGGGCGAGTACATCTTCGAGAACGTGACCTCCGAGATCAGCTCGCATCACCCCCGGCACGGCAAGCTCAAGGATCCGGTCTTCCAGCTCGGGGATTTCGTCTTCGATCTACCCCGACAGGAGGTGGAAGAGCGGGATTTGATTGCCCAGCGGGGTTACCAGGAGAGCTTCCGCGCGCGGATTTCCCTGCGCCATGCCACTCGAGGAGAACTCCCCGGCTCGGCACCGACCGTCGAAGCCGGCGAGTCGTACGACGTGGTTCTGGTCGGCGACGACTCCATGCCCGAAGAGAAACGTTTCTACTCGGTCGTAGTCTCCGGCCAGGAACACTCCCCCGAGCTCCTCCTCTCCTGGGATCGTGCGTCCGATCGCGGTTCCCAGGACGAACCGGAAGCCGAAGCGTCGCCCAGCGCGATGGGCGCCTGGATACCATCGTCCGGGCTGGCACCGGAAGCGACGCTCACGCTGATCGCGTCGAACACCGAGATCGAACCCGATCACCTCGTCGACCAGACCCTCGGCCTGGCCCTGGAGAGGGGTAGCGCCGCGTTTCACGACGCATTCCACTTCGCGCCGCTTCCGCTCGGTGTCGAAGTTCCCTCGAACATCCCCTACCGACTCTCGTTCACGGACACCGTGACGGGTCGGCGGATCGAAGACGGAGAAACCGTCGAACTCGATACGATGATGCGGGCCCACGTCGAGCCCCTCGCAGGCTTCCGGGGCGATGCACCGGAGAGGGTTCACTTCTGTCTCGTCCACATGGATCAGCGATGGAACACGACGGTGATGTTCCCCGTACTCGGGGAATCGCTGGAAATCTCCGCCGAGGAGGGCGGGCTACCGACCCTGATGCTGAGTCTGGTCGCTCCCGAGGGGACCGAGCGCTTCTTCGCCTTCTTCTCCGAACGTCCCCTGAACCCCCACCTGTTCGATGTCGACCGGCTCGCCCGATTGATGGCTTCGCAGATCTCGGGAAAGGCCGAGTTCGTGCCCCTTGACCCCTCCACCGGCGCGCCCGATCAGGGCCTGTTGATACAGAGGATCAGTCTGGTATCCCGGGCTCGCGCAGAGCCCGAATGACTCGACAGGGTCCGATCACGGTATCCGGACCACCCGGCAACGAGCCTCGGTGCCGAAGGCCTGGTCGGCCCGAGATTGACCATCCTGGAACTCCGCGGGGACAACCACCGACGTCAGGAGCCCGAGGCGCTCGACCGTGACGTAGCCGATCGGATTCTCGTCTGGTCCGCCAAGCCCGCAGGCCAACGTCGTCCCCGTCTCCACCCCGTGGAGCGTCCCCACATCGATCTCGAGGGTGTTCCCGTCCTCCCGTGTGGTCAAGCGAACGCCCGATCGTGACCTGGCGTAGGGGGGCCGCAGCCCGTAGACGACATCGTCCTTCCCGCCTCCCTGGATCATCGGCGCGCCCGGCCTGAAGCGACCCTCGCTGTGCCTGGCCACCCTGATCTGATCGGCGAGATTCCGGAAGGTCAGCTGCTGGCTCCCAGCGGACATGGGATGTAGGACCTTCAGGATGGTGCAACTCAATTCCCCGCAGACCTTGCCCCGATAGGCATGGCATATCTCCTCGGAAGACATCCCCGTTGCGTCCGATGCGGAGAGGACAAGCAGCGTCTCGGTGGTGGTCAAGCCGGGCTCGACGGTCCCGGGTTCCGAAGCCCGCGCGGGTGTGTCGGCTCGAAAGTCGCCACGGGGCGACGACTCCTCGACGTCCGGTGCCCCGCAGGCGTCGTGCACGAACCAGACGCTTGCGTCGCGGATGAGCAGACTTTCGAGCCAAGCGCGCAGTTCGGTCTCGGAGATCGCGCCCAGGGCCCCGATGTCGCCGACCTCCAGACCGCGGGAATCCGCGGCCAGCAGGTACTCCGTGCCCTCGTGATTCAGAGCCTGCCCCGCGAAAAGCACCACCACCGCGTCCCCTGGTCCAACCCGTGCCTCGAGCCACTGGAAGCCCTGAGCGATGTTGTCTCGGGTGGGCCGCTTCTTTGGACGGCTCGGCCATCCGGCGAGGGTGAGGATGTTGTTCTCCTCGAACCCGAAGAGGTCGCTCGTCAGCAATTCGGCCCACAAGGCCACATCGTTCTCGGGCCCACGCAGGTCCATTCGTGGGGCGTTTTTGTACTCGGACACGCCAATCAGGAGTGCGTACTTGCCCCCATCCGCATAGGCCGACCACGGTGCTGCGGCCGCAACCCAACCGGCCACCGCAACGGCGAGCCAACCCAGAGCGACAGGCCTCGCTCGACTGGCTTCTACAGGGACGCTCATCAACCCCCCGCTCGTCCCTCACCCCTGGAACAACAAGAACGCCACCCACCGCTGGTAGGCCTGCTGACCGGCGTCGTCGTCGAAGCGGACGATCTGGAGGCCGACGCCCTTGCCGCGGGTGGCGCGGGTGTCGGCGCCGTGGGTCCAGCGGACCTCGCCGTGCATGCCGACCATGGCGACGTCCTCACCCTCGGGGACGGGGAACTGGACCCGGACGATCTCGCCGAGGCGGGGCAGGAGATCGTCGGGGAGCACGGCCAGGAACAGGCCCTGGCGGCTGAAGTCCTGGGCGGTGCCGCTGTGCTCGCCACCCGCCCCGAAGTAGGTGACCGGGATCTCGGACAGGACGCGCTCCTCGCGAGCGATCTTGTCGGGCTTCTGGACCGGGGCGCCGCTCCACGGGGTCCAGGCGGACTCCCGGCGGGGCAGGGGATCCGGCGGCGGCCCCAGGGTCTCGGCGGAGGGCACCTCCAGATCCAGGGACTGCAGGGCGATCTCCTCGGACGCGTGGACCGGCGGCTCCAGGCTCACGGGCCCCTCGTCCACGGAGATGGAGTGGTGGACCGGGGGTTCGGGGGAGGACAGCAGCACCACCTCCTCCACCGAGGCCGCGCTCTGGCCCTCTTCGGACTCCTCACCGAGGGACATCTCGATGGAGGTGCCGGCGAAGGGGCCCGTATCTCCGGAGTCCAGGACCATCTCCTCCGGGGGCTCTGGCGACGCGGCGGGCGCCGGGGCGGGCGCCGGGGCGGGGGCCGGGGCCGGGGCCGGCGCGGCCGGGGCAGGCGCAGAGGCCGGGCCCTGGGGATCGAGGGGCGCGACGTCCGCGAGGGGCTCGAGGAAGTCCACGTGGAACGCGGGCTTCCAGCCGAACTGACGCCCCTCGTCCCGGATCCGGACGATGCGGATCGGCACCCGCACCCGCAGGCCGTCCGTGGGCCGGTTCATCTCCAGCAAGGTCTGGGCTCCGGCGGCCATCGGAGCCTCGCCGGTGAGCTGGGCCCGGTCCACACCGATGCGGGTGACGGTCATCCGATGGAACTGCCGCTCCCCGACCAGGCTGGCGGCGAAGTAGCAGGGGGACATCCCAGACGTGTCTTGGTCGACGCTCACAGCCCCTCCTCGTCAACGGGCAGACGCACCAGGGTACCACGGGGGGCCCGGCCTAGGCCTTGCGCCGGCCGCACCCCTCCAGCAGCACCGTGGAGCGGGGCGAGACCCGGTAGAGACCGTCGTCGACGCGCTCGGCGCCGTCGAGATCGACGTCGTCGGGGGCAGGCCGGGAGGTGTCCACCCTGCGCACCCAGCCTCCGCCGCCCGGTACCGGCGGCAGGTGGAAACCCAGCTCCTCGGCGCCCGCATGGGCGATCCACAGCAGGGGGGGGTCGCCCGGCTCCGCACCCGCCAGCAGACACCCCACGGTCCTGCCGGCCTCGCCGTGCCACGCCGGGGCGCCACCGTCGGGCCCGAACCAAAGGACCTCCGGGGCGTCGGGTGCCTCGACCTCGCCCCGCAGGAACGTCCCTCGACGCAGGGAGGCGTGCCGGCGCCGCAGGGCGATGAGCTCCCGACAGAACCGCATCAGCCCGTCGTTCGTCTCGGCCAGCGACCAGTCGATCCACGAGGTCTCGTCATCGTGGCAGTAGGCGTTGTTGTTGCCCCGCTGGGTGCGTCCCATCTCGTCCCCCGCGAGGATCATCGGGACCCCCTGGGACAGGAGAACGGTGGCCAGCAGGTTGCGGACCTGGCGGCGGCGACCCTCGCGACCCTCGGGGTCCTTCGTCGGCCCCTCCACGCCCCAGTTGGTGTTGAACTCGTGGTCGCAACCGTCGGCGTTGTCCTCGGCGTTGTCGTCGTTGTGCTTGCGCGCGTAGGCGAGCAGGGCGGCGAGGGTGAAGCCGTCGTGGCTGGTGACGAAGTTGACGCTGTGGCAGGGGCTCCGACCGCTGACCTGATAGAGGTCCGAGCTGCCGCTGATGCGGGTCGCAAAGGCCCCCGCGAGCCCCTCGTCACCCCGCCAGAAGCGGCGGACGTCGTCCCGGTAGCGGCCGTTCCACTCGGACCAGCGGGTACCGGGGAAGCTGCCCACCTGGTACGCGCCGGCCGCGTCCCAGGCCTCGGCGATGAGCTTGGTGTCCCTCAGCACCGGGTCCTCGGTGATGAGCTCGATCAGCGGCGGATTGTCCAGCAGCTTGCCGTCCGGGTCCCGGCCCAGCACCGAGGCCAGGTCGAAGCGGAACCCGTCCACGTGCATCTCGGTCACCCAGTGGTGGAGGCTGTCGCGGATCAGGCTGCGGACCACCGGGTGGTTGCAGTTGACCGTGTTCCCGCAGCCGGTGAGGTTGCGGAAGCTCGAGCCCCCGTCGGCGAGCATGTAGTAGATGCGATTGTCGAACCCGCGCAGCGAGATGGTGGGCCCCCGCTCGTTGCCCTCGGCGGTGTGGTTGAAGACCACGTCGAGGATCACCTCGATGCCGGCCGCATGCAGGGCCTTGACCATGCCCTTGAAGGCATCCACCTGTCCGCCGCGTTCGCCCCGCTCGCTGTACCTCACCTCGGGGGCGAAGAAGGCAAACGGGCTGTACCCCCAGTAGTTGACCAGGCGCTCCCCCGTCCGCGGGTGGACGCGGGTGTTCTCGCGCTCGTCGAACTCCTGGACCGGCAGCAGCTCCACCGCGGTGATCCCCAGGGAGCGCAGGTAGGGGATCTTCTCGATCAGACCCCGGTAGGTCCCCGGATGCTCGACCCCCGACGCCGGGTGCGCCGTGTACCCCCGCACGTGCACCTCGTAGATCACCGAGTCGCACAGGGGGATCCGCAGGGGTCGGTCCCCCTCCCAGTCGAACGCGGAGTCCACCACCACCGATTTGGGCATCGCCGACCACAGGGCATCCCGCTCGTCGGCCGACATCTGGCCGGGGGCCATGCCGCCCGGTCGCAGCCCGGGGACTGACCAGGCCGAGCCGCGGGTCACGGCCCGCGCGTAGGGGTCGACCAGCAGCAGATCGGGATCGAAGTAGTGCCCGTGCGCGGGCTCGTGGGGCCCCTCGGCGCGGTAGCCGTACAGCTGGCCCGCCGCGACCTCGGGCACCACCACGGTCCAGACGTCCCCGACCCGGTGGACCGCCGGATCCAGCGCGATCTCGAGGGTCGGACGGGCGCTGCGGGGTTCGTCGAACAGCAGCAGGTGGAGCCCGGTCGCGTGGCGCGAGAAGACCGAGAACCGCACGCCGTCGGGGCGTAGCGAGGTCCCCAGGGGCAGGGGAACGCCGTGGGCGAACCGCGCGTTCACGGGGCCGGTCCCAGCGTGACGTCCCCCGGCAACGGCGCCATCACCCTGCCGATGGGATGGAGACGCCAGTCGGGATCGGCGTGCTCGGTCCGCCGGTAGAAGAACTCCAGGCGGGCCCAGGCGTCGGCGGCGAACTCCGCGTCCTCCTCGAGCCGGCGTTCGAACTCCTCGCGCAGCTCCCCGTCCTCGGCCAGCATCTGCTGGGCCATGGGCTCCATCACGTATCGCTCGAAGTACTCCTTGCGCTCGGTGACCCCCGACAGCATCCCCCAGGCGAAGAAGGAATCCGGGGCCGTGGGCTCCAGCAGGTGGACGGCGATCTTCGCCGCCGGCTGATCCAGGCGGAGCCACCGCGTGCCCTCGGGGAAGGGGCGCCCGACGTGTCGCTCCACATCCCAGCGCACGACCTCCGCCCGATGACGGCCCTGGTACGGTCGATCGGCGAACTCGACCTCACTCAGCCGGACCATCTCCACGTCCAGCTCGGCGGGCGCCTCCAGCGCCTGCATCTCGAAACCGTGCAGCTCCAGCCGACGGATCAGCTCGCCGTACTGGGGCGGGATCAGGTACCCCACGGGCGCGGTCACCTGGACCTCCACGTCCATCTGGTCCTTCAGCGGCGCCTCCACGTCCAGGGGGTCGTCGCCGTAGGCCACGTACGGCTCCCCCGCCACCTCTCCGTCCAGCACCTCGAACTCGTAGGTCCGGAACACGAAGGGGCGGGTGCGCTCGCTGCGGGCCAGCCGGACCGGCACCGTGGGCCGCTCGGCCTCGGGGCCCATGCCGGCCACGGTGCGCCGGTCCCCCTCGGCGCAGGCCTCCACCAGCGCGTCCGCGCGGGCCGCGGTCTCCTGCAGCAGGAACACCAGGAAGTCGTGGGTCGCCCGGACCCGGGTCTCATAGGGCTTGAGGGAGTGGGCCTCCACCAGCACGGAGGCCCGGCCCCGGACCGTCATGTAGGCCGTCGCGTAGCGGGGCGATCCGAACCCCCCGAGGAAGCCCTTCTCCGGCGCGCGGCGGTCCAGGCCGAACACGTACTCGGAGACGGGCCGGCCGGCGGTCTCCATCCGCTCCGACACCTCCCCGATCACCTCCTGGCTCCACTCCGCGAGCTCCGGCTCGGCCAGGGGGCCCCGGGTGACGGCGTATGCGACCTCGATCCTGTGGTCGGCACCGTCGGTGGTGTGCAGGTCCACCAGCAGGTGGGGATCCCAGCGGGTGATGAGCGAGCCGACCAGCGCCCGGGTCTCCTCCGCGTCCAGCTTCATGTAGTCCCGGTTGAGGTCCTGTCCCCGGGCGGTGGTGCGAAAGCCCATGCCTTCGCGGGGCCCGTCCTGGTTGATGCGGCTCTGGCCCACCCGCTCGTGGCCGTCCACGTTGTAGATCGGCACCAGCAGCAGGACCAGGTCACCCAGCAGCTCCGGGTACCGTCCGTACACCAGCAGCTCCCGCAGGAAGATCAGCGCGGCGTCCTTGCCCGCGATCTCCCCGGAGTGGATGCCGCACTGGATCAGGACCACGGGCTTGCCGCTCGCCCGCGCCGTCTCGGGGTCGAAGGTCCGGTCCGCCGACAGGACCAGCAGCGGCAGCTGACGGCCCTGGGCGGAGCGGCCGAACGACTGGAGGTCCGCGGTGGGGCTCAGGCGGGTCAGGCGCTGGAGCCAGGCGAGGGTCTCGTCGTACGACGGGGTGGAGGCGAACCCCGAGCGCTCGGCGGGGGTCGTCCAGTCCGGATCGCCGTCCGAGGTGTCCGGGGCCGCCGCAGCGGCGGACGAGGACAGCGACGTCGCCAGCAGCCCCGCGATCGCGAGGAGCCGGATGTGGGCAGAGATGGCGTGCATGATCGACGCGGGATCCTACCACCCGAGGTGGCACGATCTACGCGCGCAGGCCCAGGAAGTCGCGGATCGCCGTGTCCAGGTCCCCCGGATCGATCTGGGTGCACACACAGGGCCCTTCAGGCCTGCGGTTGGGGAGCGCATACACGGGGATCACCCCGGCAATCTCCTCGATCCCGCTGAGCAGGTCTCGCTCGCAAGCCACGGCCACCACCGCCCGCGGCCGGCGCTCCCGGATCACCCTGCGCGCTTCCCCGCCCCCGGGGACGATGGCCAGGTGGCAGCCGTACTGGTCGGCCATCTCCCGAGCGCCCCTGCGGATGGACTTGTCCAGGCAACGGGGTAGCAGGATCACCAGCTCGGAGGTATCGACCTGGCTCCGGGCCAGCCGGACCAGGGCGTTGTGCAGCTTGAGGAAGGCGTTGGTCAGCCGATCGGGGGAGGTCCCGATCAGACGTCCGATGCGCTGGGTCGACGGCAGCAGACCCTTGAGCAGCACCAGGAGCTCGATGTGGGAGAGCCCCCTTCCCCCCCGCTCGGTGGCCAGCCAGGCGAGGCGGATCCACCAGCCCACCGAGACCGCCGCCCCGACGGTCAGCGCCGCGGCCAGGGTGTCGGGGAGCCAGACCCAGGCCTGGGCCATGCGCGGCTCCACAAGGAACCACAGCACGGCCATCAGCACGGCCCAGATCCCCAGGGCCAGCAACGCCGGCCAGAAGAAAGCCACCAGGGGCGCATCCGCGCTGTCGTCCCGCTCGGGCGACCCGTCCCAGTCACTCCAGGCGTCCCCCAGCAGGCGCCTGGCCGCGGCAGGCCGATCGTCGGACATCTCGCCTCCCAGGTCGAAGTCGACCGGCGTGGATGGTACCCTCCAGGTGTTTCGTCGTGAAGTGAGTTTTCTGAATTTATTGAAAACAATGAAAGGAAGGGGCCTGCGAACCGATCGCCAGCGCCCTGCCCGGTGACGATGAACGCGACGACCGTGGACAACGCGGGCCCGGCCACCGCCGAGAGTGACCGCCTGGGCCAGGAGATGGTCGAGGCCATGGGCCGTTTCTTCGAGGGTTTCGGCTTCCGCCGGCACCTGGGCCGCACCTGGATGGTGCTCTACCTCTCCGACGAGCCGATGACCCAATCCCACCTGCAGTCCGAGCTGGGACTTTCCGCGGGCATGGTCTCCACGCTGCTGCGGGAGCTGGTGTCCTGGGGCGCCGTGCGCACCCGCACCCTGCCCGCATCGCGCCAGACCTGGTACGAGTCCGAGACCCACCTGCTGGCGTACGTGTCGCGGATCCTCGAGCGTCGCGACCTGCCCCACGTGCAGGACCTGGACCGCACGGTCCACCGGGTGATCACCGAGCTGGAGGCCCAGGAGTCCCGTGCGGCGCGGCGCCTGCTGCGCAAGCTCGAACCCATCCGTCAGCTGGCCCGGCTCTACGAGTCCCTGGCCACCCTGGTCATCCGCATGGCCACCGGCCCCACCGGCTCGATCCGCAAGGGGATCCAGCTGGTGCGCGGGCTGCGCGTCGAATAGCGCCCCGCCCCTTCCTTCGCGCACAAAAAAGGCCGGCCCCGCACGAGGCGGAGCCGGCCAGGATCGCTCCAGGCGCTAGCGGCCTAGAAGTACTGCAGAATCGACCAGCCACCGAGCGCTGCGATGAGCGGCGCGATGACCAGGGCGACCACGGACATCAGCTTGATCAGGATGTTCAGGCTGGGTCCCGCGGTGTCCTTGAAGGGGTCGCCGACGGTGTCGCCGGTGACCGCGGCCTTGTGGGCGTCCGAGCCCTTGCCGCCGTGCAGGCCGGACTCGATGGCCTTCTTGGCGTTGTCCCACGAACCGCCCGCGTTGGCCATGAAGATGGCCATGCAGACGCCGGACGCGGTGACGCCGGCCAGCATGCCGCCGAGCATCTCGGCGCCGAAGAGCAGGCCGACGACGACCGGGACGATCACGGCCATCAGGCCGGGAACGATCATCTCCTTGATCGCGGCCGCGGTGGAGATGTCCACGCACTTGGCGTACTCGGCCTTGGCCTTGCCTTCCATCA
>CAZITQ010000070.1:0-14126 GCA_964542165.1 uncultured Rickettsiales bacterium
TCAAGACCGCCGCCTTAAGCCGCTCGGCCACTCCTCCAGAGCTGGTGAACCAGCCTCTACTTGGCTAACCGACCCTCACTGATTTGGCAAGAGAGGAGCGAGATTCGTTGCGATTTGAAGCCAGGGGAGAGCTCGCAGACCTTTCAACGCCGAAAGAATCGGGTTCGACAGCGCACGTGATGCCACCGCCGGATCCGGTCAGCTTCCTGCATTCGATTGGCGCACACCGCTGTGCAACCAAGGCGTCTGGGGCGGTGGAGGCAGCCGGATCATCAGCACCAGCCGCAGCGGCTCTCCAACTCGAATCCTGCGGCCCGGCGGACTTTCTTGGCCGGCGCATCGTGATACCGCACCCCGGACCAGGGGCTGTAGGAAAACGCGCTGGACGTGGCATAGCCCAGGTGAAGTGTATCCGTCTCATCCTCAGCATCGCTGCCGCAGAAGTCCGCATCCCAGAGCAGTTCATTCTGGCAGTGCGGACAAAAGCGCATGAAGAGCGCCACGACCTTCTTGCACCATGGGCAGGGGCTTTCTTTGCTGGTTGAGGGCATACGATGAGCATACCCCGCCAGGATTCCCGCTTGAACCCATGTGCCGGCCTGAAGTAGCCCCGGGTGTATCCCTGATGCCTCTAGAAAAAGGCATGTCAGTTCCAGCCCCCTCCTTTCGTCAATTCTCGAGGAGGTGGTGACATGAACTGGCGCTGGTTTCCTTTCGCGAGCAGGGTGCATTCACAGAATGAAAATGGAGAAGGGCTGCTGCAGCCTCCGGCCTCAACGGCAGAGTTGAGGACAGAAGCGGAACGGGCAGTGCTCGCCGCAGTGTACCTCGGCACCAGCGAAGAACTGCTCACCCTGCTGAACGCGGAGCCCGAGGAGATCTTCGAGGACGCAATGCATGTAGAGCTGGCCCGGGAGCTGATGCAGTTGCGCCTTGCCAACCGGCGCATCGGATTCGAGGCGCTGTCCCGGCATGTCCAGGCCCGGCTGGCGCTGCCTGCGGCCGCGGCGCGCAGCCATGTGTGCACCATTACGCTGGCCGCGCCACCAGTCGATCTCGAAAAGGCCGTGGAACAGCTGCGCCGCACGCATTGCTGCGCAACAGCGACGGCGAGCTTCAACTAGGGCACGGTGTGCTTCGGGACGAATTCCTCACCCGCGCGCCAAGCGGATCCGGCTGGACTACAGCTCAGGCCTCACCAGGACATCACCCGAAGCGCTCTCGCTCATCTCAAGCATCACGTGCCCGCCATCATGGGAGAAGGTGCAGGTAATCCCCCGCTCTTTCAGCGCCCAGCACCGTCATGGGCTATTCCTCTGCGCACAGAGAAAAAAAATCACCCGTGCCGTCAGAGTTTTTCAGGGCCCTCCGTCCTCTTCTCCGAGGCAACGAAAAGCAACGCAAAGGAGAAGACAGTGCGAGACATCACCGGCAACAAGAACGACATGGCGAAATCGAACGCAGACTGCGACCACTGGCAGACCATGCCCCAGACGCCGACGCGAGGCGGCGACGAGATCCCCGGCGGCACCTTCCATGGCGGCGACGAGATCCCCGGCGGCACCTTCCATGGTGGTGACGAGATCCCCGGCGGCACCTTCCATGGCGGTGACGAGATCCCCGGCGGCACCTTCCATGGCGGTGACGAGATCCCCGGCGGCACCTTCCATGGCGGACGGTAGGTAAGCAGGAGGCCCCAGATGGCACGCTCGTTCTTCAAGTACTACCGCACCAAAGATGAGCAGGAGGACTACGGGTTCTCGTTCGAGGAGCAGGCCGACGGCAGCTGGCTGGCCTTCATCGTCCAAAGCCCCTCCTACGGCCGCCGCTGCGACGGGCTGCACGAGACCCACCGGCTTACCCAGGAAGACCGCCACTATGTCTGCTGGGACACGCCCATCCTCGACCCGCAGGACTGCATGAACGTGGCGGCGCTGTGGGCCGACTGTACACAGGAATACATCCGCAGCGGCAGGAGGTTCTGATGGACCCGCATCATGATGATTTCGCCCAGGACATTGACCGCGAGGACCCTCAGGACGCTCTCATCGAGGACCCGCAGGACGACCTCTTCGATGCCCCCGAACTGGACGAGGTGATGGTAATTACCGGGGAGGTGTTCTTCAGCATCGTGCACAAGATCGGGCTGCAGGTGCCGGAGCGGGGCGGCGCCCTGGGCGGGCCCGGACATGATCGGCGCGGCGAGCTAACCCACTTCGAATATGACTTCTCCAGCCAGCGTACCGGCGTGACTTACTCGCCAGACATTGGACGCCTCAACAGGATCTTCAAGACGCGCTGGAATCCGGCCGACATTTACCTGCGCGGCTTCGTCCACAGCCACCCGGGCAGCCACGGCCGCCCCTCGGGGGGCGACCTGGAGTACGCAGCCGCCATCCTCGACGCCATCCCCGAGCTGGGGCAGCTCTACTTGCCCATCGTGGGCAGCACCGCGCACAGCGCCGCGTTCGAGCTGCGGCCGTTCACGGTGATCAGCAACGAAGACCGGCTGGCCATCCATCCCATCCCGCTTCTCATCACTGCCCCGGACTTGCAGGAGCATCGCCGCCTGCCCGCCAACCTGGAGCTCGACGAGGACATCTACGACCAGGAGCTGGACGAGGTCTACATCCCAGCACGGCACAAGCGCTGGCAGGGCGCCGACCTGGCCCGCGGTGGGCAGTCGCAGCAGGCGCAGGCCACGGCCGCCGCGGCCGCGACCGCCCCCCGGGACATCGATCCGGCCGAGGCCTTCAGCCGCGTGGAGCAGGCCTACGACCTCGAGCTGATGCAGGCCGCCCGCCTGGTCATCGTCGGGGCGGGCGGCGCCGCAGCGTTCATCGACGACATGGCGCGCACCGGCATCGGCCAGCTGGTGCTCATCGATCCAGACACCGTGGATGCCCCCAACCTCGGCACCCAGCAGGTCTACCAGGACGACCTGGGCCAGCCCAAGGTGGATGTGCTGGCGCGCCGCCTGCGGCGCATCAACCCCCGGATGATCGTGGAGTCCAGGCAGGCCGCGCTCGACGACCTGGACGACGACGCCCTGTACGAGCTGGCCTGCGGCGAGCTGCAAGGGCAGTTCCCCGAGCAGACCGTCCTGTGCGGCTTCACCGACAGCTTCCACGCCCAGGCCCGGGTCAACCGGCTGGCGCTTGTACTGGGCCTGCCCAGCATCAACGCCCAGGTCTACAAGGAGGGCCGGGGCGCCGAGATCACCTTCACCCACCCGCAGGTGACGCCCGCCTGCCATCGTTGTGTGCTGCGCAGCAGGTACGACTGGTACCTGGAGCAGGGCAACGAGAACGATGTCACCTCCCACGCCACGCCCATCTTCGCCACCACGCGGCTCAACGCGCTCAAGGGGCCCATTCTTTTGGCGCTGCTGCACCACGGCTCGAAACACAGCCGCTGGGGAGGGCTGCTCACGCAGATGGGCCATCGCAACCTGGTGCAAATCCGCCTCGACCCGGACATCGCCTCCACCATGCAGCTGGGCGTCTTCGACAAGGTGTTCGCCGGGGCGGACCGCGAGCGGCTGCTGTTCGACGAGGTGGTGTGGCTGCCACAGGAGCCTGAAGACGGCGCGGGGGAACACCCGATCTGCCCGGACTGCGGAGGGACGGGCGAGCTGTGGCAAAAGATCGGATCCATCGAAGACACGCGCCCCATGCCGGGCGCCACAGGGGACTGAAATGCTGCAGTTCATTCACGGTAACGCTGGAGAGTGGGCCGACCTCGAGCGCCGGGCCATTGGCGCCTGCATCTGCTTCCAAGGCCAGGACCTGCCGCCCGGGGCCGAGCCGCGCCAGGCGCGGGTGGGGTTCGAGGTCAAGGCCTCATCGGGTGAGGCGTGGCTCTACGTGGACGCAGGCGGTACCTACCGCGGGGCGCACGAGGAGGTGGGCCGCTGGATCACCGACGGGCAGCGCCGCTTCGGCGACTTCGATGCGCTTATGCGCTGGGTATGCCGGGAGCTTGGCGCCGCGTTCGAGCAGAGCACAGTGTGCGCGCCCGCGACGGATCCGGGCCAGGTTACCGATCTCGACGCGGTGGAGACCGCGACTGGCCAGACCACTGCCGGGCTATACCTCGACGAGGACGCGCTGGCAGATGCCCTGAGTCGTAGGGTGCGCGGTCAGCCCGAGGCGCTGCGCACAATGGCCGCCCTGGCCAGCCGGCACCTGGCGCGGCGGCGGCCCCGGCGGCCGGCGGTGATGTTCGCCGTGGGGCCCACCGGGGTGGGCAAGACCCTGTCAGCCGAGTCCTTGCCCCTGGCCATGCGCCAGGTGGCCGAGCGCGACACAGGCCACGGCTTCGTGCGGCTCGACATGTCCGAGTACCAGGAGGCGCATCGGGTGAGCCAGCTGCTGGGCGCGCCCCAGGGCTACGTTGGCTACGACGACGGCTCGCAGCTGCTGGATGCCCTTTCGGCGAACCCCAGGCAGGTGGTGCTGTTCGACGAGATCGAAAAGGCACACCCCGCCATCCTCAGGGCGCTGATGAACGCCATGGACGCCGGGAGGCTGTCCAGCGCGGCGCGGGCGGAGGGGGGCAGCCGCGAGGTGGACTGCCGCCAGGCGCTCTTCATATTCACCAGCAACATCGACGCCGACGGGATCCTCGGAGACCTCGATGACCAGGAGACGCGGAGAGACCGGGCCAGGCGGGACGAGGTTTGCCGCCGCCGGCTCGGCGCAGCCGGTCTGGCACCGGAGATCGTGGGCCGCATCGGACGCTTCATGGTGTTCTGGCCGCTGTCGCCGGAAGCGCGGGCCGAAGTGGCGGTGCTGGCGGTGGTGGAGGTGGGCGAGGAGTACGGACTGCAGGTGGCGCACGTGGAGCCGGAGATCATCAACCGAGTGCTGGCCCACGGCGCGGACGTCAGCTTCGGCGCCCGGGTGGATCGCTACACCGTCGACGACCTGCTGGGCCCGGCGCTGGCTCGGGCTGCGGCCGCCGGAATGTCGGGCGAGGTGCAGGTGGTGTGGGAGGAGGATGAGCCCCGGGTCATGGCCCACGAGGTAGCGCAGGCGCACTAACCTCGGGTTTCATGTCAGAACGCCTCGCTGCCGCCCGTCATCCAGATGTGAGGCGCCCCCCCCATGACCACTGCTTCAAGGGCGCTCATCGAACAAGGAGAGCAGCACGGACATGCTGGCGATGATAAAAAGATTTCGAGGAGATCCCGGGGCGACGAAGCAGCAGGTCTCCCGCGCAGCCAGCACGGTACGCCACCATCTGCGCCGTCGCGATGACCGCCAGGCAAAGCGGTGGTGGCAGCGCCTGCTGGACTGCAAGACCCAGCCCACACCCGCGGTGTCCGCTGCGTACGAGGGGTGGCGCGAGTATGTGAACGCCCGGGAGGGGGAGGCGGCTTTCGAGGTGGTGATCACCGGGCTGGGCAAGGCGGGCAAGAGCCTGCTCGGCAACGCCATCATCGACAGGGAGGGGGAGTTCGAGGTGGACGTCAACCCGTGCACTGACACGGTTCAGACTGTCCGGTGGGGGGACCTGCTGCTGGTGGACACCCCGGGCATCGACCCCAACGGGCGGCTGCGCGACGAGGAGCAAGCGCGGCAGGCGATACAGCGGGCGGACCTGGTGTTGTTCGCCAAGAACGTCGAGCACGGCGAACTGGACGCGCCGTCGCTGCTGTGGCTCGGCGAGATCCTCGACCGCAAGGTCCCGGTCATCCTGGTGCACACCTTCTCCGAGGACAAGGCGATGGCAAGGCGCGTGATACAGGAGGACCGGCGGATCATCGCAAGGCGGTTCAGGCGGAGCCTGGGCCACGAGTTGGTGGCAGCGTACTGGTACTTCGAAGGGCCGCGCCGCCACCCGCAGGACGCGCGCAAGTACCGCGAGAAGCTCTCGGGGATCGGCAAGCTGCGCAAGAATATCCTCGGCACGGTGAACAAAAAGGGCGTGGCCGCGCGCAAGGCCGCCATCGACGCCAACCTCACCGACCTGTTCCTGGTGTTCGAGGGCTGGCTCGAACAGGAGCTGCAGCGCAAGCGGCAGCGATCCGCCCTGCTGAATCAACGCAAGGAGGAGCTGGAAGAGGTGGTAGCGGCAGGGCAGGAGGAGCTGAACGAGGTGTACACGCGGGCCGAGGAGCAGCGCACCCAGGCCGCGGAGGTGTTCAAGCGCTGGGATCGCGGCACGTCGGGCGTCTTGACCTACTTCTGGGACATCATGCTCAGCTTCGACGACACCATCCGCGAGCGATTCTCCGCGGACTTCCTGCCGCGGCGCAGGATCAGCCAGGGGTATGCGCCACTTCATCGACAGGTGGACCGGATCATGGAGCACGCCCTTGGCGGTGTGACCGAGCTTGCTGGCATCGTCACGGGCAGCTTCAGCGCGGCAGACCACGCGAAATCAGCCCAGGCATGCCACGACGAGCTGCTCGAGCACCTGACCAGTTGCACCGCGCTGGACGAGGGCGAGTGCTGGCCGGCGCTGGAGCATCACTACGACGTGGAGGTCTTCCGGGAGATCTGGCGGCCCGTATACGACAGAGCCTGGGCCGCGCTCGTGGGAGCCAGGCGCGCCGGCCGGAGGGCCCTGGACCGGGACAAAAAAAGCCTTCGCATCAGGCACCAGGATGACGCGCTCAGGAACATGAGAAGGAGCCATGGTCAGATCTGCAAATAGCAGCAAGAATCCAGCCGGCGCGGACTCCCGGCTGGCCCGAGAGCTGTCGGCTTTCCACCAGAAGCTGGCCTGCGAGGCGGAGTCCATCGCTCCGGCCATCGACGAGATCGCGGCCGCGGCCGTGCGCATGCTCGCGCGGGTGGCTCCCCTGCCCGAGCTGGTGCGCGGGCAGCGTGACGCGCTGCTGGACGAGCTTCCGCCCGGTCTTCGGCGCACCCTCGCCCCCGTGGTGGACGGCTTGCTGGACCGCGCGGCGAACGACCTGGAGCGCGGGCTGGTGGCAGACCTGACCTGCTTCATCAACGAGGGCGTCGAGGTCTACCGCCACAACGCGCGCACCTTCTCGGTGGTGGTCTTCGGCAAGGTCAACTCGGGCAAGAGCAGCCTGGCCAACCAGCTGCTCGGCATCGAGGTCGTCGAAGAGGGCAAGCGCCGTACACGTGGGGACATCACCGACAGCGCCAGGGAGGCCCGGCTGGAGACCCTGAGCCTGGATGGAGCGGGAGCCCTTCAGCGCGAGGCGATCTCCTTTTTCGACATCAACGCGGTGGAGTGTACGGCGGCCATCCAGCAGGGGTCCCTCGGGGCGCTGCAGCTGGTGGACACGCCCGGCCTGGACTCCAAGACGCAGGTCAACCACGAACTGGCGCGGCGGCATGTCAAGTACGCAGACCTGGTGATCTACGCCATGCACGGCCGGGCGCCGCTGCGGGCCACCGACATGGTCAACATCCGCTACGTCCAGGAGCACGGCAAGGCGATCCTGCCTGTGCTCACCAAGTGCGACGAGCGAGATATGAGCCCCGACGGCTCCATCACCCTAGTGGCCAAGGACGCGGCAGAGGTGGCGTCCCAGCAGGCGCGCTGCCGGAACGAGCTGTTGGAGGTGAAGGGGCTGGATCCGATGCTGCAGGCGCGAGAGCCCCTGCCCACCTCGGCAGCGCTGGCCTACGCCTACCCGGACTGCCAGGACAGGGTGGACGCAAGCGGAATCCCGCTGCTGCTCGGGCAGATAGAGCAGGTCATCGGCGACCAGGGTCGCCAGCTCCGGCTCGCCAACCCCGTGGGCCAGCTCACCGGGGCCGTGGGCCGCCTGGACCCGGCCATCACGCACCTTGAGCAGGGCCAGCGCGACATCGAGCAGCGCGTGGAGCAGTTCGAGCCGCGGCTGTGTGCGCTGGAGAAGCGGCTGCGGCAGTACGCCAGGGACAACGTCGGCGACCTGGAGGTCTACCGACAGAAAATGAAGGACCGTGGCCGCGCCCTGCTGGACGAGGTGATCTCGACCAAGGGCATCATGGATATCCTCGGAGCCCAGTTCGTGGGCGTGTTCAGCAGCGAGGCGAAGCAGGAGTTCGAGGACAAGATGGAGGCGCTGTTCCGCGACCGGGTAATCTGTCCGGAGGAGCTGGCCGAGGTGTCCGAGCGGGTGGTGGGGCGGGTGACCACGCGGGTCAAGCGGGAGGTGGAGCAGGTCATCTCGGGCAGCCTCGGGGACATCGGCGTCTCCCTCGGCGCCGAGCATGACCAGGAGCTGCGCGGCGCGGTCAATGTCGGGGCGGCCGTGGTGGGCGGCGGGCTCGCGGCGGAGCTGGTCGCCTCGGCGGTGGTCAAGACGTTGACCCGGGCGCTGGTCAAGAAGATCGCCGAGGCCGTCACCAGGGAGGCCCTGAAGAAGGTCCTGGTCCAGGCGGTCAAGATCGCGGGCACCGTGCTGACCGCGGTCCTGGGCCTGGTGGACGTGCTGCTGATCAAGCGCAAGCTCGCGGCCATGCGCCAGGAGCAGTACGAGACACTTGCCGAGGCGCTGGTTCAGCTGCCGTTGAAGGAGTCTGTCCTCGAGCACCTCGAGGACGAGATCGCGCGGGTCATGCGGGATGTTCGGGCCGCGATGAAGCTGCCCGGCGAGGTGATCGGCGCCCAGGTCACGGCGCTGGAGCAACTCCGTGAGGAGCTGTCATCCACCACGGATGAACTGGCGGAGAAGGTCGCCGCCAAGAGGAGCAGGTGAACAGATGGACGAGATGCGTCAGAAAGTGCGAAACATCGTGGAGCAGGCGGCAAGGCTGCTTTCAGACAACGGCGAGCAAGCGCGCGCGGACGACCTGAGCGACGCGCTGGCGTTCATGGAACAGGACCTGGTGCGCATCGACGTTGTGGGGCTGGAAAAGGCGGGCAAGAGCTCGCTGGTCAACGCCATCCTGGGCCAGGACATGGCGGAGGTGGGTGCCAACCCCACCACCTCCGCCCCCACCGCGTACCCGGCGCCAGAGCAGGGGATCGTGCTGCTGGACCACCCCGGGTTCGACAGCGCCGTGTTCAGCGCCGCCGAGACCGAAGCCTCGGTGGGGCGCAGCGATCTGATCCTGTACGTGGCGCTGCCCGAGGACGCCGACGAGCGCCAGGCGCACCGCCAGGTGGAGCGCTACGCCGACGAGCTGGGCAAGCCGCTGATCTTCGTGGTCAACGAGGATCCCGAGCAGTGCGGCCCCACCCTGTCCGAGCTGCGCCAGGCCCTTTTCGGCCGGCTGGCCAGGCCCGTACGCTGCGTACCGGTCCACTGCAAGTGGGCCATGAACGCAGCCCTGGCCGGGCAGGAGGCCGGGGCGGACCGCTGCGGGCTCAAGCGCTTGCGCTGGCAGCTGGGCAGCGAGGCCGTGGGCGACAGGGCACGGCTCAAACTGTCGGCCCCCCTGGCCCGCACTCGAGAGCACCTCGGCCACCTGTGCGACGGCATCTCGGCGAACATGGAGCGCGCAGGCGGGGAACACGCTGGACTGACCGCCGAGCTGCGCGGCCATGTGGGGACCTTCAAGAAGGATCTGGATGAGACGCTGCTCCGGATCATCGAGCAGACGGTCTACCCGGTGGTCAACAACACCAAGCATCGGCTGTTCGGGATGCTGGACGCAGGCGAGGACCAGGAGGCTCAAAGAGCAGCCCTCGACGCGTGCAACCAGGAGATCCAGGGCGCGGTGGATAGCGTCTACAAAAGGATGGACGGGGCCATGCGGGACCGCTGGATGGAGCTGTTGATGCTGCTGGAGGACAACCCCGCCCTGGAGCGGCTGCAGCAGGCGGAGGTGGCGGTGAAGGTGGACCTGACCGGCATCGACCTGGACGACGCCGGCACGAAGGAGACCCGGGCGCGGCTGGAGAAGGTGGCGGCGACCCTGATGCGCGAGGGCATGGGGCGGCTGAAGGCCGCGCCTGCGGCCCGCGGGGGCGCCAAGGACCTGACCATCAGCGTGGCCGGCATGTCGGACCGCAAGGTGCGAGCCCTGGCGGGCCTGGCAGGCAAGCACGCCGACCGCGTGGAGCGCGCCGGGGACAAGCTCGTGGTGCGCGGCATGAAGTCGGGTCACCGCAAGCTCTCCGAGAGGGCGGCCAAGGACGGAGGCAACGTGGTTATGCGCCCCTCGGATGCCGGCGGGTCGCTGCTGGAAGGGCTGGGCAAGGTCGCCGGGCTGGCGCTGGCCGTGGGCCTGATGGTCCACGACCTGCAAAAGGGCGACGAACGCCGGCGCGAGCACCAGCAGGCCATGGAGGCCAGCCTGAGCAGCTACTACATCAGGCTACGCGACCACTTGATCTGCGACATCGAGGCCCAGGTGGCTGACGTGGCCCGGTCGCTGCACCAGACGCTGGCCGACATGCTGACCGCCCACGCCGAGGCCCGGGACCAACAGGAGCGCGTCCTCGACACCGCGCAGGGCCTCGTGGTGCGCGTGGAGACGCTGGAGCGCTGGATTTCAGCGGGGCTGTCGAAACATTAGGTGCTGCCGGAGCAGCGCTCAAGCCAGCGTCCTTATGCGATTCGAGGTAACGGTGGATCAGCCTGCTCACCAGGCCGCGGGTTTCTTGCCTGGCCGGACCCTCGTCAAGGCCGTGGTCATGCACCAGCGCGCTGACGCCCAGCATGTGCGCGATGTTCGGCGCGTGGCCGTCCTTCCTCGGCTGTTGCCGTGGACGAGAATTTGCCATCCCCTGCTCTTGAAGAACACGCCGAGCAATCGGAATTGATGGACCCCGCGGGAAGCTCTACTATCGGCACAATGGCACCCGGATACTATGTCGGTGTCGACCTTGGGACCACCAACACAACCTGCTGTGTCGGCCAGGTCACCGAGGACGACGAGTTCTCTCTTCGCCAACTCCCCATCTGGCAGCTTGGAAACGAGCCGGGCGCTCATGACCAGCTCGAACGGGATGAGATCTTGCCCTCGGTGGTCTGGTTTCGCGGCGGGGGCGATGTCTACACCGGCGACTACTGCAAGGGGATCGCCGCCGAGGGGTTGAGGGAGCCTGAAGCGCGGCTGGTGCGCTCCATCAAGCGGCAGATGGGCAACGACTCATGGGGGCTGGAAAGCGGCGGGCAGCGCTTCACGCCGCGGCATATCGCAGGGCTGATCCTGCGCACCGTGCAGGGCAGCCTTCACCCCGAGATCCCAGAGGCCGGCGTACAGGAATACACCATCACCATCCCGGCTTCCTTCAGCTCGAAGATGCGCCACGAAACCCTGCTGGCGGCGCAGCTCGCCGGGCTTGATCCGGCCCGGACCAACCTGGTGGACGAGCCCGTGGCCGCCCTGTTCAGCGACTGGTCCGAACGGGACGGGGTGCTGGCCGACCTGCCGGTTGGCGAGACCCCGGTGCTGGTCTTCGACATGGGTGGCGGCACCCTGGACGTCAGCGTGATCGAGGTTCACCGCAGGGAGCGGCGGGTTCGGGTGGCCTCCACCTCCCGCTACAACGAGGTGGCTGGCGACGACCTCGATCTGGAAATCGCGGCCCTGCTGCTGCAGCTTGCCCGGCAGGACAGCCGCTACGACGGCGCCTTTTTGCAGATCGACAACACCACGGCCGAGGGGCGCCAGCGGATGAAGGCCCTGGGCCTGGGCATGATGGAGCTGGCCGAAACGACCAAGCTGGCCCTCGGCGACATCATGGAGGGGTTGCCGCACCGGGGCACATACCGCGAGAAGATCGACCGGCTGCGCCAATCGGGCGACGCGGTGACCGTGGACATCGGAGCGGAGCTGCCGGGCAGCCCATCCACCCTGGAGGTGCCCTGCCACTCGTTGTTGGAGGTCCTTGCGCCTTTTTTTCGAGCCAGCGGACTCGGCGCCGGGGCGCGGAGCATCTTCGTCCCGCTGAAGCAGGCGCTGGATCGCGCCGGGCTGGAGCCCGATCAGATCGGAAGGATCTACATCACCGGCGGCTCCGCCTACTTCCCCCCGGTGATCGACACCCTGGCCAGCTACTTCTGCCTCGCCCCGACCCGGCTGGACCCATTTCACGCCGTTTCACGCGGGGCTGCCGTGTTCAGCCATATCAGGCAGGCCGGCCGCTGGCATGTCGAGGAGAAGGTCAGCGATAGCGTGTTCCTCAAGCGGGCAGGGCACGAGTTTCTGGAGGTGCTCGGTCCGGTTGCAGTGCCCTGCGAGCCAGAGTTCAAGGACCTGGACGAGGACGAATGCCCTCACCTGAGCTCGGGTAGAGGGAACGTGCGGCTGGAGTTCTTCCAGGGCATGGATTCCCGGGACCCGCTGATGACCCTGGCCCATGTTGAGAGCCTGGGCCTCGAGCGGGAGCTGGGGGAGAACGCCCGGCTGACCCAGCTGGAAGGCAGGATCGACCGCAACAAGGTGTACCAGTTCCGGCTCTGGTTTCAGGATGACGACGGGGTGGTGCAGAGCGAGGTGAGCTTCGGCGTCAAGCAGGGCGCGGCGGCCGCGGGCACGCTGCCTGGCGGCCTGCGGCTCAACGGGGTGGAGCTATGAGCCTGAACATCTCAAAGGAGCGCAGGGAGCTGCTGCGCGCCCTGAGCTTTGACGCCGAGGCGGAGCTGGTCTACGACCCCGACCTGCCCGGGGAGCTGCGCGAGCTGTTCATGGGGTTGCAAATCGCCCGCGGCGAACAGGCACGGGACCTCGCGCGCAAGCTGCCCAGGCTCTACGCAGATCATGGCCCCCCCATGATCCGCTGCCTGCTGGAGCTGTCCTACCTGATGCACCTGAAGTCGGCCCTCGCCGACATATTCAGGGACGTCCTCGGCGGGCTGCACAAGGACCTGATGGACAAGCCCCTGTGGCGGCGGCCCATCCGGGAAGAGGTCTGCCGCTTCGCCCAGTCGCCCTACACGGTGACCCGGGAGCTGGTGGACCTGCTCCTGGGGGTCCTGGCGCGTATCCCGGGCGAGACCGCCGGGTTGATGCGCAACCCGGCGGTCTCGTTCGAGGACCGGCTGCGGGCCGCCGAGGAGGTGGTGCGCCGAGGGGACCGCGAGAACTACCCGGCAGTGCTGGAGCTGGTCAAGCAGCATGTCCGCGGCGGTACCGAGGAGTATTTGACCCGGCTGAAGCCGGCCAGCGAGGTGCTCGCCGGCACCGGACGGCGCGGTCTGGAGCTGGCGGTGGCGGCGTACGAGGCCGGGGAGCTGGGCCATCACGGCCCGTATGTCATCGCCTCCTTCCGGGGGCACTTGCTGCGTTGGCTCGAGGAACAAGAGATGAGGCCCAACCGGAGGTGGGTCAACGTCCTGCTGCAGGCCTGGAGCTGGCAGGGGTCCGCGTCGGCGCGGGATCTGACGCTCGGGATCCTGCTCGACGAGTGGTGCATGGTCCCGGAGATCGCCGCCCTGGTCCGCGCCAAGTTGAAGCAAAAGGTCGCGGAGAACCCCCACTACCTGGCGAGCGCCAGCGACGGGATGAGGACCAGGGTCGAGGAGTTCGCCGGCACCGACGCGCCGCCCAGGAATCTGCTGCCATTGATCCTGGGGCACCTCGAGGGGAAGGACACCGGTTGGGAGGAGTTCGCCAACGGGATGCCCGAGAACAAGGTCACCGGCTGGGCCCTGGGCCAGGCCATGGCCCGGGTTGACCCCGAGGGCCAGGACAAGCTGCTGCGGTGGCTTCGCATGGTCAACAACCCGCGAATCCTCGCAGGGTTTTATAACAAGCTGCTGATCCCGTCGCGGTTCTTTCAGCTGGCACCACGGACCCAGCGCGGCGTGCTGCAGCATCCGCGGGTGGCCGGCCATGTGCAGTCCGGCAGGCTGGGAGTTTTGCTCGAGAGCACCCAGATCTCCCGGCTCGATGAGGATGTTCGTGCCGCCATGGAGGGGCTGTACAGGCAGCTGCGCGGCCCGGGAGCGCGCAAGTCCGGCCGGGTGAGGGAGCTGAAATGAGCGGCGGTGACCTGAAGGAGCGCATCGCTGAACTGGATCGGCAGCTCGCCGGTCTCAAGAGCAGCCGAGATCGATACCGGGCCAAGAAGCTGCGGCGCCAGAAGAGGACGCTCGAGACCCGGCTCGCCAGCACACAGGAGCGGCAGCCCCGCACAGAGCTGCCCGAGCTGCGAGAGTCAGCGCCCACGCACCAGCAGGCCAGCGCCCCCCCGGCCGCCCCCGCGCCGCCCGCGCCCCGCTCCCCCCCGCGCACGCCCCCAAAGAAACAGCCCGG
>CAZITQ010000070.1:14136-38791 GCA_964542165.1 uncultured Rickettsiales bacterium
CCCCCCGACCCCCGCGGCCCGAGCGGCGTGCGCCCCCCCCCACCCCCCCGCCCCCCCCCGCCCCGCGCGGCGCCCCGGGCCGGCGGCAAGCCGGCTCCGCCAGGCGAACGCCCCGAAAGAAGCTGCCGGTGCTGTTCCCGGCCGAAGTCGCGGCACCGGCCAGGACGGTGGAGCCCGCGGCACCTGCTCCGCCACCCGCGCCCGTGGCTCCCGAGCCGGTCGAAGCTCCCGCGGCCCACGAAGTTCAGGAGGCGCTGGATGACGGTGGTGGGGAGGATCCAGCCTGCGGCTGCGACCCTGGACCGGAGCGCGACGACGACGCCGAGGCCCCCCTGGCGGCAGAGGACGTCAAGCAGCCGGAGTGGGTGCAGCTCTACCCCCGACTTGTTCGCAGGGCGGGGAGGCGGATGGTGGGAGCGTTTCTGGAGGATGACCCGAAGCGGCTGCTCGTCGACTTCGTCAGCCCCCTGGCCTGGCAGCTGTTCAACCTCTGCAACTCCGAGGCGCACAGCCTGGGCCTCGACGTGGAGGAGATAGAGAAGGCGGTGATCGGCGACAGGCCGGACTCGCCCAAGGATTACCAGTTCCCGTACATCAACAAGCTGCGAAACATGCTGCGCCTGCGCGAGGCGCGGTTCCAGTGTCGGTTGGAGCGGGTGGACGGCTCGGCCCGCAGCGTCTTCTCTGTCAGGGCCAACATGATGCGCGTCTTCATCCTCGCGGGCATCCGCGAGCGGGACATCACCGCCAGGGTGGAAGACAAGTGGCGAGGCTGCGGCCAGAACTTCAACGACTTCAAGGCCCGCTGCCTGGAGCTTGCCAGGGCTCACGACGTGACGGACGTGACCAAGGGCATTTTCGGCCCTGAGAGCTTCCCCGGGCTGCTGGTCGAGCTGCGCAACGCGCTGTACCACGAATCGCCAAAGTGGCTTGGCAACAGGACCCTCTCCACCGACCTCTTTCAGCGGACCTGCCTGTCGAGCCTGAGGCCAGCCATGGTGGAGTGGCTCCAGGCAGAGCGCGCCCTGAGCCGACTGGCGGTGGGCCACTTCAAGGACCAGTGCAGCCGCGGTTGGGTCCTCGAGCTGGACCGGCCAGGCCGGCCGCCCCTTTGCGTTCGACCGGACGGTGAGCTCCCGGACGAGGGGGAGCAGCTCGTCATCGACCCGGTCGAGGGGCGGGTGCTGTTCAAGTTCATCGACCTGAAAGGAGCGAGCAGGTAATGTCCAGCAGACCCTACGACGGAATGAAGCGGCTGGAGCGGTACTTCTCGAGCCAGGAGAGCGAGTGCGCGGCCGTCTTCGACCTCGGCACCCGGGCGGCCCGGCTGCTGGTTGGTCCCCTGCCCGTGCCGGACAGCGCCGGCTGGGCCCGCCACCCCTTCTTCAACGATGGCCGGCTGACCTTCCTGGGCGCCGCGGTGGGGGAGCACAACCCCAGGCTGGACCTGAACAGCCGGGCCTGGAAGAACACGGTGGCTTACGTCAACGGCTTCCGGGAGGTGCTGGAGCGAAACGGCGTCAGGCCGGAGGACACCTGCATCGTCGGCACTGCGGTCTTCCGCTGGCTGGAAAACCGCCAGGAGGTCGTCGAGGAGATGCAGCGGCAGACCGGCGTCCCGCTGTGCGTGCTCGACGACGATCACGAGGCGATCTACTCCATCTTCAGCATCGCCAGCACCTACTCCGTTGGCAGGTCGAACACCGACCTGGAGGCGCCGGATGACGACACGGCCATCCTGCTCCTGGACCAGGGCGGCGGCTCCATGGAGGTCTCTTACCTCTTCCCCACCAAGCGAGATCAGTGGGCCGTCGACTCCTTCGAGAACCTCGGCACCACCCGCCTGCGCGAGATCTTCTTCACCCTGCACAAGGACGGCAAGGTGGATCCCACCGAGAACCGGCGACGGGTCTCGACCCAGAACAACCGGGTGCGCGAGTTCATAAAGCAGGAGGTGGCGCGCTGGGAGGGCTACCCCGCGCTGCAGGGCAAGCGCCTCGTCGCCTACGCCATGGGCTCGGCCATCACCAACTGCTTCCCCAACATGTCCAACAAGAAGGTCCACAACCGCTTCGTCACCGTCGAGCGCATGCGGCAGCTCGTGGACGAGGGCTGCTCCGAACTGGACCACTCCAAGCAACAGGTCAGGACCATCTACCAGGAGCTGCAGCGCGCGGAGGAGCCGGCGGCAGGCCCAGGCCGCCGGCCCAAAAAGCGCGGCCGTGGCCGTGACCCGCGCGACGTGCTGGACTCCCAGCTCGTGCAGCTCTACGGACTGCCCGTGTACGCACGCATCCTGGAGAAGTTTGGCCTCGACCGGGCGTCCATCTGCGGATACGGCCTGCGCTACGGCGTGTACGTGGGCAAGTATGTCCACGGCTGGGACCCGGCATCTATCCAGCACGAGGGAGCCTGACCGCCACGGGACAGGCAGCCTGACGCAAGCACCGGGGTGGTCCATCTGACGTCGTGGGCATCATCGCCGCAGGGCGCTGGCTCGCGGCGGCCTCACAGCAGCGCAGGGCCGCCGCAACCGACTCGTCGGGCGACAGGCCGCTGATGTCAAGGACGATGCCTTGCCCGGCGACAGCGCGGCGCAGGTCATCACGGTAGGCATCCAGGATGCGCCAGGCGTTGTCCCCTCGCAGCGTCATGCGGTCGTTGTCGTTGATGCCACGCTCCGCCATGCGCCGGCGGCGCTCCTGCTCGTCGAGATTCAGCAAGAGGGTCACGTCGGCAGGCAGCAACCGGCGCTCCACCTCGCGCAGCTCCAGCGCGGCGCCCCCGTGCCGGGCGTAGACGCGGGTCGTCAACCAGTAACGATCCATCACCACGTCCTGGCCCCGGGCCAATACCTCGGTGGCCTGCTCGCTGGCGGCCAAGACCGTTGCGGCATAGAACAGCTGAGCCGCGCCAGGGTGCCGGGCCAGGGCGAGATCGACCTGGGGCCGCGGCGCCTGCAAGGACTCGGGTGGGGTGCGCAAAAAGACCGCGCCCAGAGCATCGGCCAGGCCGCGCGCCAGGGTGCTCTTGCCCACGCCGTCGAGCCCCTCGAGGACGATGAGCCGCCCCATCACGCGGCCTCCGGCTCAGGGCCGCAAGACACTTCAAGCACCTCCAACTCCGTGCGCCGCCCGGCGAAGGTCATCTCCAGCACGTCCCCCTCCTGGGCACCCATCAGGTGCCGGCCCATGGGGGAGTTGTAGCTGATGCGCCCCACCGATGGTTCGCCGTCGTCGTACCCGGCGATGAAGTAGCGCCGCGGTTCGGGGTCCCGGTCGCCCTGACAGCTGACCCAGGTCCCCACCATCACCCGGTCCATGGTGCGCTCGTTGGGGGTGACCACTTCAGCGGCGGCGAGCATCACCTCGAGGTCCCGTACCCGCTTGGCCAGCTGGTGCATCTGGCGCTGGTTCTCCTCGTAGGCGAAGTTGTCATGCCACACGGAGGAGTCGCCCGAGCCGGCCGCGTCCTCGTTGGAGTCGCAGACCGCCTTGTACGCCCCCCGAGCCGCGGCGATGCGCTGGCGGAGCCGCTTGATGCCGTTGGGGGTGAAGAGGTACCTGCCGTTCATATTCATAGCCATGCCTCCTGATGGGCCACGGGGTCGTGTACGCCCGCGGCTATCCGCTGCTTTATGAGACTCGCCTGCGCGGCGGGATCTGACAGGTGGGTGCTCACCGCGGGCAGCAGGGTCAGCCCCAGGTCGCTAGCCCAGGCGCAGGCTTCTCTGCCCACCTGGATGAAGAAGTCCAGGTCGCCCGGCTCGTGCTGCCGTCGGGCGAGGACCGCCCGGGGCGCCGTGACCGGCTGCACCAGCACATCCTGGCGCTGGCAGGACGCGATGACTCGAGGCAACGCGTCCCGCGCCACGCCGGGGCTCCGGGCGGCGGCGTAGGCCAGGTTTCCCGGGTGCCATGTCTCCACCACACGGCTCCGCCCGTCCGACCAGGCAGCGTCCCGCCGGAGCTCCCTGCGGAAGACCTCCCGGTCGAACGCGTCCTGGCTGCCCTCTGCGGTATCACCCGCCGAGCGCCAGGTTGTATCACAGGCCAGCTCCCAGCCCACCTCGCTGTGGAATGGCAGCTCCAGGCAGCGGGCCAGCGCGCGCCCGAGAGTCGACTTGCCTGCGCCATGCGGACCAATGAGCACGATGTTCATGCGGCCTCCTTTTGAAAATGTCTTGTTATGGCTTCGCCCAGCGTGGCCACGTCGCTGCCAGGAAGGGAGCGAACGTCTATGGAGAGGTCCGGCCGGTCCATGCACAGCTGGAGCCTGCCCGTCGGGCTCAGGCGGACGGCGAAGACGCCCTCCCGGCAGATGCCTCGTTTGGGGCACCGGTCACACGCTCGCCAGGGGGCAACGTCGCCGAGGTGCTGGTCCTTGATCTCCACGCGGAGCCCGTCGGACCAGAGCAGGTGGGTAGTGGACAGGCTGTGCGGATCCTCGTCGATCAATCGCCGCTCCGGCGTGCCTCGCAGGCCGGCGAGCACCTGCTCCAACACCTGCGGGCCCAACTCCGCGTTGGACAGGTCGTCCAGCAGCCCCACCACAAGCGGCTTGTCCGCGGCCCACTCCAGCAGCTCGGCCAGGTCTTCCTCCACCATCCGCCCGGTGTAGACATAGTTGACCTTCAGCAGCGCGCCCAACTCCATCAGCCGCCCGAGAAACGCCGCGCGTCGCCGGTGCATGCGCGCTGTGCCGCCGCGGATGGCGAAGTCACCCGGCCGCCAGCCGTGGACCGAGACGTTACAGCGCGTGAGACCGGCCTGGATGCATCGGTCGAGCACCGACCGCCTGACCACGCCGGAGCTGATGGCCGAGATGTCGAGGACGGGGTGGCGCCGGCGCAGCGCGGAGACGACCTCGTGCAGCCCGCGATAGAGGAACGGCTCGCCGCCGAGGAACTTGACCTTCCTCACGCCGGCGCCGACGCAGGCCGACACGGCTCGCAGCAGGTCTTTGGGAGAGAGCCCTCTGGTGCCGCCGGATCCGCCGCTGAAGCCGCCCTCTTCATGACAGTAAGGGCAACTCAGGGGACAAGCTTCGGTGAGAACGACGCGAAGGTAGCTGACCGCCTTTTCCATACCTGAAGGACAGGAGCGGAACGCAAGATCTGACGGCGGGCGGTATTTTGAGAAGGCAGGCAGAGTTCGAACCCGCGAGCGGCGCGCGCCAACCGGGCGCTTCATTCGCCTGGCCGGGTGCCGTATCATCTCCCTTTCATGTACCCACTTGGGAGGGTGCCAAATGCCAGACGGCCATGCGGCCCATGTCCGGGAGGCGATCGATAAGATTCGCCAGGGGGACCAAAAGGTCGGCTTTCGCCGCCTGCTGGAGGACATCTTCATCGACGTCGAGACTGGCGTCGCCAGGGTTACCGGGGAGACCACCAGCGATGCCATGTCCGGCATCGTGGAACGGTTCCTCCACGAGAAGCTCGACGAACCGGATTTCCTGAATTCCCTCTACTGCTCGGAGCGGCCCCACGCGTTGGCCCACCGATCGGCGATCAACTTCGCCATCTCCTGCCAGCGCGCGTCCAGGGATGTCATGGACCGGGTGGTGACCCCGCCAGGTCAGGACGCTGACGGCGATGAAGCCGGGGCCAACGACCTGCTGGACTGGGCTGCCGCAAGCCGCGACGACGCGCCGAATCGAGAGCTGGACCCAGAGCAGCGCCTCGCCGACCGTGACACGAAGGACTTCATGATCAACTGGCAGCGCGCCTTGAAGAGCCTGAGCTTCGACGCCGCGCTGCTGGTGGGGGTGCTCTTTATCGAGCGCAGCCCTCTGAGCGAGGAGCAGGTCGCGCACCTTGCCCACACGACCGGTCGGACCGAACAGGAGGTCCTGGCGATGCTTGAGGCGCGCGCGCACCGCCAGCGGCACAAGCGGGACGAAGCCGCCGGGCGACTGGTCAAGCACCAAAGCGCGCTGCTTGAGATTCAACGGCGCAAGGAGCTGGTGCTGCTGGCCATGCGCAACCTGGGGGACGATCCCGTGGGCCCGCTGGAGGAGATCGACGACGCGCTGAGAGAGCGGCTCAACAGGAGCTTCGGCGCGCCGCTGAGCGGAGCGACCCCGGGACAGCGCCGCATGTATATCAGCTACCTCCACAAGCGCATGATTAGCCTGGCTCGGCTGATCCAGGAGGACCAACAGCGCCTGGAAGATCCTCTGCCGGCTGGCCAGGAGTATGAGGATCTGGCCGACATCCTTGGGGAGATCTCCGCCCCCTGCAATGCGAGGGAGCGGCGCCGGGTCATCAACAGGGTGACGAGGCGGGTCCTGCGGACCCTTGCGACGCTGCGGCAGCGCGCCGCCGTGTATGGAGGGGGCGCCGATGACCAATAGCGCGCCGTGGGTCGTGACCCACCACAACATCGGGACCCTCAAGCTCAGGGGCTTCAAGAAGGGCAAGAGCCGCTGGGAGCACGCGCGGAAGCACTATCTCAACCCCACCGAGCGGTGGGAAGAGCTGGCCCAGGCGCCCCTCCCCGAGCAGCAGCGGTCCGCGCTGCGAGCGCTGGGGCACGGCCACATGAGCGACATCGAGGCTCTGGTGGCGGACCTGCGCACGCGGGAGGTGCTGATCCAGGCAGCGGTACCCTATGTCGACGCCACGCGGGAGGCCATGGTCGATCGTAAGATCCTCGGGGCGGAGCGCACCCGCCGGGATGGGATCCGTTGCGTCTGCATGGTCTCGGCGCATGGCGTGTTCGCCGCTTTTTCAGCAGGCAACCCGTCACATCTGTTCACATCGTTTCGTCCAACCCCAAGAGGCCTCAGGGGGAGGCCCAACCGGGCGCTGTTTACTCAGGCGGCGCTGCGCCACCTTCAGCGACTGCTCCAGGGGGCCGCGCCTGCCAGGGGGAGGGGCGCGCGCAAGGGGAGCACAGGAAGGAAAGGAAAGAAGATGCACGGGCATCACAAATACCTGGCCATGGCGCTGGAGCGCGCCCTGGACAACGGCGTCAACGGGCCAGACGAACTGCTGGACATGATGATCAGCGGCGAGGAGCTCCGACGCGCGCTGTTCATGAGCGCCGACGAGGAGGCGGGCGAGGAGCGCGGGCTGCTGCATCGCTATGACGCGCAGCTGGCCAGCTACGGCGGCGAGTTGCCGCAGGGGCTGGACGCAACGCTGGACGGGGCGCTGGACGATCTGGCGGCGCTGGCAGCCGCGGAGCCGCGGCTCGAGGACGAACACCACGACAACGAGCGATGCCTGGCGGGCGTGGAGGAGGTGCTCTCCGTGGCTGCAGGGCTGCATCGCGCCGGCAAGCTGGACGGCGAAGCCGTGGCCAGCCTCGCCGAGCGAGCCGCGCGCGGGGTGGCGCAGCTCGCCGCGGAGCTGCCCGCGCTGTGGGAGCTGTCTCTGCGCCGCCTGGAAGCCCAGGGCGTCGATCCGGATCTGCCCGGGCTGCTCGCCTTTCTCGAGCCGCTGGCTGATTATTCCAGCGAGCGGCTCGAGGTGCGACGCGCCGCCAACCTGATGCCCGCCGAGCGGCGGCGCGCAATGATCGATGCGGCGGTGGAGCACCTCGCCGCCGAGAGCGTCCTGGACCGGTTGAAGCAGTGGCTCACCGAATTGGGCGATGTTGTGGTCCCGGCGCCCGCAGGCCTGGCGCAGGAGTCATACGATGCCGGCGCGGCCGGGGCGCTCGCCGACCGCGAGATCATCCTGGAGCGTGATGGTTTCTGCGTGCTGCGCACCGGGGCGCAGCTCGAGCTGCTCGTCTCCGGGCCACACCGGAAGGTGGAGGTCCCGGGCGCGCGGCTGGCGGACGGGACCGCGCTCGTGGTGGCGCAGCCGGCGGACGATCACGCCATCGTGGAGCTCGGCCCTGGTGCGCTCCCAGGCGCCCGCATCCAGCTGCATGTTCGGCTGGACAACGCCGACCTCGACTTCCCGGAGATCACGCTGACCAACGGTACGACATGATCCGCGACCACATCGCCAGGGTTCTGCGCGAGGGGCTCCCTGTCCAGGGCGTGAGGTGGTTGCGCCGCTGCCTGCGTGAGGGCGATCCAGTGGCCCGATCGATCATGCACGGGCTGGTGGAAAGCCAGGAGTTTCCGGTCTTGCCCGGGGACACCGAGGAGGCACGCTGGCTCCAACAGCGGGCAGGGGCGCCATTGCCCGGGGCCGAAGTGAGGGCAGGGGCCTACGCCCTGGGGACAGTGCCAGGGCCCACCCCGGGTGACCGCATCGGCTGCGTGCGGTGGGTCTCGTTCGAGCACGGCAGCATGCTCCCGAAGCACGAGCTGTTCTTCGGGGTGGAGGCGGCGTACCGGTGGCTCATCGCCCATGACGCGACGTCCCGGGGGCAGGGCACCTGCAGCGTGACGTTGCGCCGGGCTGACCGCCCCGAGCAGCACATCGCCAGGGACGCCCGGCGGAAGAGCGCCGGGCTCGCCGCGGCCCTGGCCACGGCCATCGGCATCAAGAACATGCACAACGAGACGCCCGGCCTGGCCATCGCAGCCACGGGAGAGGTGAACAGCACCGGCGACGTACTGAAGGTGGACAACCTCGCGGTGAAGCTGAAGGCGCTGGTCAGGGAGGCGCCCCATATCCGGACCGTGTGCATCCCACAGGTAAACGCCCAGCAGGTGCCGGGGGGCCTCCCCTCCGAGCTGGAGGTCGTCCCGGTGGGTAGCATCGGGGAAGCGTTCGAGAAGGTGCTGAACCTCACGGGGATCAGGCCCGCCGGCCCGGCTCTGCGAGCAGCATCGGCGGCGCCCTCCGAGGACCTGTACGAGGCCGCCCTTGCCATACCCCTGGGCGGCGGCGATGACGGCAGCGCCTTCTCGGCGCGCCTGTTGCGCTGCGTCCAGTTACATGACTGCTTCTGGGATCAGACCCCGCCCGGGTGGCGAAGAGAGGTCAAGACGAAGTACTACAGCTACTTCGGCAGGCTCCACCGGACCGCACCGCCCCACTTCCTCAGGGCGACCCAGGACATCCTCGCATGGCGCCCTCACGAGGGTAAAAGCCTCCCCGCCGTGTACACCCTGGAGAGCCACCTGCTGCGCGATCGCACCCGCGCTCGGCACGACGGCCTGAACCTGACCCTGGAGTCTGTGGACCTGATCCCGTTCAACAGCCTGGGGGCGAGAGTGGGGATGCTCGGCTTCCGGTTCCGTGGGTCGGACTGCACTGTCGGCCAGTACCTGCGGTGGGCCGCCGCGCGCGCCGCGCTCGGCAAGCTCGAGTTGCGCGATGCCAGAGGCAACCCCCCGGTGCTCACCCTGGGTGGCCTGTTCGAGGCCATGGAGCATGCTGTGCTGAAAGGCGCCGAGCTGGACCTCGAAGCAGCGACCCGCCCCATCTCCCTGGGAGATCTCTCGTTCACCCAGTGCATGCTGCTGCCGAAAGATCATCCATGGCCAGAGCCTGGGGCAGAGCCAGCAGATCCGGTTTTTGAGCTTGCCTGGAGGCTGCTTGCCACCCAGTCGCGGCCACGCCCCGGCTACCCCAAGGGGAGCGAAAAGAGCCTGCTCCTGTGGGATCACCCGGACGCCAAGTTGACCCGATTTGCGATGCACCGCTCCGGCTTCTCTGTCCTGTCCCACGCCTCGGATGAGTTCAACCGCACCAGCAAGTTCGCCATCGTGGACAAGGCGCTGTACCTGCAGTGGCTCGTGGTCACCGAGATGAGGAACCTGGGCCTCGACCCGAAGCTGCTGTATCGGGCCCACAAGCAGGAAGTTCGCGCCCAGTTTGCCAGGCGCTGCTGGGAGTTCCTGGAGGATCAGGAGTGAGCGGGGCCAAAGCAGGACCACAGGAACATCAAGCGGCGCTGCGGGCCGAGCGACTGGTCCTGGAGCACTTGCCACGCCTGGCGCGCGCGCAAGTGGAGCGGCGGCCCGAAAATGAAAACCTGTTTAACAACCTCGACGACCCGGCCGAGCATGACCTGAAGTGGCACCAGTACGGCATCATCACCCACTCCGCGCTGTTCGGCGCGGCGTATCGCTCCGAGGCCGCGAAGTACCTTGCCGCCTGGGGCTTCGCGGCCGCTGTGCGGACCAAGCTCGCGCAGAGCGTCGACGGCATGAGCAAAGCGCAGCTGTTGCATGTCGTCTTCCCCCTTCACGACCTGGGCAAGTTCGCCCGCAGGATGAAGCAAGAGGATGGCGGCCTGACGCGCGACTACAAGGGCCACGAGGCCTGGGGGGAGCAGATCATCAGGGCGCCAGGGACGGTGCGGAGGTTCCTGCAAGAGCAGCTCGCGCTCACCGAGCTGCAGATCGACTACGTGGCGAGGTGCGTGGGGCTACACTACGAGCTGGGTAAGGTGCGGGACGCCGCCAAGCAGAGCGAGCGAGGCTTCTCCATGGCCTTTTCGCGAAGCGTCGCTTGCGCCGAGACCGCGCGCAACATCGCTGCAGCTTGCCCGACGTTCAGCGAAGAGATCGGCCTGTTGTTCCTGTGCGACAACCTCGCCAAGACCGACGTGAAGATCGAGGCCGCCAGCGACGACGACATCGCGCGGCAGGCCGAGGACATCAGCAGCGCGCTGAAATCTCGCGGGCTGCCCGCGGCGCTCATCGCCGCCATCATGCAGCGGCCCGTGAGCTTGGCCGTGGCCAGGGCCTACTTCCGCGCGGTGCTGTAGCTCACGCAGCCGGGCCTTCGCTTCAGTTGGCGGCACACTCGAAGATCGCCTCGGGCTCGATGTCGAGGACAAAGAGCAGGTCCGCGTTGGGGCCCAGGTAGATGGCGGCCAGGACCGCGCGCCCCGCGCCTGACCGATCATCCACGTCCGGCGCGGACGCCGGGGCTGCGGAGATCATGCTCGCGGACCTGGGGCCCAACTCGAAATGATGCCAGGACCACCCCCATTCGCCCGCCGCTTCACGGCCCTCGCCGCAGGCCTTGCCGCTGCGGCAAGCGGCCGCTGTTCATCTCGCGAGCATCCCGCGGCCACTTCCCCCGCGGAGGACTTCGCCGAGGTATTCATGGCTTACTTGCGCGTTGGCGGAGACATCCATCGGTTCCGCGAGCGGCGAGGCGTTTCCCGCAAGCTGCGCTTCGTTCGATGGCTGGCATCAGAGGTTCAACGGCGCGGCTGGACAAAAGGTGATGCTCGCTGACGGGAGGCCGCACGCCGCGGGCCACCGGCGCCGGCCGCGGGTCGATCAGCCGGCGCTCGTCTCCTCCAGGACGCCCAGCTGCGCCAGCTCGCCCCACAGCGCCTGCTCAATGCCCTCGCTGGCCACCACCAGCAGGCTGGACCGTGGCCGGGAGATGGCGACGTAGCAGCCGTTGGCGTCGATGGGGTCGTCGAGGTTGAAGCGCTCGGCGAAGGGGACCACCACCGCGTCGAACTCCAGCCCCTTGGCCTCCAGCGGGGTGGTGAAGTGCACCATGTGGCGCCGGCACAGGTCGGTGTGCCGGGAGACCTGGGTGCTGCGATGCTCGGCCCCCAGGTCGTCTCGCAGCTCGGCCTCGACGCGCTCGGCCATGGCAGCGGTGGGGCAGATCACCGCGGTGGACCAGGTACGCGGCAGCTCCAGGATGTGGTCGAACACCGCGTCCAGGACCTGGTCCTCGGGCGCGCGGATCAACCGCGGCGCCGGCCCCGCCATGTCGTACGCCACCTCCCCGGCCGCCTCCTGCTCCAGGGCGCGCTCCCGGATGGCCTGGCTCAGCCGCGCCAGGGGCCCGCGCTGCCGCTTGTTCTCCAGCAGGGTCGCGGCCACCTGCTCGTCGGGCGTCGCGCGCGGGAAGCAGCGGGCGATGGAGGGCACCTGTCGTCCCGTGAGCCGCTGGCACAGGTCGCCCACCACGGTGACCACCCGGCGTCGTGGATCCGCCAGCTCACCCATGAGGAACAGCTGGACCTCGGTGAAGTCCTGGAACTCATCGATGAAGACCTGGCTGAAGTAGGTGGTCTCGGCGAACTGGGAGATCGGGTCCCGGTCGTCGCGGCCGAAGTAGCCCACCGAGACCAGGTGGGCCATGGCCAGCAGGACGTCGATATCATGGTCGCTGAGCCTGTTGCGCGAGAGCCGGTCCGCCGCCCTGGCCGCGCACCGCTCGGCCTCGGGCTGCCCGAGGGCGCCCCGCAGCTCGCGCTGGAACCGGGAGGAGGTGACCACCCGCTGGTACGAGCGGTTGAGCCGCAGCGCCCTGACGATACGCTCCCGCAGGCCGTTGCGGACGTTCTGCCGCAAGGGGCTGTGCTTCGGGCCGTTCCACTCGGCGTGTTTCTCCAGCCGGTCCGCGAACGCGGCGCGCACGCCGTCGACGCGCTTCATCAGCCGCTCGAGGCCGAACAGCCGATCCGTCGCCTCGGCCATCAGCTCGTCGCAGATGGCCCCGATCCCACGCTGCACGGCGCCCCAGAGCTGCTCCAGCGCGGCCTGCTGCGCCGGGGTCCGCTTGCTGCCCGCGGTGGCGGCCTGCCGCCTGCCGACGCCCTCCTTCTCTTTCGGGGGCAGGGCCACCGCCCCGCGCAGGCGCGCGGCCAGGTCATGGCACATCCCCCGCTCCACGGCGTGCAGCCACGCCATGGTGCCTTCCGGGCTCTTGTTCCGCTCGTCGGCCTCCGCCCCGGAGGTCGCGACCTCGCGCTGGAACCCGGCGTCCAGGCGGCGGTGGTTGAACAGGTCCTCTCGCACCACGCGGTACTCCATGATCGGCATCTCGTGCAGCGCCAGATGGTCGGCGGTCTTCTTCAGGTAGGTGGACAGCTGGCTGCTGAGCACGAACCCCACCGCGGTCTCTGGCGTGAACAGCTCCGGCTCGTCCTCGCCCTCTCGCTCGGTGCGGTCGCAGACCACCTTGGCGCGCCCCAGCGCGACGCTGGTCTTGCCCGACCCGGCCACCCCGAAGACCAGCGCCAGGCCGCTGGACTCGCGCTGCATCAGCGCCTCCTGCAGCTCGGTGGTCCGCAGGTAGAACTTGGAGGTCAGAAACTCGGTGTCCCCGCGCCGGTCCACCTGCTCGTCCGCAGCCAGCCGCTCCAGGGGCCCCTGCGCGCCGCCCAGCAGAAACTCGCACAGCTCCCGCACGCCCGCCGCGTGGCTCGCCCGCAGGTCATCGAGCAGCAGCTCGTCAGTGAAGGCCACGTCCTCCAGCTCCATCTCCTTGAAGTTCTGATAGTTCTGCAGCAGCGCGTTGGCGTGATGCCGCTCCAGGTTGGCCACGGCCAGGATCTCGTATTCCCGCTCGCCCACCTGCACCTCGTCGCCGGCCCTACGCCAGACCAGGCGCTTGGAGGCAGGGGCCAGCCGGTTGACCACGCCGATCTGCGGAAAGCCGTAGTTGGCCTGGGCCACCCGCACCGTCCTGAGCTCGCCGCTGTCCACGTCCTGCAGCAGGCACGCCTTGCCGTAGGCCCGGGTGCGCAGCTCGCGCAGGAACTGCAGGGTCTGCGGCGCGTTGTCCTTCACCGCGTCGAAGGCGAGCCGGTTGAACACCGCATCGCCGAGATCGCGCCTCTCCAGCGCGCGGCGCTTTTCCTCCACCAGCTCCATCAGGCGGGTGACTGTGGCCAGCTCCTCGCTGGCCGTGGCCAGGGTGAGGATCTGCTCCCGCAGGCTGTCCGACCGGGCCCGGGCCGCGTCCCCATCGTCGGCCCCGGCGAGTACGTCCCGGGCCGCCTGAACTGCGCGGCGGCGGTCCGCGTCGGACAAGGCCTCGTGGAGTAGGTTTTCCAGCAGTTGGGGCAGCTCTCTGGTCATGGAAACGGCTCCTGTGGATGAGGTTCACCCACCGGACGTGCGCGCGCGCGCATTTCTGACAGCCGCCTGCTTCGCCTGTTCAGCCGCAGTCCTCGCCAGTATCATCTTCGGGTATCATCTTCGGGTATTAAGCTTTGAGCAGCCGAACTTCCCTGGTCTGGAGGAGGCGATGTACAGAGCCTGTCCCATGTTCGCGCTGGCGCTCCTGCTGGCGCTAGGTGGCGTCGCGTCGGCCCAAACAAACCCGGAAAAGGAGCTGGCCCGGAAGCGGTACAAGGTGGGCGAGCAGCTCTACGACATCGGCCAGTATGAAAAGGCGCTGGTGGAGTTCGAGGAGGCGTACCGGCTGTATCCGCTGCCCGCCATGCTGTACAACATCGCCCGGGCCCACGAGGTGCTGGGCAACCTGCAGAAGGCCATCGGCAACTACCAGGAGTTTCTGGCCAAGCTGCCCGACTCGCCCCACGCGCCCACGGTCAAGGGCAGGGTCAAGTCCCTGCGGCAGCGGCTGGACAAGAAGAAGGCCGCGCAGAGCAAGCAGCCCCCCGCCGCGGCCCCCGTCGAGGAGCCTGCCCCGGCAGACACGCCGCGCACCTGGCGCTGGACCGCGGGCTGGGCAGGGGTGGGCGTGGGCGGCGCGGCGCTGGCCGCGGGCATCGCCTTCGGCGCCATGGCCGCGGGCAAGAGCAGCGAGTTCGAGCAGCAGCGGGACCGAGGTGAATCCTACAAGAGCCTCAAGGCGCTGAGAGAATCCGGCGAGCAGTACGAGACCATCGGCATCGCCCTGATGGTCAGCGGGGGAGTCATCGCCGCGGCCGGCGGCGCGCTGCTCATCTGGGAGCTGATGGGCGACGAAAAAGAGCCGAACATGGCGGGCGCGGTTTTCGCCCCGGTGGTCACCAGCGACGGCGCCGGCATCACGGCCAGGCTGAGTTTCTGAGGGGGAGGGACCGGATGAAGAGAGCAGATCGGACAAGACGCAACCCGTGGCGCATCATGGCGTTGCTGATGACCCTGGGCCTCGGCGGCTGCTTCAACGCGCAGGACCCGGACACCTTCAAATGCAAAATAGGTGAGCTCGATTGCCCGAACGGCTACGAGTGCGACCAGGTCAAATGGGAGTGCGTCAAGAAGGTGACCGCCAGCGACGCCCGCCTGGACGGGCCGGCCGCGGACGCGGGCGACGGCATGACCGCGGACCGGGGCAGCGACGGCCCCGGCGATGACAAGCGCGTCGCGGACAAGGCGGTCTCCGACAAGGCTGTCTCCGACAAGGGCGTCCCGCTGGCCCCCAAGTGGGTCACCATCAAGGCAGGCACCTTCAAGATGGGCTCGCCAGGCAACGAGGCGTGCCGAAATCCAGACGAGACGCAGCACCAGGTCACGCTGACCAGCGACTTCGAGATCCAGAACGTGGAGGTGACCCAGGCGCAGTTCAAGGCGGCCCTGGGCTACAACCCGTCAAAGTTCACCGCGTGCGGCACGGGCTGTCCGGTGGAGCAGGTGACCTGGCACGAGGCCGCCGCCTACTGCAACGCCCTGTCAGCCAAGCAAGGGCTCGCGTCGTGCTACACATGCGTGGGCAGCGGCCCCACCATCGTGTGCCAGGAGGCGGACGCCTTCACCGCCGGGGGCATCTACGGGTGCCCGGGCTACCGGTTGCCCACCGAGGCGGAGTGGGAGTATGCCTACCGGGCCGGGTCCACTTCACCGCTCTACAACGGGAGCATCACCAGCTGCACCGGGACCGACGCCACGGCCTCCAAGATCGGCTGGTACGACAAGATCTCCGGCAAGACGACTCACCCGGTGGGACAAAAGACAGCCAACAAGCACGGCCTGTACGACATGGCTGGCAACGTGTGGGAGTGGTGCAACGACTGGCACCTGAGCGCCACCTCCACCTCCGCCGTGACCGACCCCTGGGGCGCCAAGATCTCCGCGTGGCGAGAGGAGCGGGGCGGCTCGTGGAACAACGCCGCCGCCGGCCTGCGGGCCGCCAACCGCGCCAAGAACAAGCCCACCGCTCGCCATGATCACATCGGCTTCCGTCCCGTGCGAACCTTGCCGCGAAAGCCCGTGGTCCACTGGACCCTGGACGACGGCGGGGGCATCACAGCCAAGGACAGCGGAAAGGGAATTCACAACGGCGTCATCACCAACGCCAACTGGGTCGACGGGGTCACGGGCAAGGCGCTGCGCTTCGACGGCATCAAGGCCAAGGTGTTGCCCTCCACCTACAAGCCGGTCTGGAAGAGCACCGACAGCTTCACCCTGTCGGTCTGGGCGAAGCCGAAGCACACGGGCCTGGTCCAGCTCACCATGCTCGGCTACGAGAATATATCCATCGGCCAGGTCTCGCTCTTCTTCTCGGCCAAGGGCGCGGTGGGCTTCTACCTGCGCGACGGGAAGAAGACCATCGCCTACGCCTCGGGCAAGGACCGCTACCTCGACGGCCGCTGGCACCTGGTCACCGGCGTGCGGGACGCCAAGGCCAAGAAGCTACGCCTGTACGTGGACGGCGTGCTGGACAAGGAGGTCACCGACACGCTCACGGGCACCATCAACGCCTCGAAGCTGATGCCCCTGACCATCGGGGCCAACGCCTACACCAACACCTTCAAGCATTTCTTCAAGGGCGACCTGGATGACGTTCGCGTCTACGACTCGGCCCTGTCCGCCGGGCAGGTCAAGCTGCTGTTCAACAGCGCCCCCTCGTGCGGCGACAAGATCAAAAACGGCCACGAGGCCGACGTGGACTGCGGCGGGCCACGGTGCAAAAAGTGCGCGGACAGCAAAAAGTGCACCGCTCCCTCCGACTGCCTGAGCGGGGTGTGCACCAACAAGGCGTGCGCCAAGGGGTGCGCCCACCAGCCGGTGTCCACCGACTGCCACAAGGACGCCGCGGGTGTGGAGTGGTGCCAGGTGCCAGGCGGGTGCTTCCAGATGGGCTCGTCCACCGGGGAGAAGTGCCACGGCGGCAACGAGACGCTGCACCAGGTGACGTTGTCCGGGTCCTTCGTGGTCCAGCGCACCGAGGCGACCCAGGCGCAGTACAAGGCGGCGCTCGGCTTCAACCTGAGGCACTTCGGCAACTGCGGCGCCACCTGCCCCGAGGAGCGGGTCAGCTGGAAGCGAGCGGCGGCCTACTGCAACGCGCTGTCGACAAAGGCGGGCCTGGCCCAGTGCTACACCTGCACCGGCGGCGGATCCACCATCAGCTGCGACGAGGCGGCCGCCTACGCCGGCGCCAAGATCTACAGCTGCCCGGGCTTTCGCCTGCCCACCGAGGCCGAGTGGGAGTACGCTTACCGCGCCGGGAGCACCGGCGCCTACTACACCGGCGCCAACCTGGCGTGCAACGGCAAGGACGCCAACGCGAGCAATATCGCCTGGTACAAGGAGAACTCAGACGCCAGCTACGCCGGCTGCGAGACCGACGGGACGCGCTGCATCGGCCCGCAGCCCGTGGGCAACAAGGCGGCCAATGCCTGGGGCCTGTACGACATGGCGGGCAACGTGTGGGAGTGGTGCAACGACTGGTACACCACCAGCTACGGCACCAGCCCGAAGCTGGATCCCTGGGGCAAGGCCAAGGGGACCCAGCGCGTCCTGCGCTCGGGCGGCTTCAACAGCCCGGCGCAGCACATGCGCGCCGCCTCGCGCTTTAGCCAGCCGCCGTCGAACTTCAACCAGAGCATGGGGGTCCGCTGCGTCAGGAGCCTGACCCCCTGATCGAGGCGCCGCCATGAAGCTGGACCTGAAAAAGGCGACCGCCGCCTGGGTCGAGCAGGGCCTCATCGAGGCCGAGCAGGCCGAGGCGATCCTCGAATACGAGCGCTCCGAGGGCAAGTCGCGCTGGACCCGCGTGGGGCTTTACGGCTTTTTGATCCTGGGCGGGGGCGTCATGTCGGTGGGGGTCATCTCCCTGGTGGCCGCCAACTGGGAGGCGATCCCGGCGGCGGTGAAGCTGGCGGTGGACTTCCTGCTGCTGGCCGCCCTGGGCGCCGGCATCTACTGGTCGCAGCTCAAGGGCAAGACCATCCTGTTCGACCTGCTCGGCACCATCTTCGTCCTGTGGTGCCTGGCCACCATCGGGCTCATCTCCCAGGTGTTCCACACCGGCGGCAAGCTGCACCAGGCGCTGGCCTTCTGGCTGCTGATCACGTTCCCGCTGGTCACCATGGGCAAGAAGCGCTTCCTGCCCGCGCTGTGGTCCGTGGGCGCCATGGTCTCCTTCAACGTCTGGGCCTTCACCGAGGATTCCTGGTGGGCCCAGCACTTCCTCGCCGACGGGGAATACATCGACGGCGACAACATCTTCCCCCACTTCATGATCGTGGCCACCGCGTGCATCGGGCTTGCCGGCGCCTGCTCGAAGTTGCCGGCGCTTTCGCGCCACGCCGGCAACTTCATGTTCTGGGGGCTGTGCGCCAGCCTGGTGGCCCTGGGCGCCGGGGACATCTTCTGGTCGATCCAGGAGAAGCTGGATCCGTTCACGCTCTACCCGGCGTTCGTGCTGCTGCCCCTGGCCCTGGTGGCCCTGGCCGCCCGGCGCGACATGAGCGGCGCGGGCAGGGTGCTGCTGGCCATGCTGCTCTGCCTGTCGCTGCTGGTCTACATCCCGGGGGCGATGTTTTCGGACGCCATGCAGAGCCGCTCCATGCTGGAGCACAAGGTGATGTTCCAGCTGGCCGGCGCGGCCTCCTCCATCACCGGGGGCCTGCTGCTGGCGCTGTACTTCATCGTGCGCCGCCGCGCCGCGCTGTTTCACACCATGACCGTGCTGGTGGCGCTGCGGTTTTTGATCATCTACTTCCAGGTGTTCGAGAACCTCGCCTACACCGGCGCCGGGCTGGTGGCCTTCGGGCTGGTGCTCATGGGGCTGGCGGTGGCCTGGTACCGCTCCCGCGCCAGGCTGGAGGGGCTGGCCAGGAGGCTGGCGCCATGAAGCTCGCCCACTGGCGGCTGCTGGCCGCGCTGATCTTCCCGGTGGTGGCCCTGCTGGCGCTCACCGGCTACAAGGCGTACAAGGTCCACGCGGGGGTGGAGGTGATCCTGCCCATCGCGGGCTACGACCCGCGCGACCTGCTGTCGGGGCACTACCTGATCTACCGCCTCGACCTGCCGGAGGAGACCTGCCCGGCGAGCGAGCCGGACCGGGACCCGGTCTACCTGTGCGTGGACAAGCGATCCTCGCCGGTGAGCACCCACGTGGTCTATTCGGGGAACCGGACCGACCACGACGACTGCGCGGCCATCATCCGCGGCAGGTGCGAGGGGGGCGGCTTCCTGGCGGGGGTGGAGCGGTTCTACATCCCGGAGCAGCACAGCCGGCTGCTCGACCGCATCGTTCGCGGCTGGGGCAAGGACAGCGGGCGCACGAAGCTCGTGCTCTCGGTGGACCTCGCGGGCAAGGCGGTGATCAAGGACCTGCTCATCGACGGCAAGCCGCTGCGAAAGTTTCTGGCGGCCCGGGGCGGCGGGGCCGGGCCGAAGCCGTAGCGCCCGGATCCCCCGGCAGGACCCGGGGCCAGGACATCGGGTGTACAATGCCTCCTCAGGGGAGGTGATCCATGGACAGACGACGCTGGCTGGTGGGGCTGGGGCTGCTCCTTGCGCTGGGGTGCGCCGACGGCGGGGATAACGACGCGGCGGACCAGGGGCCCGTGCCCGACGCGCCCGGCAAGGACGCGCCCGGAAAGGACGCGCCCGGCGCAGATGGCCCGGGCACTGCTGACAGCGCGCCAGACAAGGTCCCCACGGTGGACCGGTTCGTCAAGCTCGACCAGTGCTACGCGGGCTGTCACTGGGACTGCAACTTCAGCGGCATCGGCTGCCAGGGCGGCAAGGTCTACGCGCTGGGCGGCGGGGCGGTCAAGTGCTGCACCCACAGCCACCCTTACCCGCACCCGGGCCCCATGTGCAGCACGGGCTACGTGTTGCGCACCTGCGCCAGCGGCGCCTGCGCCAAGCCGGACAAGCGCTACCACTCGCCCCTGGTCTCCAGCGGCCCGGTGAGCAAGACGATCTACGCCCACCAGATCTGGCTGTACTGCCCGGCGAGCCAGAGCATCAAGGTGGGCACCAGCTGCGGGTCGGACACCGACTGCAGGCCCGCGCCGGTGGGCACCACGCGGCTGGTGTGCGACCAGGCCAGCAGCAAGTGCGCGCTGGCCGCCCGCCCGGCGGCGCCCGCCGGCTACGGCGCGGGCTGCGGCCTGAGCCCGGCGGGCTTTTCGTACAAGCCCAGCAGCCGGGACCGGCTGGTCAAGGGCGCCACCTGCTCGCTGTGCCACGCGGTGCTGGAGCCGGGCCAAAGCTGCGTGCGCCAGGCGTGCACCACCACCTGCAAGTACGACGAGGACTGCCCGGCGGCCAGCGTCTGCCTCTACGGCTGGGGCACCGGCTTCGGCGTCTGCGCCGCCGGTGTCACCGACCGCACGACGTACGCGGGCCGCAGCGCCGGGCTCAGCTGCCCGCCCACGGCCTCGGACGCCGGCCCGGGGTAGAAGCACCAGCCAAATCTGCGCGGTTACTGGCGCCGTGATCATTCATCCGTTGCGCCGGGGCTGCCGCCAACCTCGCTGATTCCGAAGATTTTTCGTATCCTGCCTCCATGGCCATCAGGAAAGACTGGAACGAGGTCGCGCAATCTCTGGCTGACCTCAGGGCGGCAGGCCAGCATTCAGAGCTCTGCCTTCGCACAGGGATTCAGCTCGAGAGCTTCCTTCACGACCTCTACCTGGAAGCAAGAGGCACGCTGGGGGCCGCCGAGAAGCGAGAGCATGACCTCGGCATGAAGGAAGCTGTCTCTGGTAGGCCCTCTGACCACTGGTCGCTGGGTGAACTGACCCGTGTCCTCTTTGATTCAGATCTGGTGAGCCGTCTGGAAGTGCTCTACGGCCAGCGATCGCGGGAGCTAAACCCTGCCGTCCTTGATCGCATTCGATTCCTTCGCAACGAGGCTGCACATGGAAACCCTTATCGTCACACCGCTGAGGACGCTGACTTCGCGTTGATGCATTTCCAGCTGGTCTTGCGCTCGTTCGGGAAGTTGCGCAAAAAGAACGAGCTGCTACGCGCGGCTAACGTAGTCTCCTCCCTCTCCGAGGCGGAACCGCTGCTAGAGAGGATGGTCACCGAGGTGGCCGCCACGGGTGAAGATCTTGAGATCAAGCTAATCGCGCTGACTCTATATCAGGCCTGGGATCTGCTGATCGAGCGCCTCCTGCCGGCGGCCCGGGGAGCCGCCTCCTCGCCTCGCATTTCTATTGAGTGCTGCATGATAGATCCAGAGTGGAAGCGGCTCGCGGAGTTTGATCCTCGCTGGCCCCGGCGAAGCAAGCAGCTCCTCGAACGTCTTGGCGAAGACGCAGAGGTGTTGCTTCAATCAAACGAATCCGTTCAGATCAAGCTCTACCGGAACTTCCCATCCATTCACGGTTTCCTGGTCAATCGAAGGCTGCTGGTGGGCAGCCTGACAAGACGTGAGCAGGGCCGGCTGACCGCTGCTTTTGCGCCATACTTCGTGGTGACCAGGGGGATGGGCAGCCTTGGTGAGTACCTTGTGGCGCACTACGAATCCTGGTGGCCGGTCTTTGCCAAAAACGAGCCGGTGTTCCGCTTCAATCCGGCAGCGTAACTCCACCGAGGGGCCTCTCCGCTTCAAGGCCCAAATCAGGACAATCCTCGGCCGGTGTCAGAACTGGCCCCCGGCCCCATCCTCGCCGGGAAATGACGCCCGCCGGGGGGCCGAGGCGAGGGCGCATCAGCAAACCGTTACCCCGCCTCAGTTTCGCGCCGCGTACGGTAACACCCTGGCATTTTCAGAAATCGTGATTTCAATGGGTTAGGCATCGTCCTCACATGGCCCGGTTCCTGCTCTTTGTCTGCGCGGCTGGCAAGGAGATCGCCATGAAGAGCATCGGAACCATCATGATCCTGGCCCTGATGACATGCCTCGGCGGGAGCGCCGTGGCCCAGACGCCCCAGGAAAGGGACCTGGCGCAGAGGCGCTACAAGGTGGGCGAGCAGCTCTACGACATCTCGCAGTATGAAAAGGCGCTGGTGGAGTTCGAGGAGGCGTTCCGGCTCTGCCCGCTGCCCGCCATGCTGTATAACATCGCCCGGACGCACGAGGTGCTTGGGAACCTGCAGCTCGCCATCGGGCGCTACAGGCAGTTCGCGCAGGCGCTTCCCGATTCGCCTCATACGCCGCTGGTCAGCACGCGCATCAAGTCCCTGGAGCAGCGGCTGGCTCGCCAGCGCGCGGCCGAGGTCGCGGCGGCCGAGGCGCGCAAGCAGGCCGAGGCGCGCAAGCAGGCTGCGGCGCAGCCGAGCCCGGCGCAGACGGCAGAGCGAGCGCCGGCAAGCGTGCCCCCACCCGCGACAGACATCACCCCGGCGTCCCACACCTGGCGCTGGACCGCCGGCTGGACCGGCGTGGGCGTGGGCGGCGCGGCGCTGGCCGCGGGCGTCGTGTTCGGCGCCCTGGCCGCGGGCAAGAGCAACGACTTCGAGCAGCTGCGCGACAGTGGCGGCGCCCACGACAGCCTGCAGCCTCTGCGCGAGTCGGGCGAGCGGTACGAGACGCTCCAGATCGCCCTGATGGCCGGCGGTGGGGCCATCGTCGCGGCCGGCGGCGCGCTGTTGATCTGGGAGCTGATGGGCGGCGAGCAGGACACCGAAGCCGTCGCGCTGACGCCAACCGTCTCTCGCAGCGGCGCCGGCATCGCCGCTCACGTGCGCTTCTGAGGAGGCCAGGCCATGACCATGAACAGAACGTACCTTGCGATCTGCATCTCCCTCGGCGCCCTGGCGCTCACCGGCTGCTTCACGGCGGAGGATCCCGACCGGTTCGCCTGCACTGACATGCAGCGCGGCTGCCCCGAAGGGTACACATGCAACGTCGGCTCCGGCTTCTGCGAGGCTGAAGGCGACAGCTTCGTTTCTTCATTTGATGGCCAGCTACCGGACGCGGGCATGGCCGACGGCCAGCTGTCGCCGGACCTGCCTGGCGTGGATCAGGGCGCAGGCGACATGACCATCGAAGCGGACCGGAGCGATGATCCCGACCATGGCATCAAGCCGGACAAGGGTTTCAAGCCAGACCAGGGCGGCAGCGTGGCGCCCAGGTGGGTCACCATCGGTGCGGGCACATTTCAGATGGGGTCGCCGGCTAGCGAGCCGTGCCAGAGCATGGGCGGCGGCAACAAGGAGCGGCTTCACAGCGTCACGCTCACCCATTCTTTCAAGATCCAGGACCTGGAGGTGACCCAGGGCCAGTTCAAGACCCTGATGGGGTACAACCCATCCAAGTTCACTGCGTGCGGGACCGACTGCCCGGTGGAACAGCTCTCATGGCATGAGGCGGCCGCGTACTGCAATGCCCTCTCGGCCAACCAGGGCCTGGCGTCTTGTTACTCCTGCACGAGCAGCGGCCCCGGCGTCATGTGTAAGGAAGCCACGAGCTACGCTGGCAAAAAGATCTATGGCTGCCCTGGCTATCGCCTCCCCACAGAAGCTGAGTGGGAATACAGTTATCGGGCTGGCACGACCTCGGCTTTTTACAATGGAAAGATCTCGTCCTGCACTTCAAATGACGCCAGCGCGAGCGCCATCGGCTGGTACAGCTCAAACACGTCCAAGGCGACGCGCCAGGTGGGGCTCAAGCAGCCCAACGCCTGGGGGCTTTACGACATGGCGGGCAATGTCTACGAGTGGTGCCACGACCTGATCCAGAGCGACCTCGGTTCCGCGCCTGTGGTGGATCCCGTTGGCACCGGCCAGCTCAATCGAGTGCGGCGTGGGGGCTCATGGAAGAACTCGCCGTTTGCGCTCCGCGCTGCCTTCCGGATGGACTCCCTCCCGATCTACTCTTCCGACTCACTCGGCTTCCGCCCGGTGCGCACTGTCTCCTGCTCGGACAAGATCAAAAACGGCGACGAGACGGACGTGGACTGTGGCGGTAAGAGCTGCAACAAGTGCGCGGACACCAAGAAGTGCGCCAAGGGATCGGACTGCCTGAGCGGGATCTGCGCCAACAAGGTCTGCGCCTCTGGCTGCAAGCACCAGCCGGTGGTCAAGGACTGCAGCAAGGACGCCAGCGGGGCGCAGTGGTGCAAGGTGCCGGGCGGGTGCTTCGTCATGGGGTCGCCCGCCAGCGAGCCCTGCCGGGAGCCTCACAGCTCCCACAAGGAGACCCAGCACCAGGTGGTGCTGACACGCTCGTTCGAGATCCACCAGACCGAGGTGACCCTGCCGCGGTTCACCGCCCTGATGAAGTACAACCCCTCCACCAGCGCCTCATGCGGGCCCACGTGCCCGGCCAGGGCGACGAACTGGCACGAGGCGGCGGCCTACTGCAACGCGCTGTCCCAGGAGCGCGGATACAAGCCGTGCTACGCATGCACCAACGCCGGGGGCAAGAAGGTGAGCTGCAAGGACGCCGCGGCCTACGCCGCGAAGATCCAGGCCTGCCCCGGCTACAGGTTGCCCACCGAGGCGGAGTGGGAGTACGCCTATCGCGCGGGCACCAAGACGGCGCTGCACAACGGCGCCATCGACAAGCTGACCTGCTCCGGCTGCACCTCGCCTGGGACCAACGCCAACAAGGTCGGCTGGCACTGCGGCAACTCGGGAAAGACGGTGCATCCCGTGGCGACCAAGGCGGCCAACGCCTGGGGGCTGTACGACATGGCAGGCAACCTCAACGAGTGGTGCCAGGACTGGTTCGTCAGTGATCCGGGCAGCGCGCCCGTGGTGGATCCCGTGGGCACCAAGCCCAGCTCCATGAGGGCGTCACGCAGCGGCGCGTACAACTATCCTGCAGGCAAATTCCGCGCGGCATACCGTGGCCGGGTCATTCCCACCGCTGGATACGGCGACATGGGCTTGCGCTGTGTCAGGAGCCTGAATCCCTGAGTGTGATCCGCGCGTCTCTCACCGGGGG
>CAZITQ010000071.1:0-38741 GCA_964542165.1 uncultured Rickettsiales bacterium
ATCGTCAACCTGGTGTTCTGGATCGGCATCGGCCACGCGGGCACGCTGATCTCGGCGATCCTCTTCCTGTTCCGCCAGCGCTGGCGAACCGCCGTGAATCGCTCGGCCGAGGCGATGACCATCTTCGCCGTGGCCTGCGCCGGGGTGTTCCCGGCGATCCACGTGGGCCGCGCCTGGCTGCTGCACTGGTTCTTCCCGGTGCCGTTCCAGCAGAACATGTGGCCCAACTTCCGCAGCCCCCTGCTGTGGGACATGATCGCCATCTCCACCTACGCCACCGTCTCGCTGATGTTCTGGTACATGGGCATGGTGCCGGACCTGGCGACCCTGCGGGACCGGGCCAAGAAGAAGCTGTGGTTCTACGTCTACGGCGTGCTGGCCCTGGGCTGGCGCGGCTCCAACCGCCACTGGATGCGCTTCGAGCGGGCGTACCTGCTGCTGGCGGCGCTGGCCACGCCGCTGGTGCTCTCGGTGCACTCGGTGGTCAGCTTCGACTTCGCCGTGTCCCAGCTGCCGGGCTGGCACACGACCATCTTCCCGCCCTACTTCGTGGCCGGCGCCGTGTTCGGTGGTTTCGCGATGGTGATGGTGCTGCTGGTCCCCAGCCGCCAGTTCTTCGGGCTCAAGGAGCTCATCACCATGCGCCACCTGGAGAACATGGCCAAGATCCTGCTGGCCACGGGTTCTCTGGTGGGCTTCGCCTACGCCACCGAGTTCTTCATCGCCTGGTACAGCGGCAACCCCTACGAAGGCTTCGCCTTCATCAATCGCATGCTCGGGCCCTACTGGTGGGCCTACTGGATCATGGTCAGCTGCAACCTGCTGGCCCCCCAGGTGTTCTGGTTCAAGAAGGCCCGCACCAACATCTGGATCATGTGGGGCGTGGCGATCCTGGTGAACGTGGGCATGTGGTTCGAGCGCTACGTGATCATCGTCACGTCGCTGGCCCGGGACTTCCTGCCCAGCTCCTGGGACTACTACATGCCCACCTGGGTCGACATGTTGACCCTGCTGGGTAGCTTCGGGTTGTTCTTCACCCTGTTCCTGCTGTTCGTGCGCTTCTTGCCGATGGTGGCCATGGCCGAGGTCAAGAGCGTGATGCCCGCCTCGGTGAAGGCCGAGGGCCACCACCGGCCGCTGGGCGACTACTGGGGCGACGTTCCCGAGCAGCACGACGAGGAGGGCGAGTGGACGCCGGGGAGGGGACGCCGATGAGCGAGCCCTCGCCGACGCCGACCCCGAGGGCCCCGCAGCTGTGGGGCCTGCTCGTGGAGTTCGAGGATCCCCACACCTTGCTGGATGCCTCCGAGAAGGTCCGCGATGCCGGCTACCGCCACTGGGACACCCACACGCCCTTCCCGGTGCACGGCCTCAACGACGCCATGGGCCTCAAGCTGACCAAGCTGCCCCTGCTGACCCTGGCCGGGGGGCTGACCGGGGTCACCGGCGCCATGCTGATGCAGTGGTGGATGAACGCCGAGAGCTACCCGATCATCATCAGCGGCAAGCCCATGTTCTCGATCCCGGCCAACATCCCGGTGGCCTTCGAGGCGACGATCCTGCTGGCCGCCATCGCCACCTTCGTGGGCATGCTGGCCTTCAACAACCTGCCGCGGCACCACCACCCCCTGCTGACGATGGAGCGGTTCCGGCGGGCGACCAACGACCGGTTCTACCTGTCCATCGAGGCCACGGACCCGCGCTTCGACGAGAGCGAGACCCTGGCCCTGGCCGAGAGCCTGGGCGGCGTCGCCGTCGAGAGAGTGGAGGACTGAGCCATGGCACAGCTCCCCCGCTGGATGATCTGGTCGGGCCTGGCGATCCTGCTGGTCTCGTGGATCCCCTTCGCCCTGGTGGGCAAGGCCCGGGCCACCAAGTCGGCGCGGCCGCCGGTGCATTTCGTCCCCGACATGGACGATCAGCCCAGGTACGACACCCAGGAGGAGAATCGCCTGTTCGCCGACACCCGGGCCATGCGTCCCACCGTGGAGGGCACGGTCGCCCGGGGCAGCGCGCCGCCGGACGATCCCGCGGCCACCGGCCGCCTCGGCGAGAACTGGGTGACCTGGATCCCCGTGGAGCCGGGCGCCGATCTCCTGGAGCGGGGTCGAGACCGGTACGACGTCTACTGCAGCCACTGCCACGGCCTGGACGGGTCGGGCAAGGGCATGATCGACAAGCGGGCCTCGGAGCTCGGCGGGGCGTGGATCCCGCCCAGCGACCTGCACACCGACACGGTGAGAGACCGCGAGGAGGGGCACCTGTTCAACACCATCACCCACGGCATCCGGACCATGCCGGCCCACGGGCGGCAGATCCCACCCGAGGACCGCTGGGCCATCGTGGCCTACATCCGGGCGCTGCAGCGTTCCCAGGCAGCGTCGGTGGAGGACGTGCCGGAGAACGAGCGGGACGGGTTGCGCTGACATGTCACACGGCCGCGAGATCGACCTGAGCCAGGACCGGTTGCAGCTGGGCAGCCTGGCCCGGCCCGTGGTGGCCGGAGGGCTGGCCGTCGGGCTGTTCGGGCTCGGGGTCAGCGGGCTGCTGGCCTTCCTGTCGGACGGCGGCTGGTCCCGCTTCCTGCACTCCTACCTGGTGGCGTTCTGCTTCTTCCTCAGCCTCTCGCTGGGAGCGCTGGTCTTCGTGGCCCTGCAGCACCTGACCCACGCCGGCTGGTCGGTGGTGGTGCGGCGGGTGGCCGAGGCCATCGCGCTGAACGTGGTGCTGCTGCTGGTGCTCGCCGTGCCGTTGCTGGTGGGCATCGGAGACCTGTACCCCTGGGCCGATCCCGCGGTCATCGACCACAGCCCCCTGGTGGCGGGCAAGGTCGGATTCCTCAATCCGACGTTCTTCACGCTCCGCATCGTGGCCTACTTCGTCATCTGGATCGTCCTGGCGGTGGCCTTCCACCGCTCGTCCGTGCGCCAGGACAGCAGCGGCGACGTGAACCTGACCCACCGCATGCAGACCCTCGCCGGCCCGGCCGTCGCGCTGTTCGCGCTGACCACGGCGTTCGCCGCGTTCGATCTGTTGATGTCGCTGGAACCGGAGTGGTTCTCCACCATGTTCGGCGTGTACTACTTCGCCGGCTGCATGGTGGGCTTCTTCGCCCTGCTGCCCCTGGTGCTCACCCTGATCCAGAGCACGGGGCGGATGGTGGTGGCGGTGACCGCCGAGCACTACCACGACCTGGGCAAGTTCGCGTTCGCCTTCGTGGTGTTCTGGGCCTACATCGCGTTTTCCCAGTTCATGCTGTACTGGTACGCCAACCTGCCCGAGGAGACCCACTGGTACATGATGCGGCACCGGGACGGGTGGACCCTGATCGCGGCGCTGCTGCTGGTGGGCCACTTCGTGGTGCCCTTCCTGGGGTTGATGTCCCGCTGGGTCAAGCGCAACCGGATCCTGCTGAGCCTCGGCGCCGTGTGGATCCTGTTCATGCACTGGCTGGACCTGTACTGGCTGGTCATGCCCAGCGTGGACCGGCTGCGGGTGCCGGTGAGTCTGCTGGACCTGTCCACGATGGCCGGCATCGGCGGGCTGTTCGTGGCGGCGACGGCGATCCACCTGCGGGGGCGGTCCCTGGTGCCGGTGAAGGACCCGCGGATCGAAGAGTCGCTGGCCTTCGAGAACGTGTGAGGAGACGGGGATGAGCGAACAGGAAGACCCCAAGGCACTGTCGATCCTCTTCGTGGGGTTGGTCAGCGCGGTGGCGGTGTTCCTGATCGTGGTGCTGCTGCAGATCGTGTTCTACCGGATGCAGGAGATGGAGACGGCCAAGAAGGTGGTCTCCATGGCGCCCGAGGAGCTGGCGACCCTGCGGGCCCAGCAGCAGGCGCGGCTCAACGGCTACGGGTGGGTGGACGAGGGGGCAGGGGTCGCTCGGATCCCTGTCGAGCGTGCGATGGAACTGGTGGCGGACGAGCAGGCCCGGCGGCACGAGGGATCGGAATGGATCCACTCCCTGGTGGCCGATCCGGAGCTGGCGGCAGCCCTGGATCGAGCACTTTCCAACGCCGAGCCGATCCAGGTGGCGACGGAAGCTGTCGGGTCCGAGCCGGTACGCCGGACCGCCGAGTCCGAGCCGGTACGCCGGACCGCCGAGACCGAGTCCGAGACCGAGTCCGAGACCGAACTCGGGGACCAACCATGAGGGTTCGTCTCCCCGGAATCCTCGGTCTCACCTTCGCCGTCATCTTGGCCTTGCCCACGGTGTCCCACGCCCAGCAGGTCGCCGACCAACCCGTCGAGCAGCTCGAGGGTGTGGAGGTCACCGAGTACCCGGGCACCCAGGTCCCCATGGACCTGACCTTCCAGGACGAGGACGGCAAGACCGTTGCGTTGAAGGACTACTTCGACGGCGAGCGGCCGGTGATCCTGACCCTGAACTACTACGCCTGCCCCATGCTGTGCACCCTGCAGCTCAACGGCCTGGTGGACGGGCTCAAGAAGATGGAGTGGACCCCCGGCCAGGAGTTCGAGATGGTCACGGTCTCCATCAATCCCACCGAGACCCCCCGCATGGCGCGGCTCAAGAAGCAGAACTACCTCAAGGAGTACGAGCGCCCCGCGGCCGCCTCCGGCTGGCACTTCATGGTGGGCGACAAGGCCAACATCGAGGCCCTGGCCGAGCCGCTGGGGTTCGGCTACCGCTACGACGAGGAGACCAACCAGTACGCCCATGCCGCGGTGACCTACATCGTCACCCCCGACGGCCGGATCTCCCGCTACCTCTACGGCATCGTCTACGACCCCCAGACCCTGCGCCTGTCGCTGGTGGAGGCCGCCGACGGCGAGATCGGGACCTCCATGGACCAGATCCTGCTGGCCTGCTTCCACTTCGACCCGGAGAACGGCCGCTACAGCCTGGCCGCGTTCAACGTGATGCGCACCGGCGGGTTGCTGGTGATGCTGGTGCTGGGCATCTCGCTGGGCGGCTACTGGATGCGGGAGCGGGGCCGTGGACGCCGGGAGCCGGAAGGGGAGGGGGAGGAGTCGTGATCTCGCCCCTGGCCATGGTCGCGCCGCTGGCCCAGGAGATGGGCTCGTTCTGGATGCCGCCCAAGAGCTCCACGGTGGCGCCGGCCGTCGACGGAGTCTTCGACTTCATCTTCTGGATCTGCGCCGTGTTCTTCGTGGGCATCGTCGGCGTGATGGTGGTCTTCCTGTTCCTCTACCGCCGCCGCCCGGGGCACGAGGCCGTCAAGACCGCCACCCACAACACCGCGCTCGAGCTCACCTGGAGCATCATCCCGCTGATCCTGGTGGCCGTGATCTTCTTCGTCGGCTTCAAGGTCTTCCTGGACATGCAGACGCCCCCGGCCAACGCCTACGAGGTCCAGGTCAGCGCCCAGAAGTGGTCGTGGAACTTCACCTACCCCAACGGCTACATCGACGAGAACCTGCACGTGCCCCTGGACCGACCGGTGAAGCTGGTGATGCAGGCCGAGGACGTGATCCACTCGTTCTACGTGCCCGCCTTCCGCATCAAGATGGACGTGGTACCCGGGCGCTACACCCGCACCTGGTTCCGGGCCACCGAACCGGGCGAGTACGTGATCTTCTGCACCGAGTACTGCGGCACCGGGCACTCGGACATGCTCGCGCAGGTCATCGTCCACGAGGCGGGCGATTTCGACACCTGGCTGGAGCAGGCCTCCAACTTCCTCGAGACCTTGCCCCCCGACGAGGCGGGCGAGAAGCTCTTCGTCTCCCGGGGATGCCCCCAGTGCCACACCGTCGACGGCAGCGCGGGGATCGGCCCCAGCCTACAGGGGTTGTTCGGCTCCAGCCACGCCCTGGCCGACGGGACCATGGTCACGGTGGAGGAGAACTACGTCCGCGAGTCGATCCTCGATCCCGGGGCCCAGATCTCGGCGGGCTTCGAGCCGGTCATGCCCACCTACCAGGGGCGGCTGAAGGACGAGGAGATCACCGCGATCATCGCCTACATGAAGACGCTCTCGGGGCAGTGAGGGGCAGGACGTGGCGACCGCCGGCACCAACTACCTGAACCACGACAAGGGCATCCTGTCGTGGATCCTGACCAAGGATCACAAACGCATCGGGGTGATGTACCTCGGGTCCATCACCTTCGCCTTCTTCCTGGGCGGCGTGTTCGCCCTGCTGGTCCGCACCGAGCTGCTGACCGCCAAGAAGACCATCGTCGAGGCCGACACCTACAACCACCTGTTCACCCTCCACGGCGCGGTGATGATCTTCCTGTTCATCATCCCGGGCATCCCCGCGGCGCTGGGCAACTTCGTGCTGCCCCTGATGCTGGGCGCCAAGGACGTGGCCTTCCCCCGCCTCAACCTGGCCAGCTATCACCTGTGGGTGCTGGGCTGCGTCTTCTTCCTCGTGACCCTGGGCACCGGCGGCCTGGACACCGGCTGGACCTTCTACACGCCCTACGCCACCACCACCAACACCGCGGTGATCGCCGCCACCACCGGCGCGTTCATCCTCGGGTTCGCCTCGATCTTCACCGGCATCAACTTCATCGTGACCATCCACCGGCTGCGGCCCCCCGGCATGGGCTGGTTCGACATGCCGCTGTTCCTGTGGTCGCTCTACGCCACGGCGGTGATCCAGGTGCTGGCCACCCCGGTGCTGGGCATCACCCTGCTGCTGCTGATCGTCGAGCGGGCGTTGGGGGTGGGGATCTTCGATCCGGGTCTGGGTGGCGATCCGGTGCTGTTCCAGCACTTCTTCTGGTTCTACAGCCACCCGGCGGTCTACATCATGATCCTGCCGGCGATGGGGATCATCTCCGAGCTGGTCTCGATCTTCTCGCGCAAGCACATCTTCGGGTACCGCTTCATCGCGTTCTCCTCCATCGCCATCGCCCTGCTGGGCTTCCTGGTCTGGGGCCACCACATGTTCGTCAGCGGCCAGTCGGCCCTGCTGACCATGATCTTCTCGGCGCTGACGTTCACGGTCTCGATCCCGTCGGCGATCAAGGTCTTCAACTGGCTGGCGACCATGTACAAGGGCTCGATCAGCCTGCAGACGCCGATGATCTACGCCCTGTCGTTCATCTTCCTGTTCGGCATCGGCGGGCTGACGGGGCTCTTCCTGGGGGCCCTGGCCACGGACGTCCACCTCCACGACACCTACTTCGTGGTGGCCCACTTCCACTACGTGATGTTCGGCGGCACGGCCATCGCGTTCTTCGGTGGGCTGCACCTGTGGTGGCCCAAGATGACCGGCAAGATGTACAGCGAGTTCTGGGGCCGCATCGCGGCGCTGTTCATCTTCGTGGGCTTCAACCTGACGTTCTTCCCCCAGTTCCTGGCGGGTAGCCACGGCATGCCCCGGCGCTACTACAACTACCTGGAGCAGTTCACGCCGCTGCACCAGGCCTCCACCGCGGGGGCCTTCGTGATGGCGGCCGGGCTGTTCTTGATGGCCGGCTACCTGGCGCACTCCCTGTTCGCGGGCAAGAAAGCGCCGGCCAACCCCTGGGGCGGGGCCTCCTTCGAGTGGCAGTGCACCTCGCCGCCGCCCCACGACAACTTCGCCTCCCCGCCCGAAGCGAAGGACCCCTACGACTTCGACGGGCTGACCTGGGACGAGTCGGAGGAGGGGTACGTTCGAGGGTCTTGATCGCCGCCGAGGGGTGGCGTTGTTAGCTTGGGCTAATTTTGCTTGACAGGGCTACCTGCGTGACTAGAAGGAGTACGTGAGCGAGACCTCCCCTTCCGGCGGCCACGGGGATCACGGCGAACATCCGCCGCACCTGGCCCACCACTTCGACACCCCCGAGCAGCAGTTCGCCTCGGGAAAGCTGGGGATGTGGATCTTCCTCGCCACCGAGATCCTGTTCTTCGGCGGGCTCTTCGTGGCCTACTCGGTCTACCGGTCCAACCACCCCGAGATCTTCGATTACGCCCACGAGCTGCTGGACAAGCGGCTGGGCGGCATCAACACCGTGGTGCTCATCGGCAGCAGCTTCACCATGGCCCTGGCGGTGCGATTCGCACAGCTGGGGCAACAGAAGAAGCTGGTCTGGGCCCTGGTGATCACCCTCGTGGCGGCCGGCGGCTTCCTGGGCATCAAAGCGATCGAGTACGAGCACAAGTGGAAGCATGGGTTGCTGTGGGGGGAGCACTACAAGAGTCACGGGGAGGGTGAGCACGGCGAGGACGCGGTCCATTCCGAGGCCGAGACCGTGTCCGAGACCGGGACCGAGACCGGGACCGAGATCGAGACCGAGATCGAGTCCGAGACCGAGATATCGAGCATCGACCTCTCGGCGCCCGGTCCGTCCGGCCTCGCCAAACCCGACGCCCACGACGCCCACACGGACACCCACGACGAACCGGACAACGTCCACATCTTCTTCGGGATCTACTTCTCGATGACCGGCCTTCACGGGCTGCACGTGATCATCGGGATGGGGCTGATCCTGTGGCTGATCATCCGGGCGCGTCGGGGCGACTTCGGGCGCGGGTACTTCACCCCCGTGGACCTGGTGGGCCTCTACTGGCACCTGGTGGACCTGATCTGGATCTTCCTGTTCCCCCTGCTGTACCTGATCAAGTAGGGGCGGAGGAGAGGCGATGTCGACGGCGAACGAGTCCTCCCACGACGAGCACGGTGGCGTCGGCCACGTGATGCCGATGAAGGTGCTCGTGGGAGTCTTCGCGAGCTTGCTGGTGCTCACGGTGGTCACCGTGGCGGTGACCTACGTCGACCTGGGGTCCCTGAACCTGCTGGTGGCCATGGGGGTGGCCGCCGTCAAGGGCACCCTGGTCGTGCTGTACTTCATGCACCTGCGCTACGACAGGCCGTTCAACGCGGTGGTTTTCGTCTCCGCGCTGCTCTTCCTGACGCTGTTCATCACCTTCACCCTGCTGGACACCAAGCAGAGCCTACCCGACGTGTACGAGGGGCCCGCGCCGGCCCTGAATGACCGATGACCGACGGTCGCCCCGAGCACTGGGAGCAAGAGCAGCGGCGGGATCCCCGCACCGGCAAGCTCGGCTTCGCCCTCTTCCTGGCCTCGCTGGGCATGATCTTCGCCACCTCGATGGTGGGCTACCTGGTGATCCGGGTACAGGCCGACGCATGGCCTCCGCCGGGCATGCCGTCGCTCCCGGCCGTCCTCTGGGGCTCCACGGCCCTCCTCCTGCTCTCCAGCGGGACCGTGGCCTGGGCCCTGCGATCGGTTCGCTCGGGACGCGTCGCCATGGTGGGCCCCTTGATGCTCATCACCCTCGGGCTCGGCGTTGGATTCCTGAGCCTGCAGGTCTTCGCCTGGTCGGCTCTGCTGAGGGCCGAACTGACCGTCCAGTCCAACCTGTACGGGTTCACCTTCTACATGCTCACCGGCCTACACGCCGCCCACGTGATCGGCGGCTTGATCCCCATGGCCGTGGTCACCGCCAAGGCCCTCGGCGGGCGGTACACCCCCGAGGCTCATGCCGGCGTGACCTACAGCGCCATGTACTGGCACTTCCTCGACGCCGTGTGGCTGGTGATGTTCGCAGCGATGGTGATCGCCGCGTAGTACCCCTTCAGCGAAGGGGGGAGTCGGGGTACAGGGCGTACCAGGCGAATCGGTAGCCGTACACGATTCGGGCGTCGGCCGCGGCTTCGCCTACGAACACCGTGGGCGAGGTGCCGGTCTCGAAGGTGAGCGGCTGCCCACCCTGCTCGGTGCTCCACGTACCATCCTCCCCCGCCCGCTCGTAGATGCCCTCGACCGTGTAGGCCACCCGCTCCCCGCCCTGCTCCACGCCGACCACGGGGAACTTGAGGGGCAGGTCGTCCTGGGGGAGGGGATCGACCGGGAACCGCAGCCTGTCGGAGCCCCGGTAGCTCTCGTAGGGTTTGCGCTTGTAGATCCGCTTGCGGGTCAGGTCCGGCGCGATCAGGGTCGTGTCCGGGTGCCGCTCGAGCCAGTCTCCCCAGCGGACGAGGGCGGCGGGGACGGGATCCAGCTCTTGGCCAGCCGAGGGACCGCTCACCGCGCGGCCGAGCAGGGGGCTCCAGAGGGAGCCGTCCCCCTCGGGCTCGTAGATCAGGGCGCTGGACTGGTGCATCAGGCCCGAGAAACCGAAGCGAGCGGTCGCCCCGCCCCGCTCCCGCTCGAACGCGCAGGCCGCGTCGGCCAGCGGGTTGTAGACCACCGCGATGGGGACTCCGCCGATGGTGTCGTTCACCACCTCGTGCCAGTTGAGGATGGACAGGGGGTAGGCCCGCGCCTCGCCTTGGATCTCGACTCCGATGACCCGGGATCCCGAGACCAGGAACTTGCCGTGGCCATGGCCGCCCCAGGGGATCTGGTCGGCCTCCTCGGGGGTCAGGGTCGACGGATCGTCCAGGGGGCCGAGACCGTCCCGGGGCATGCCGCTGCCCACCAGCTCGCCGGTGGGAAGGCGCAGGTCGCTCAGATCGAATCCGTAGGTCGCCGGGTCGTCGCCGTCTCCGATGGCCCGGGAGTTCAGCCCGGCGAGGATGCCGGGGGCCCGCCAGGCGATCACCGCGAGGATCAGCACCGCGAGTATGACCAGGACGTAGCTGCCGTTTCGGAACAACGAAGACACCGCTGCGTCGATCGCCCCGTCAGGGGAGGTCGGCGATCTCCCAGCCCTCGACGGTGAAACCCAGGGCCTCGATCTTGGCCGCCATCTGCTCGGGGGTGACCGCGGTGGGATCGTGGATCGCCTCCACCCGGCCGGGCGCATGCTCGGCGGCGACCTCGGTGACCCCGTCCAGGCCCAGCAGCTTGGTCTTGATCGACATCTCGCAGCTGCCGCAGGTCATGCCCTGGACGGTGAAGGTCGCCCGGGCCGGGGACGCCGCTGCGGCCTCCTCGCCGCCCTTGCAGGCCGCCAGGCCCAGGCCGAGCGCCAGGACTCCGGTCAGCGCCAGAAGCTGCAGTAGTCGTCGTGCCGTCGCACCCATTCGAGCTCCTCCCGTCAGTAGGCCTCGTCCTCGGCGAGCACCTCGTCGGTGACCTTACCCCGGAAGACCCAGTAGACCCAGGTCTGGTAGGCGATCACCAGGGGCACGCAGGTCAGGGCCACCCCGAGCATGATCTTGAGCGTCAGCGGCGACGAGCAGCTGTTGAAGGCGGTCAGGGTCGCCGCCGGGTCGAGGCTCGACGGCAGCAGCCTCGGGTACAGCCCTGCGATCCCGAAGCCCGCCGCGGACACGATGGTCAGCGACGAGAAACCCCAGCTCTTCCACAGGGCCCCCTTGGCCAGGAAGATCCGGGCGCCGAGCAGCCCGACCACGGCCAGCACCGGGATCAGGAACAGCGCAGGCGCGTCCAGGTAGTTGTCGTACAGGTCGGTGGCGAACCACGACGCCACCAGGAAGCCCACGGCCACCAGCACCAGGATCGGCCAGACGATGGCGGCCACCCTCGCGCCACGTTTCGAGAGGTCGCCCTCGGCCTTGATCCCCAGCCACAGGGCCCCGTGGTGGAGGAACAGCAGCAGGAACAGCACACCGCCCAGCAGGCCGTAGGGGTTGAGCAGGGTCAGCAGGGTGCCGTGGAAGATGCCGTCGGCGTCGAAGGGGATGCCGGCGAAGATGTTGGTGAAGGCCACCCCCAGCAGGACCGCCGCGCCCAGGCTGCCGCCGGCCATGCAGGCGTCCCAGATCGACCGCCACGCCGCGCTCTCTACCTTGGAACGGAACTCGAAGGAGATCCCCCGCAGGATCAGCGCGAACAGCAGCATCAGCAGGGGGGTGTAGAGCGTCGAGAACATCACCGCGTAGGTCGTGGGAAAGGCGGCGAAGGTGACCCCGCCGGCGGTGATCAGCCACACCTCGTTGCCGTCCCAGAAGGGACCCATGGCGTTGTAGACGACCCGCCGCTCCCGGTCGTCCTTGGTGACCAGGTGCAGCATCGAGCCGAGCCCCAGGTCGAAGCCGTCGAGCATGAAGTAGACGGCCCAGAGCACGCCCCAGAGGATGAACCAGGTGGTCTCCATCATCGGTCCGTCCCCCCCTCGGGCGCCGCGTCGGCCTTGTCCGGCTTGGGTCCCTTGCGGGCGAACTTGAACAGCAGGTAGATGTCCGCGGCCCCCAGCAGGCTGTACAGCAGGGTGAAGGCCACCAGCGAGGTCGCCACCTGGCTGGTCTGGATCGGCGACACGGCGTCGGCGGTCTTCATGATCCCGTAGACGATCCAGGGCTGACGGCCCACCTCGGCCAGGGTCCAGCCCAGCTCGATGGCGATGTAGGGCAGCGGGATCACCCAGGGCAGGATCCGCAGCAGCAGGGGGCTGGACTCGGGGGCGTTGCGTTTCCAGAACGCCCAGGCCGACAGCAGGACGAAGAGCACGCCCAGCCCGACCATGGCCCGGAACGAGAGGAAGGTCGGCAGCACGGGGGGCCGTTCGTCCGGAGGTATGTCGCGCAGACCCTCCACCACCGTGTGGGGCGAGTGCCCCGCCATGACCGACAGCACCGAGGGCACCCGCAGCGCCTCGAAGCTGTTGCGCTCGTTCGCAGCATCGGGCCACACGAGCAGGTACATGGGCGCCTCGTCGGTGGTCTCCCAGTGGGCTTCCATCGCCGCCAGCTTGGCGGGTTGGGTCTCCACCAGGATCTCGGCGCTCATGTGGCCCTGTGCGATCTCGAACAGCGAGAAGATCAGCGTCCAGATCGCAGCGATCCGGAAGGACTTGCGGAACATCGAGACGTGGTTGCCCCGGATCAGGTGCCAGGCGCTGACCCCCAGCACGAAGAACCCGGCCAGGATCCACGCGCTGCCGATGGTGTGGACGAACTCCAGGATCGCGAACTTCTGGGTGATGACCGCGGTGAAGTCGGTCAGCTCGGCCCGGCCGTTGCGGATCTCGTAGCCCACCGGGTGCTGCATCCAGGCGTTGGCCACGAGGATCCAGAATCCGGAGATGTTGGAGGCGATTGCCACGATCCAGATCGCGGCGCAGTGGAGCTTGGGCGAGACCCGGTTCCAGCCGAAGATCCACACGGCGATGAACGTGGACTCGAGGAAGAACGCCACCGACGCCTCGATGGCCAGAAGCGACCCGAAGATGTCGCCGACGAATTCCGAGTACCTCGACCAGTTGGTGCCGAACTGGAACTCGAGGGTGATGCCGGTGACGATGCCGATGGCGAAGTTGATCAGGAACAGCTTGCCCCAGAACTTCGCGGCCTTGAGGTAGTCCCTGTCCCCGGACCGGACGAACTTCGTCTCCATGATCGCGATCAGCATCGCCAGGCCCAGGGTCAGGGGGACGAAGATGAAGTGGAAGTAGGTCGCCACCGCGAACTGCATCCGAGACAGGGTCAGGACGTCCACTGGGTTCTCCTCTCGCCGCGCACCGGTGACTGCAATCGGCGTACCACGCTCGAGCCGGATGGACGGATTGGCCCCCCGTGGCCCGATGGCGCACCGAATGCCCAGTCCGCGCGCGGGCGCCCCGCGCGTGTCTCACGCGCGAGCCGAGACATGGTGTATCCGAAACGGGCGAGTCAGTCGAGACGGGGGCGGTCAGCCCTCGAGGGCCTTGATCGCCTTGTAGATCATGCTCCGCACCCAGTCGTCCTGCTCGCTGTCCTTGACGGCGTGGAGCGCCTCGAGGGCGGTGGGGTTCTTCAGCTTGCCCAGGGCCCGGGCGACGTTGCCTCGGACCTCGCGAACCGGGTCGGTGAGCAGCGGCGCCAGGGCGGTGGCGGCCTCCGGCCGCCCGATCTCGCCCAGACTGTAGGCCGCGTTCTCCCGGACCTTTTCCTCCACGTGCACCAGGGCGTCGGCGACGAGATAGGGGTAGGCCTCCTCGGAGACCACGGGCTCACGATCCAGGGTCCAGATCACGTTGTCCCGGGTCCAGGGGGGCACCTCGATGGCCAGCGGGGCGGAGACGAGATCGCCGCAGAACACGTCCCTGAGCTTCTTCGGTTGCGCGCTCACCGCCGCCTCACGGTTCCCCGGCGGCGACGTGCCGCCGATCTGGAGGAGCGGATTCCTTGGCGGATCGAGGGTCCGTTCGTCGCAGCTCGCCCGGAAGGTGTACGTCAGCACGACGGTACGACCACGCTGTTCCCTCAGGTCCCAGGTCATGCCCCCCCCGCGGGCATCGGAATGGGCATCGTCCAGTGCGAAGGTGTCCAGAGCCAGCGCCGCGCCCGGCTGGATCCCCTCGAAGCGGTGGTCTGTGAACGCAGCACCCTTGTTGGCCCAGTCGTGCATGCCCTCGACGGGCTGGTCCGCGTCGTCGACCAGCGTCGCCGACACCACGTAGACCTCGGGAGTCTTGATCTGCAGGTAGATCCGCTTCGAGGTCGGGTTGTGGACCGAGGCGGTCACCCGGATCTCGGGCAGGGCGTGGCTGGTGTGGAGGACCAGCACCAGGGGGTGGGAGTTCTCCGTCATCGGCTCTCCGGCGGTGGCCGGGGTCGCGGCCAGGGCGAGGGCCAGGAACACGGTGCTGAATCGTTGCATGGACACACCCTACCTCAGGGAGCGAGATCGTCCCAGGTCACCACCCGGTAGCGGATCGAGCCCGTGGTGTCCGCGTCCTCGTGGTCCTCCTTGTGGACCCAGATCACGTGGGCACGCTCCTCGGGGTCGACGGCCATGCAGGCGTCGCGGTTGTTCAGGGCCCCGTCGGTGGAGACCTTGCGGGCGGTCTGCCACTGGCCGGTCTCGGCGGCGCCGATGCCGTAGAAGACGTGCTCCACCCCGTCGGTCTGATGCCACACCGCGTGTAGGCCACCTCCGTCGTCGATGGCGAGGCTGGGCCAGGTCCACTCCGCCGGCAGGGTGGACAGCACGAGCTCCTCGGACCACTCGCTACCGCTCATCTTGCGGTACTTCACCTCGTGGCCCGAGTGGCGGTAGGTGTACAGCGCGTGCAGGTCCCCGCCGGCGTCGGTGACGATCTGGGGCCAGTTGTGGAACTGGTCGCTCAGCTCGAAGGGTTCGGTGTAGCCGCCCCCCCCCGTGGAGTGGGCGTAGGCCGGGAGCCGGGGAGCGTCCCCCTCCTGCCAGACCACGTGGACCGTTCCCCCGGACGCGGCCACGTCGCTGTGGCACGACTGGACGCCGCTGGCCACCACGGTCTCGGGCGCGCCCCAGCTCCCGCCAGACGACGACGCGCACTGGATCTCGTAGTAGTCCCGGTCCGTCCAGCAGATGTGGGGATCGCCGTTCTCGTCCACCACGATCTGGGGCCAGCAGCTGTTGTCGGTGCCGTCGTCCACCTGGACCGGGTCGGCCCAGGTGCCCCCGCAACCGGCCGAGGCGTCGATGACCGAGTACATGGCCGCTCGGTTGTCCCCCATGCCCGAGTGGACCACCAGGTGCACCCGCCCCTGGGAGTCGGCCTGGAGCCGGCCGAAGTCCGAGTTTGCCCCCAGACCGGGCACGTCCTGGGGCGTCGTCCAGCCGCTCCCGTCGTGACAGGCGTAGACGAGCTCGTGGGACTGATCGGCGTCACCCCAGACCGCGATCACAGCCCCGGAGGTCGCGGCGATGCTGGGGAAGAGGCAACCGTCGGGGCACAACGCCTCCTCGGCGCAGGCCGGGCACTCGCCGCCGCAGTCCACGGCGGTCTCGCCGCAGTCGCGGAAACCGTTTGCACAGTGATCCCCGCAGTCCGCGGTGTCGTCGTCGCCGGCGGTGGCATCGTCGTCCGCGGTGTCGTCGTCGTCCGCGGTGTCGTCGTCGTCCGAGACGTCGTCGTCGTCATCCCGGCCGCTGTCGTCGTCGTGGGTCTCCGCGGGACACCCGAGGCACAGGGCGAGCAGGGCGCATGCGCCCAGGAACATCCGCGGCTTCATCGTCACCTCCCCGGGGGAGGTTCAGTATAGCCAGTCGGTGTGTACGAACGGCGGGTCGTCCCCGTCGTCGTTGCGCTGATAGGTGTGGGCCCCGAAGGCGTCCCGCTGGGCCTGGGTCAGGTTCTGGGGGAGGCGGTCTGTCCGGAGGCTGTCGTAGTAGGCCAGCGAGGCCGACATCGCCGGCACCGGGATGCCGACGGTCTGGGCCAGCCCCACCACCTGGCGCCAGGCGGCCTGGGTTTCGTGGATCCGCCCCCGGAACTCGGGATCGAGGATCAGGTTCGGCAGGGCCGGATCCCTCCGGTAGGCGCCCATGATGTCGTCCAGGAACCGGGCGCGGATGATGCAGCCGCCCTTCCAGATCCGCGCCATCTCCCCGGGATCGATCGACCAGGAGTAGGCCTCCGACGCGGCGCGGATCAGGTCCATGCCCTGGGCGTAGGCGCTGATCTTGGATGCGTACAGGGCGTCGTGGATCGCCCTGACCCATCGCTCGCGCCCCCCGGCGTCGATTCGCTCGTGCCCCGGGGGCCCCGTGAGCAGGCCGGCGGCGAGCAGGCGCTCGGGTTTGCGGCTCGACAGCACCCGGGCGTCGATGGCCGCGGCGATGGACGGCACCGGCACGCCCAGCTCCAGGGCATTCTGGGCGGTCCAGCGGCCCGTACCCTTTTGCCCCGCCCGGTCCAGGACCCGATCCACCAGCCAGCCCTCGGTTCGCTCGTCGGGCACCGCGAAGATCTGGGCGGTGATCTCGATCAGGAAGGACTCCAGCGGTCCTCGGTTCCACTCACCGAAGATCTTCGCCAGCTCCGAGGGCTCGAGGCCCAGCCCGTCGCGCATCAGGTGGTAGGCCTCGGCGATGAACTGCATGTCGGCGTACTCGATGCCGTTGTGCACCATCTTGACGAAATGCCCTGCACCGTCGGGACCGACGTGGGTCACACAGGCCCCCGAGTCGGTGGTCGCGGCGATGGACTCCAGCACGGGGCGGATCAGCTCGTACGCCCCCACGTCACCGCCGGGCATCAGCGAAGGGCCGAAGCGGGCGCCGTCCTCGCCACCGGACACGCCGACGCCGAAGAAGTGCAGGCCGGCGTTCCGGAGTTCGCGCTCCCGGCGGCGGGTGTCCTGGAACCGGGAGTTGCCCCCCTCGATCACGATGTCGCCGGGATCGAGCAGGTCGCGGAGCTGCCCGAGGACCGCGTCCACGGGCTTGCCCGCGGCGATCATCAGCCACACCCGGCGTGGGCGCTCCAGCCGGGCGACCAGTCCCCCAAGGCTGGCGGCGCCCAACAGACGCCCGCCACTCTCATCCACCGCCAGGTCCGTCAGCGCCGGGTCGCGGTTCCAGCCCGCCACCCGCACGCCCTGGTCCAGCATGTTCAAGGCCAGGTTCCGGCCCATCACCGCGAGGCCGACCACACCCACCTCGGCGAGTTGCTCGTTGCTCATCACGTCCTCCTCATCGCCGGCGACCGGGGGCCGGTTCGCGCAGCGCGGCGAATCGCCGCGTCACCTCCGCCGGGCCTTCGCCTCCGGCCGCGTACGGGAACAGGTTGGACTCCCGCTCCCCGCAGGATTCACAGACCGAGATGATCGGCTCGAACAGTGACCAGCTCTCCTCCAGCCCGTCGCTGCGCCAGAACAGGGTGTGATCCCCCCGAAGCGCGTCGGCCAGGGACTTCTCGTACGCGTCCACCGCGCTGCCGTCCTGCCCCTCGCCGTAGTCGAAGCTCAGGCTCACCGGCCGCAGGACGGGTCGGTCTCCGGGCTGCTTGGCCTGGATCGAGAGCCGGATCTCCTCGCCGGGGTAGATCCCGAGGGTCAGCCAGTTGGCACCGATGTCATCGCCCACCACCTCCCGGAACAGCTGCAGCGGGACCTCCTTGAAGCGGATGTCGATCCGGGTCTCCTTGGCGGCGAGCCGCTTGCCCGACGTCAGCAAGAAGGGCACGCCCTGCCAGCGCCAGTTGTCGATCCACAGACGGGCCGTGGCGTAGGTGGCGATCAGCGAACTCGACCCGACCCCGGGTTCGTCGCGGTACCCCGGCACACGCTCGCCATCCACGGTCCCTTCGCCGTACTGACCCAGCACCAGATCGCGCCACTTGTCCCGCGGATCGAAGGGCCGGATGCTGTCGAGCAGCTTGATCTTCTCGTCCCGGACCAGCTCGGGTTCGTAGCGCGGAGGGGGTTCTGCGGCCACGAGCGCCAGCAGCTGCATCATGTGGTTCTGGAACATGTCCCGGAGCACTCCGGAGGTCTCGTAGTACCCCGCGCGGTGCTCCACACCCAGGCTCTCCACGGCCGTGATCCGAACCTGGTCGATGTAGCGCCGGTTCCAGATGGGCTCGAACAGGGCGTTGGCGAAGCGGAACATCAAGATGTTCTGCACCGTCTCCTTGGCCATGTAGTGATCGATACGGAAGATCTGGGACTCCTCGAAACCCTCGCGGATCGCCGCGTCCAGCACCCGGGCCGAGGCAAGGTCGCGACCGAAGGGTTTTTCCACCACGAGACGGACCCAGCTGCCCTCGGGAGCGGTCGAGAGGCCTGCGCCGGCCAGCCGGCGGGCCACGGTCTCGTACAGCTGCGGAGGAAGCGCCAGGTTGAACAGCCGGTTGCCGCCGGTGCCGTGGGCCTCCGCCAGCCGATCCAGTCGGGACGCGAGGCGGGCGTAGTCGTCCGCCTCGTGGTACGCCAGGGGTTCGTAGTACAGGTGGCTCGCGAACTCCCGCCACCGCCCATCCGCCTCTGCCGCCCCCCAGGGGCCGTCGGAGACCAGCGCCCGGAAACCCTCGTCGTCCAGGGGACTCCGGGCGGTGCCGAGCACGGCGAAGCGCTCCGGGAGCAGCCCGCGCCGGTAGAGGGTGAACAGGGCCGGGATGAGCTTGCGCCGCGTCAGGTCCCCGGACGCGCCGAAGATGACGATGACGGCGGGCTCGGGTCGTTCGCCAGGAGTCATGACCCCTCCCAGGGTGCCGCGGCGGGCTTGCCCCGCCGTGCTGCATCGGTGTTCCGGAGATCACGGCCGTTGTGTCGACCCAGGGGCAAGCCCGCCGTGGCACCCCATCGATGCCATTGCTCTCGGAACACTAGCTAGGTCCTGGGGAAGGACCCGTCCATTACACTCCGCTGCCGGGGGCTCCCGGGAGTTCGGAAGCCGCATCCGAGTCCAGGAACCACCGGGCCTCCCCGGACACGGGTCGAACACGGGCCGCCGGGAGTGTCTCGGGGGCGACCGGCTGGAGGAGCTGTCTTGCGATCTCCCGGATCCGCCGCGCCTTGCTCCTTCCGGTGACCAGGAAGAGGACCCGCCCCGCGGCGTTGAGCGTCTCCAGCGCGAGGGAGACGCGGTCCGGCGGTGGCGAGGGGCTCCGGGTGGCCACGACCGGACCCGCGGCTGCACCGCTGAGTTCCCCCGGGAAGAGCGAAGCGGTATGGCCGTCCCCCCCCATCCCCAGCAGGACCACGTCCAGCGGCTCCCCGCCGAGGTCCGCGGCGTACTCCGCGGCCGCCTCCGTCGGGGGCAGCGTCCCGTCGACGGGGTGGACCTGTGCCGGGGGGATCGGCACCCGGTCGAGCAGCGTCTCCCGGGCCATCCGCGCATTGCTGTCCGGGTGGTCCGGCGGAACGCACCGATCGTCGCCCCAGAACACGTGGAGTGACGCCCAGGGAATCCGGTCCCGCCAGGGCTCGGCAGCCAGGGTGCGGTACAGGTCAGCCGGCGTGCTGCCGCCGGCCAGGGCGATGCGACAGGCACCCCGCCGGTCCACGAGCCCCTGGATCTCGCCGGCGAGACAAACCGCGAGGGCCTCGATCGCGGACCGGCGGTCCGGGTGAACCAGGAATCCGGTCGGCGTCACCCGGGGATCGACTCCGGCCGGGCGTGGGTCGGCTGGTAGGCGCCGAGCTTGCCGCCTCCGGGTAGAGTCAGTCGCGTCAGCAACCCCCACGGCTGTTCCTCCACCTCGGAGCAGGCCACGCCGCGGGCCTCCAGCCGGGAGATCAACGCCTGGATGTCGTCACACATCAGGTAGAACTCGTGGACGTCGTTGTGGTCCCCCGGATGGACCGCCACCTCGGCCGGGGGCAGCCCGAAGATCAGCCACCCGCCCCCCACGTCCACGCTGGGCAGCTCCAGCACGTCCCGCAGGAAGTCCCGGTCCGCGTCGGCGTCCTGGCTGAAGATCAGTACGTGAGCACCGTTGATCATGTCGCCTCCCGCGACATCGTCCCACGGGCCCCACCTCCGTTACAGGTCGATTCGCTCAGCGGACGAGCCCCGCGCTGATCTCCCACATCCGCCGCTGGAGGTCTTCGTCCAGGGCCGCCTCGGAGGGAGGCTTGGCCAGACTCTTGGCGAAGTACTGGCCCGTGACCTCGGCCAGCTCCGGGGCGGTCGCCACGTGGACGCTGGTCTTCGCCCCTTCTTCGGCGGAGATCGCGAAGAGGTTGACCACCGGGATGACCAGCTTCCAGTACCAGCGGTCCGACGGCCAGATGTTGGTGGCCACGTGGCCTGGGTGGACGGCGTTGACCGTGATGTCCTCCCCCTCGAGCCGACGGGCCAGCTCGAGGGTGAACAGGACATTGGCCAGCTTGGAGTTGGCGTAGGCCGGGAATCCCTTGTAGCCCCGCGTCATCTGCAGATCGTCCAGGTCCAGCTTGGCGTGGTAGTGGGCGTCGGAGGAGACGTTGACCACCCTCGCCGCCGGGGTCCGGCGCAGGACGGGCAGCAGCAGGTCCGTCAACAGGAAGGGACCCAGGTGGTTGGTGCCGAAGGTCTTCTCGAAGCCGTCGGCCGTCTCCTGGCGAGTCATGGAGAAGCCCCCGGCGTTGTTCAACAGGACGTCCAGGCGGTCGTGTCGGTCGACGAACGCGGAGGCGAACCGGCGGATGTCGTTCAGGCTCGCCAGGTCCAGGTCCATCAGCTCGAGCTGGTCGTTGCCGGTCTCCTCGGCGAGCTGGTCGCGGACCGGTTCGGACCGGAGCCGGTCGCGACAGGCCATCACGATCCGCATGCCCATCCCGGCCAGGACCCGGGTCGTCTCCAGCCCGATGCCGCTGTTGGCGCCGGTGATCAGGACGGTTCGGGGATCCATGCTCCGTCCACCTCCGGTCAGGTCGGCACGTTGAGCAGCACGCAGGCGCCGCGGCTACAGCTCACCGTGAACTCGTCCTGGCCGGAGTCCATGTCGTTCTCGAACGAGATCCGCATCCAGACCTTGATCCACAGCTCGCCCGACTCCCGCTCCTTGCGGCTCACCAGCCGGAAGGCATGGAAGGTCCAGCGGTCGTGCTCGGCCAGCTTGCGGGCCATCCGGTCGTCGCCCACCGACGCCAGCAGCAGCGTCTCCCGGTAGGCCTCGTCGCCTCGAACTCGGCTGGCCAGGTAGTGGACGACCGCGGCCTCGGGTGTCGCGTTGCCCGGTCGCAGATCACCCACCGTCTCGGCCGTCCAGGTGGGGGCATCCTCGTAGACCAGCCAGCCGTCCTCCCCCGGCTGGGTAGCGGGGGGAGCCCAGGCGGCCGGAGTCGCAGCGTCGGTGGACGGGGTCGCGGGCGGGGCGGCGGTCTGGGCGAGGAACACGGCGAGTAGGATCCACGGGTGCATCGTTCGACTCCCTGGTGGTTTCGAGGTCACGACACCAGAGGGGGGGAGAGATGTCCAACGCCTTCGTCGAGATGTTCCGCCGGTGGGGATGGATCCCGATGGCTCGCGTGTTCCGCGATACGCGCGCCCACGACAGGGGAGAGACCGTGAAACGCAACATCCTGGCGCTCGTCCTCGGGTGTCTGATCCTCGCCGTGCCGATCCGGGGCTTCACCACGACCTGGGCCACGGTCGAGGAGACCTGCCCGGTCTGCGGCGAGACGATTCAGCTGGAGTCCATCGCCAGCTACGGCAGCTACATCTACAACTGGCCGTCCAAGCTGCAGCTGGTGTTCTGGCCGGACACCGATGCCTACGGAGTGTGGTTCTGCAAGCACTGTCACTACGCCGCCTTCATGGGGGACTTCAAACACCTGCCAGACGAGGCCGTCGAACGGGTCCGCGAGGCCCTGGCCGCGGCGCGACAGGATGAGGAGGGGGACAGCTACGCCGAGGTCTCCATCCTCTACCGGCTGCGGATGGCCCAGGTAGCCTACGAGGCCCGGGGCGGCTCGACGGACTACTTCTGGTGTCACTTCCACCGGGTCCTCGGCTATCACAAGGCACACGCGGGGGAGGCCGAGGAGGCCCGCGAGGCGCGCCTGCATGCGCTCGAGGTGGCCGAAAGGATGCTGGGCGCGGAGGACAACGAGACGCCGGCCAAGGAGTTGCTGTTCGTGGTGGCGTCGATGCAGGTGTTCACCGACCAGGACGAGGCGGCCCTGGAGACCCTCGACCGGATGGCTGCGGCCCCCATGGAGCCCCGGTCCGAGGGCGTGTCCGAGGAGGACATGTCCGGGTACGGTGCCTACCTCGACGAGGTGGCCGCCGAGCTGCGAGAGATGGTCGCGCCGGCCGAGCCCGCCTCGGTCGATCCCGCGGACGCTGACCCTGCTGCGAGCCGCGCTCTCTACGACTTCTCCGACGCGGCCATCGCAGGAGACCTGGTCCAACCCAAGGCCACCTACCTCTCCCCCACCCTCGTCCTCAACCTCCCGCCGGCGGGGCGAGGGGGACCCCGGGATCTGGCGCGCCGCGAGGCCTGGGTCGCGAGGCAGCTGGCACGGGGGAACCTGTCCGCCGAGAGACGCGTCGCGCTCATGGCGGACATGGCGGAACGGCACATGGAGGTGGCCCGTTCCGCCTGGCTGACGGAATACGAGGACTACGACCTGCGCTGGGAGGCGTGGTTCCAGGGTGACGGAAGCGGCCCGGAGCCCGAGGAACCCGATCTCTCGGCCGCAGATGAGGCGTGGGACGAGGCCCTCTCCTGGTACGACCGGATTCTCTCGGAGCCCGGGAGCGAACCCTGGCGTGCGCAGGCCCTGGCGGGTCGCGTCCAGGTGCTCGTCCGCGCGGATCGCCTGGTGGGCGCCGTGGAAGACGCCCGGCGACTCCTGGAGCAGGCGCCGGACTCCTCCCACACCCCCTGGGCCGCCGTGTTGATCGGCGATCACTATTTCGGGGAGGCCCTGCTGGCGCCCGCCATGGAGGCCTACCGTGTGGCGGTGGACGGCGACGACCCGGTTCAGGCCTGCTACGCCCGCTACAAGCTCGCCTGGTGCGAGTACAACCTGGGCGATTTCGAGCTCGCCGTGACCACCTTGACCCGGATGATCGAGCTCGCCCGGTCGGCCTCGCCCGGCCCGGCGGACACCCTGCTGGACGAGGGACTGAAGGACCTGGTGATCATGGTCGAGGGGCTGCCACTGGACCGGAGCCTGGAGGTCATCGACGGCGCCTGCGGTCCGGACTCCGGGGAGTGCCGGGCCCGCCTCCTCGAGCGGCTCGTCCGGCTGCTGGAGGAGGTGGGGCGGGTCCGGGATGCCGAGGAGCTCCGGCGTCGAGAGGTGCGGGATCCGTGAGACCCACCCTCGTCCTCGCGCTGGTCGTCTTGCACGCGCCCGCGTCTGCCGAGACCCTCCTTGCCCGGGCGGTCATCGACATCGACCATCAGCACGGCTGTAGCCAGTCGGTCTACAACCGGGGCGTCGACGGCTGGCTCACCCTGGAGGTGGGCGACGACTCCACGGCGACGCTCTCGCTGGAGATCCACGAGATCGCGGTCTCCGGACCGTCCCTGGGGCGGTTCAAGCAGGGGGACACCGAGTTCTCGGACGTCCGGACGAAGGACCGTCGGACCTGGACGGGGAGCGCCGCGGTGGCGGACGGCGGGTGGATCGTGCGCTTCGACCGGGTCGAGACCGCTCACGTGGATCAGCCCCAGTACGGCGACCTGCCCTACCCCCGGGCGACCTCGTCCCCATCGTCCCTGGTCCTCGAGTGTCGCCGGACCCCTGTCCCTCTGTACCCAGCGGCCGTGGACGAGTACTCGGGCTGGAACACCGAGGGGCAGCAGGCCTCGCCGGTGGACGTCGTGGTCTGCAGGCCCAGCGAGGAGATCTTCGACCTGGCGCACCTGGTCACCCTGGAAGGTGCCCTGGTACTGGGCTTCGGAGCCGGTGTCTCGGCGTCCGGCTGGCACATGTGGGGGGGGAGTCCAGACCGGCTGGTCCTGCGGAAGCAGGCGAAGACGGACTGATCTCGGGGGCTTGCACGGAAACGCCCCATCTCTTGCCTTGCGTCGACACGGCCCAGGGGCACGATGAACCTCGATGGTCCACGAACGACGCCACGTTCTCCTCCGCCCCCCCTGGCGCACCCTGGTGGCCATCGCCCTTGCGTCCGCGGTGCTGGGGACGGCCTACGGTCTGTGGTCCCCTGGGCGAGCGGTCACGGACGGCTCCCACGATCAGGGCGCCAACGGCATCTGGCTCCGCCACGGCTGGCTGGGCCACGACGACTGGTTCGCACGCTACGACAAGCGGACCGAGGACTACCGGTCCGATGCCCGGATCGCGGAGCTGGCCGACCGGATGCGGGCCCACGGCGTGACCGACCTCTACCCACACCTCTGCCCCTGCGCCCCCGACGGTCCGATCGCGGCCGTGGATGCCGATCAGGTCGATCGGTTCCTGTCCCACACCGACGGGGCCCGGGTGATCCCCTGGGTCGGCGGGGTGCTCGGCGAACACGCGTGGCCCGACGATCCGCAATGGCGCGCCGCCTTCGTCGGCTCCGTCGTGGACCTGCTCACCACCCACCCGGGGCTGGCCGGGGTGCAGATCAACATCGAACCCTGCCCCTCGGGTCACGAGGGTTTCCTGGCCCTGCTGGCCGAGCTCCGCGCGGCCATGCCCGCCGATGACCTGCTCTCCGTGGCGGCTTACCCGCCGCCCATGGCCCTGCAGCCGTCGCTCCAGGTTCACTGGGAGGAGGCCTACTTCAGAGAGGTCGCCGCCCGAGCCGACCAGATGGCCGTGATGATGTACGACACCGGCCTGCGCCAGCCCAAGCTCTACCGACACCTGATGGCCGGCTGGACCCGGGAGGTGATCGCCTGGTCCGGGGACACCGAGGTGCTGCTGGGCCTCCCGGCGTACGACGACGCCGGCGTGCCCTGGCACGACCCGGCGGTCGAGAACCTGGAGCACGCCCTGGCCGGCATCCACGCCGGCCTCGCGTCCTTCGAGGAGCCGCCAACGAACTACCGCGGCGTGGCCCTGTACTGCGGCTGGGAGATGGATCCCACCGAGTGGGATCTGCTGCGCGAGGAGTTCCTGGCCCGGTAGACGGCCTCCGCAGCTTCCCGCGCCGTCCGGATGGCGGTGGATTGATATAGTCCGCCCCGGTAGTGGAGGCGCGACGATGGCCATCTTCAGGCGGATCTTCGGCATCAGCGTGACGTCGACACCCTCGGACGAGGGATGCGTCACCGTTCGCGACGGGACCGTCGTCGTGGACCTCTCCCGTGCCCCGGAGCTGTCGACCCCGGGGACCGCGCTGCGGTTCGAGACCCACGAGCTGCCCGAGCGGCTGATGGTGCTGCACGGCCTCGACGGCACCTACCGTGCCTACACGAATCGCTGCGCCTGCGCGGGCTGGCGGATCGATCCGGTGCCCGGAGAGCACAAGGTCCGCTGCTGCACGCTGGCTGCCTCGACCTACAGCTACGACGGCGAGAAGCTCAGCGGCCCGGCCAAGGACGATCTACCGACCCACCCCGTCGAGGAGGACGGCGAGACACTTCGCATCACGCTGACTGCCGCCGGCTCGGAGTGACGAATCCATGACGCGGCGAGGGGCTCGAACGAAGGTCTCCCAGGGCGGATGGACGCTGATCTGTGCGGTGGTGGCGGCCGTCGGGCCCGGACACGCCGTCGCCGACCCGGTGGTGGCCGACGGACTCGTGGCGCTGGTGGGATTCCACGAGGGCACGGGCGCCGCCTCGGCGGACCTGACCGGCAACGGCCACGACGCCGAGCTCGTCGCGGGGGCCACCTGGTGCACCGGCTGCGCCCAGGTGAACGGCAGCGACCAGCGGATCCTGATCGGGTCGGATCCCCACATCGAGGTGCCCAGCTTCACCTACGACCTGTGGTTCGAGGCCGGCTCCACGCCGGGCAACGGGCGGTTGATGGGTCAGGCTGGAGAGGTGGGGGGCAGGGGGGCGGACGTGCTGGAACGCAGCCAGCACGTGGCCATGCGGATCAACAACCAGGGGGCGGTCTTCGACGAACCCACCATCGGAAGCCGCTCCAACGACGGCCCCCCGGACCACTGGGGCACCTGTGAGGACGAGTTCCACCGAAACGACGGTCCGGAGCACCTGGTGATCACCCACGACGTCTCGGCCCAGACCGTGCGGATCTTCATCGGCTTGCAGGGCGAGTCGCTGCGGCTGAGCTTCGAGTCCACCTACCACGGCACCTACGAGGTGGATCACGACGGCATCGCCCTGCTGAACCTGCCCGACGGGGACCGGTTCTTCACCGGCAAGGTGTACCAGTTCGCGTACTACGATCGTGTTCTGACCCACCAGGTGGACGGGAACCGCTTCGTGACCGGCGGGGAGGTGCAGACCAACCACCTGGCCGGGCCGGACGCGGAGCTGCCCCAGGGCCCCGGGGACGACGACACGTCGGGGGACGACGACACGGCCGGGGACGACGACAGCGTGGCGGACGACGACACGGGGGGCGATGACGATTCGGGTGCCGGGGACGACGACGCCACCGGCCCGGGTGGGGGAGGGGATCCGGGCGGCTGCGACTGCGGGGAGCAGGCCCACGCCGCCCGCGGAGTCCCCCGCGGGTCTCCGGCCCTGGCCTTCTCGGTGCTGGTCGCCGGTGTCGGGCTCGTCCGGCGAAGAGGGGGGCGCGGAGGATGAGTCGGGCGCCTTGCGGACTCGGAGTTGTCCTGCTCCTCGCCACGATGGGCTGCGAGCCAGACGCCGGTGTGCTGTCCCTGGAATCCGGGGAGGCCGTGGTCACCGTGGAGCCGGATCCCTTCCGGCTCGTGGTCGAGGCCACGGACGGTGTGCGGGTCGCCCAGGCACCCGCGGTCACGTTCCTGGACGAGGGAGGCGCTGCGGACGAGCTGACCACGGTGGCGTCCACCACCGTGGACGGCGAGACGCTGCGAGTTCTCGTGGCCACCTCCTCCGGCGGCCAGGCCACCGTCGAGCTGAGCTGGACCGGGGACCGGAGTCTTCGGGTCGCCGTCGCACCCCCTGATGGTGCGGACGTTGCGAGCATCGGCGACGGGTTCGAGCTGGAGGACGACGAGCGGATCTACGGGCTGACCGAGCGGCTCCGCGACTCGAACGTCATGTCCGAGGACACCAACGGGCCCATGGTCGAGGACATGTTTCCGGTGGAAGAGGGCAGCCTGGACCGTCGGGGCGAGGCCGTGGAGATGTTCGTCCGGCCGACCATGTCGCTGTACGCGCCGTTCTTCCACTCCAGCCGGGGGTACGGTGTGTGGGTCGAGAACGACACCCCGGGCGACTACGACGTGGGCGTCGAGCCGCCCGACGAGCTGCGGTTCGTCTTCGAGACCGGGAGCACCGACGCGTCGCGGACGCTGACCTACCACGTGATGCTGGGCCCCGATCACGCGGATATCCTGCGACAGTACTTCGCCCTCACCGGGGATCCGATCCGCCCTCCCGATTGGGCCTTCCTGCACTGGCGCTGGCGAGGGGAGCTGCCCGAGGACGACTTCGCCGAGCTGGACGGCGAGCTGGTCAACGCGGACATCGCCGAGGACATCCTGGCCTACGAAGTGAACGACATTCCCTTCGGTGTCTACCTCTTCGACCGGCCCTACCTGGTCGGCGGTGGGGACACCCTCTCCGGCGGGTTCAGCGAGTTCGTCTGGGACGAGGACCGGGTGGTGAACCCCGAACACACCCTGGCCGCGCTCGCCGTTCGGGAGATGCCCGTGGCGATCTGGGCGGCGTCATGGGCCCGGGGCACCGAACCGGGCACCCACGGCGGCGTGGCCATCGAGAACGGCTACCACGCCCCGGGCAGCGACCGGGTGATCGACCTGACGAATCCGGACGCCGTGGCCTGGTGGCAGGAGACGCTCGGGGACTTCCTTCAGACCTGGGGCATCCGCGGCATCAAGCTGGACCGGGGCGAGGAGTTCATCCCCAACGACCGCGACGACGTCTGGTACGACGGTCGCAACGGCCGGGAGCTGCACAACGAGTTCCAGCGGCTCCAGTCCCGGGTCCACCACGACGCCCTGGACCAGGCCACCGGAGGCGACTTCGTGCTGATGCCCCGGTCGGGCTATTCGGGGAGCCAGCAGTACGCGATCCACTGGGGCGGTGATTCCCCTGGCACCTCGGACCTGGGCCTGCGGATGGCGATCATCAAGCTGCAGCGGGCGGGGTTCCTGGGCTTCACCACCTGGGGCTCGGACACCGGCGGCTACTACGAGTTCAACGACCGCGAGGTCTTCGCCCGCTGGCTCCAGTTCTCCGCCTTCTGCCCGATCATGGAGATCGGCGGCGAGGGCACCCACGCCCCCTGGGACATGCCCACGGACCCGAACGTGGATGACGAGGTGATCGAGATCTACCGGCGCTACGTCCAGCTCCACCACGACCTGCAGCCCTATTTCGTGGAACAGGCGGCCCGGGTGGCCGAGACCGGTCTCCCCATCGCCCGGGCGATGGTCTTCGACTTCCCCGACGACCCGGAGATGCTGGACCGCTGGGACCAGTTCATGCTGGGCCCGGACGTGCTGGTGGCCCCGGTCTGGCGCAGCGGGGCGCGTGAGCGCGACGTGGTGCTGCCCGACGGCGAGTGGGAGTCGATGTGGGACCGGAGTCGGACCTGGACCGGACCGATGACCCTGACGGTGGACGCGCCCCTGGACACCATCCCGGTCTTCGTGCGGCCTGGGTTCGACGTGGAGATCGAGCGCTGACTCAGCCGTTCTCCTCCATCCACTCCCGGATCTCGTCCGGGGTCCAGTACTGTTCCAGGTAGCGCTCGTAGTCCTCCTGGCTCAGGTGATCGTAGGCCCACTCCCGAAGCTCGATCAGGGCCTCGCCGCAGCCCGCCTCGAGGACCGGCAGGTCGGTCTCCCGCTCGTAGGCGTACACCTCCTCGCCGCCGGCGAGGTACCACAGAGTGAACGCAGCGAGCTCGTCGGCGTCCATGCCCGCATAGTCCTCCACGTGCTGGTGCTCGTGGATCAGGACCGCGCCGCAGGCGGCGTGGCTCGGCGGGTCGTCGAACAGCCAGTCGGTGTACTGGATCTGGTAGTGGCGCTCTCGGGGCTCCGCGTCGGCGGTGGTCAGGTCCAGGTTGGCCTGGAAGAAGGCCCCCTGGATGGTCGCCGGGCCCAGGTCGATCTGGAGGTCGAGGGAGTCCGGGTAGACCTCCTGGCGGACCTCGTCGAGCAGGTCGTCGAGGGCGTCGTGGTCCGCGGGCGGTTCGGTGACGGTCAGGATCCGCTCGCAAAACGTCCGTTCCACGTCTGCGGGGCAGGCCGTGAACTGGACCAGCGCCGCGGCACAAAAAACCGCTGCGGACCACCTCGCGGGACTCGCCGTTCTCACTCCACGGCCTCCCAGGTCAGCCCCTCCAGCGTCGCCAGGTACTCCGGCTCCAGCCAGGGCTCGTAGCGCGGGTCGCCCAGGAGGGTCGTTCCCAGGTAGGCGGTGGTCAGCGGTACCGAGATGGCGTGGACCTGTTCCACGTCCATCCAGCCCTCCCCGTGACACTCGTCGAAGATCGGGACGATCTCGCACAGGTCCGAGAACCCCCAGTGGCCGGCGTCCGCCAGGGTCGCCAGGGCCTTGGGCGTACCCAGGGCCTCGTACGCGGGGCGGATCTCCTCGAGGTAGTCCAGCTCGTCGTCCTCGTCCCCGCCGAAGACCAGGGCGCCCGAGACCTGACCGAGCCCCACGCCATCGGGGCCGAAGACGTACCAGGCCCCCGGGGACATGGCCACGGCGGTGGCGACCCGCGGATCGGGCACCGCGTCCTCGAAGGTCACCTCGCCCATGGTGCCGGTGTAGGCGCAGGCGTACAGGTCGAATTCCGCGCAGAAGGCCAGGGCGTACTCGATGTCCAGCTCGCCACCGGCCACGATCAGGGTCGTCACCGCACCGAAGGAGTGGCCGAGCATGGCGTACTCCGGGCCGGCGATCATGCCCCCGAGCAGCGGGTGCCCATCGGCGGACTGAGTCAGTACGTGATCCACCATGTGGCGCACGTCGCCCGGCCGCTCGGCCAGGACCTGGGCCGCGTAGTCCATGTCCAGGTCCATGAAGGTGTTGTGGTTGTGGTCCACCGACGCCACCACGAAGCCGTGTCGGGCCAGGTGCTCGGTCAGGTACGGCGACTGGTAGCGGATGCCGCCGTACCCGTGGGAGAAGGCGGCCAGTGGGTAGGGGGCGCCGCGGGGGTCCGGTGGTGCGTCCCGGTAGCCGCCGAACACGAAGTTCAGGTCGGGCCAGTAGCTATCCGGCTCGTCGCCGGGCTCGGGGCGGGCCGGGTACCACACGTCGATGGTCAGCTCCTTGCCCCGCGGATCGGTGTGAACCAGGGTGACGAAGCCCGCCTCGTAGGGCCCGGGCTCGTCCGGCGCCTGCCACGCGGGGACCTCGTCCTCGCCCGTGGTGTCGTCGTCGTCGGCCGCCGAGGTGTCGTCGTCGGCCGCGTCGTCGGGATCACAGGCCGATCCGAGGAGCGCGGCGACGCCCAGGAGACACCCGACGAGCATCGTCCGCGGTCGGGGGGGGAGGGTCCGCATGGGCCCACTCTACCTCAGTGTGGTAAGCAAGCCCCGATGCGGTCGCGATGGATCGAGGAGATCACCGCCCGCGCCGCGGCCCGCTGGCCCGCGGAGCGACGCCGAACCGTGCTCGGGGAACGGAACCTGCTGCTGCCCGTGGTGGAGGCCGCCCCGCTGCTGCGCGTCCTCGGCCTGCTCAACGGCGACGGCGACATGTCCCGGGACGCGGTCCGGAAGTACCTGCAGATCAACCACATGGTCGCCCTCCTCGAGCCGGTGTTCCGGGATCTGATGCGGGCCCACGAGACGGTCCGGGTCCTCGACGTGGCCTGCGGAAGCTCCTTTCTCACCCTGCTGCTGGCGTGGTGCTTCGAGCACCGCTGGTTCCACGCCTGCCAGATCCTCGGCGTGGATCGGAACGACGCGGTGGTCCAGCGGAGCCGGTCGCGGGCCGCCGACGCCGGTCTCGACCACTCCCTGGCGTTCCACGCAGCCACCATCGGCTCGCTGGACACCGGCGATGTCTGGTCCGGGGCCTTCGACGAGCCCCGGGGCACCGGCGACATCCACGCCGTGGTCGCCCTCCACGCCTGCGACACCGCCACCGACGAGGCCCTGGCCCTGGGCGTCGACCTCGAGGCCGAATTCATCGGCGCTGCGCCCTGTTGCCAGGCCGAGCTGGCCCAGGCCTGGGCCTCGCTCGCCGACGGGGCAGCCGAGGGCCCGTTCGCTCCGCTGTGGTCCTCCCCGCACCTGCGCCGGGAGGCTGCCGCCACCCTCACCGACGCCCTGCGCACCCTGTTGCTGCGCTCCCGCGGCTACCAGGTGACGGCCATGGAGTTCGTGTCGTCCGCCCACACCCCCAAGAACACCCTGATCCGGGCGCGACGGGACGCCGCCGAGGACGGGGTCCGGGCGCGGCGGGACTACCGGGACCTGCGGGACTCGATCGGGGGAACGTCGATCCGGCTCGAGGACCTGCTGGGGCGGATTCCCGTCACGCCGGCGTCAAGGTGACCCGTGTCTCGTGCATCGCCGCGGCCTTCCCCACGTCGGTGAGGGCCGCGACACGCAGCTGATTCACGCCCTGCAGGTCGCCCCGCCAGGCCGCGGGATTGAACAGGGCCACGTCGGGACGGACGAGGGGATCGGCCTTCAGGCGGACCCGAACACGGCCTACCGCGCTCGCGATCCAGGCGTACCCGCCGTCAACCAGCGATCCCGCGGCCAGGGCGTCGGGGTGCAGTCGCAACACCGGCTCCGCCACCAGCTCGCGGTCGTTGATCTGGGCGTTGACCATCTTGAGGGTCTTGGTGGCCACCAGGCGCAGGTCCGGGGTACCCGAGGGCACGGTCGGCAGCTCGAATTCGGTGAGGAACTCGAAGTGTCCAGACTGCGTCCGGAAGGTCCCCTCGGTCCACGGCACCGGAGGAGTCAGCGGGTTGGGGCGCGGCCGCTCGACCAGGGAATCGGGCGTGATGCCGTGTTCGGCCAGGTCGCCGAGGATCCTCCGGGCCCAGACGGCCGGTTCGCCCGCCAGGGCCTCGCCGAATCCCAGCCGATCGGCGAGCGCCTGGTAGATCGCGGTGTCCGAGCGTGCCGCGCCGAGGGGCGGCACCACCTCCTTCGTCATGCCCAGCCAGTGGTGCCCGTACGCCACCACCAGATCCTCCATCTCCAGGTAGGTGGCGCAGGGGAGGAAGAGGTGGGCGTGTTGGCAGCTGGCGGTCAGGAACTGGTCCACCACCACGAGGAACTCCAGGGAGGCCAACCCCTCCTGGACCCGCGCGGTGTCCGGGGCCGTGGCTGCCGGGTTGGCCCCGGCGATCCAGGCGGCCCGGATGGGGGGATCGGCAGCTCCGAGCAACCCGTCGCCCAGGCGCGGCAACAGGATCTTGCGCGTCGTCCCCCGGGGGGCGTCCTTCGTCGCAGAAAAATCCATTCCCTCGTAGGCGCCGGTGTCCGTGTGGACGCCACCACCGGGCACTCCCAGATTGCCGGTCATCGCGCCCAGGGCGTCGATGAGGCGCATGGTGGTCCCCGAGTGTGCCCAGTAACCCGCGCCCAGACCGGCCATGGAGGCGAGGGGCTTCGTGGTGGCGTAGAGGTCTGCCAGGGACTCGATCTCCGCCCGCGGCAGGTCGCAGGCGCGCGCCGCCTCGTCCACCTCGAGGGCGAGGGCCGCCTCGCGGAATCCGTCCCAACCCCGGGTCCGCCGAGCGATGAACGACTCGTCCATGGCGCCCCCCTCGATGAGCAGCCGCGCCACCGCCAGTGCCAGCCAGCCATCGGTGCCGGGTCGCAGCTGCAGGTGGCGATCGGCCCGCCGGGCGGTGGCACAGCGGACCGGATCGACCACGACCAGCGGGGCCCCCCGCTTCCTCGCCTCGGAGACGAACCGCATAATGTGGGGGCGGGTGACCGCGATGTTCTTGCCCCAGATCACCACCGCGCGGGCGTTCACCAGATCCTCGGGCGCGTGGGTCCCGTCGCCCCCCATGTCCGCGTGCTGGGCCGCGTGGACCGCCTCGACGCTCATGCCACCCTCGGTGACGGTCGCCCCTCCGAAGTGGGCCCAGAACAGCTTCCCCACGGTCTTCGCGACCAGCCCCTTGATCCCCGAGTAGCTGACCTGTGCGACCGCCGTGGGTCCGGACTCGCCGCGGATCCGCGAGAGGTTGGCAGCCGCCAGATCCAGGGCGTCGTCCCACGACATCGGCTCCCAGCCGTCTCCGACCCGGCGCATCGGATGGAGTACCCGGTCCGGACTGTAGAAACGCTCCAGGTAGCGATTGCCGCGCTGGCACAGGAAGCCCCGGGTGATCCCGTGCTCGGGATCGCCGACGTGGCGAACGATCCGCCCGTCCTCCACCGTGGCCAGCACAGCGCAGGAGTCGGGGCAGTCGCGGTTGCAGATCGTGCGGACGGTTCGGGTCATCGGGGAATCGCTCCTGTGCCGGGCCGACGGGCAACGGGTGAACGTCGCGGTGAGTGCGGCGTAGAATCGAGAATACCCCGAGCGCCCGGTGAGCGGTCGGGGGGAACCCGTGTTCGCGTGCCGGAGGTGACCGTGACCGTCCCGTCCATCCGTTCGACCATCCTTGCGGTCGTCGCCCTCCTGCTCCCCATCTCGGTTCCGGACCTCGCCAGGGCCCACTACTCCTACGACGATGCGGCTCTGATCGCGATGTCACCCGATGGCGAACTGGGCCTGTTCGTCGTCGAGGCGGGGGACACCGAGGGTGGGGCGGAGGGGGAGACCCTGGTGATCGCGCGCATCGGTCCCGGCGTCACGCCCACCGGGCTGGTCTCGATCCTCGGGGGCGATCACGAGGTGCTCGTGGCCCACCAGGAGGTGCTGCCCTACATCCCCTCGCCGGGCACGATGATGGAGCACAGTCCCCAACAGGTCGATCGGGCACCGAAGCTGCGAGCCGCGTTCATGGCGGGGCCGGCGGTGGAGCACGGGGTGACCGTCGCCCCCTCCACGCGGGCCCTGCCGCGGGCTGCGGACGGGACCTTCGACACCGGCGGCGGGGGCAACATCACCGTTGCCCTGCAGGGGGACCGCAGAGCCCGGCTCGGCCGGGGAGGAGCATCCGTCACCATCGCAGCGCCGTGGCGTGAGGATCTGACCTGCGTGGAGGCCGTCTACCGGACCGACGACCCGTCGGTCTTCGTGATCCAGATCTTCGCGTACCCGGTACAGGACCCGGCGGCCTGCCCGGCCGACCGCCGAGAGCACTTCGGCCCGCCGCCGACCCGGTCGTTCTTCCGCGTGGACCTGGCCGCCGGACCCGGCAAGACGAAGTGAGGCTGGACTTCGAACCCATCACCGGCTCGGTTTGCGGGGGCCGGGGCCTGGATGGAGGGTGATGTGACTCGGTCGGGACGAGAAATTTGTGGCCAATGCGGCGTCGCGATGCCTACCCGGTCCCCCCATTGTCGTGTCTGTGGTCACGGGGAACGGGTGATCGCGCCTCCTCCCCGATTCGGGGCGTTCTGGGTCGGCCTGAGTGTGGTCCAGGAGTGCGACTCCTGCGGTCGCCCCGTGAGCGTCACCGGAGCCGGTGCGGACGGGACGAGCTGCGGACATTGCGGGGGCGAGAGTCCCATCGGGCGTGGGGCCTGGGCCGGGATCCTGCGGTTCGCGCACGACGTCGGCGATCTCTCGGGACCCGACCCCGAGGGAGAACCGACGCGCGCGGATCATCCGGTGGGCGACGCAAACCCCTACCGGACGGTGGGCGTCACCGCGTCGTCGGTGACCCGCCGTGTGCCGGCGCGGGGCGAAGCAGGCCGCCTCGACGTGCTCGCGAGGCCCGGAGCTCCCCTGTGCCGGCGCTGCCGGGAGCCGGTGGCCTGGGTACCGAAACCCCGCCCGGCGGCGCTCACCCGCTGCAGCGGGTGTGGAGACGAGCAGGTCGCCGGGGCGCCCGACGCCCTGGATCACCTCGCCGTGAAGGCCCTCGCCACGCCAGCCGCACCGGAGCCCGCCGGTGACGAATCCGCGGCCACACCCCTGAAGTGCCCCGTGTGCGGCGCGTCCCTGCCCGCCGTCGGAACCGGGGGCCTGGTCCCGTGCAGCTACTGCCGGACTGCGAGCCTGGTTCCGCCCGATCCGACCCTCGGATTGGAGGCGGTCGCGCCGCGCTGGTGGCTGCTCTTCAAGGGGTGCTCACCGCTGAGGGAACTTTTGATCCAGGGGGGCGAGCGCGATCGCGTGGGTCGCGTCCTGGAGCCGGCCGGCGAGGGGAACTGACCGCTCTCAGGGGCGGGACACCAGGTCGTACAGGTCTTCGATCATCGCGGAGCTCCCCAGCAGGCGCTCGGACTGGAAGTCCAGGACCCAGACCTCCTGGCCGCCGGGCGTGATCTCCTTGACCACACCCCCCGAGCCGAGGGTGTGAAGGGTGTTGCCGCCGGCGAGACGCCACACGTCGCCATTGAGGACCCCCATCATCCCGCCCTCGTCGCTCTCGTGACGCCAGATCTCGGTGATCGTCTCGGCGTCGTGGTCCACCTCGTACTCCCGCGCCGAGACCCCGTGTCCGCCCCCCATGCCCTCGCCGGAGTGGAGCAACAGGGTCCCGTGGTCGGTGTACGAGACGCCGTGCTGGAAGTTGAAGCGAGACGCGGGCGGCACGAAGAGATAGCCGCCCTGGATCCCACCCGCCCACCACAGGTTGTCTCCGGTCGCCCGATCCACCTCGACCACCACGCTCTCGTCCCAGAAGCTGTAGAGGTACGAGTCGCTGGATTCCTCGTAGAACAGACCGTTGGACGAGCAGTAGGCCCCCGGGGAGCCTGGGTAGTCGTCCGCACAGGTCCAGACCACCGTCGGCTCCTCCTCGCCCGGGGCCAGCTCCACGAGCGCCTCGGTGCCCTGCACGTGGAACTCGCTACCCCAGGCCAGCGTCCCGTCGGGCAACTCCACGAAGGCGTGCACGATGCCGTCGGCCGGTCGGACCTCGATCTCCTCGTCCAGGTACTGGCGGTGGATCTTGGAGTCGATCCCGTGGTTGGAGCCCCAGTTGAGCCAGTACGTGCTCTCGTCCCAGAGGATGGCCGTCCCGTCCCGCGACACCTGGGCGAACAGCGTCCAGTGTTCGTTCGGCGCCACGTTGGCCCACACGGGCCGCCCCTTGCGATCGACGATGAAGGTCCAGTAGTTGCCCGGATTCCAGCTCCCGATCTCCTCGCAGATGCTGCTCAACAGGTAGTTGCCCGTGGGCTCCCAGGCCCCGGCGTCACTCTCGGTGACGAGGCCGATCGGAAGGCCCGCCGGCAGGGGACCGTTGGTGGCCGGCTCGCCCCCATCGGCGACTTCCTCGCCTGCCACGTCCGCCACCACTCGCCACTGGATGTCGGATCCGAAGGGGATGCCCAGCAGGATCTGTTCGTGCCCCCCTGCGTCCGCGTCGACGCGCGGCGTGTGGAGCCAATGATCGTCCTCGAAGGAGTACTCGATCCACGCCTGTGCCGCGGAGCTCTGCTCCCACGACACGTAGACCATGCTCTCGACCACGTCGTGGAGCCGCCAGTCCCCCGCCACGAGTTCGAGGTCCGCAGTGTCGTCATCGTCCCCGGTGTCGTCGTCTCCGTTCTCCGCGAAGACGATCCGCCCCTCGTTGGTGCATCCCCCGGAGAAGGGGAGGGACGCCATCGGCATCCCGAGGGCGAGGGCCACGGCGGGCAACTTACGCTTCACGAACGTGACCGGTAGGTTCCACAGTCCAGGCATGATGTTCTCCCGTCGGCTCCATGGTGCCACGAACCCGGATCAGTGTGGCGCAACGGGAGGGGGGAGCGCCGGATCGCTCCCGGAATTCAGGACACGCCGGAACAGCCGCTTCCGTTCGGCCCGGGTCGAAGCGCAGACCAGCTGACAGTTCCCGCAGGTCAAGGGGAGGCGGTCCTCGGTCTTGCGCAGGTAGCCGCGGTCGGCGTGGTACTGCAGGGCCGCGAGGGTCTTGGAGTAGTGGTTCGCCCGGCCCAGGGTCGCCCGGGCGACGCGCTCCCAGAGCGCCGGGAGTTCGTCGTCCGAGTCCGGGAGCTCGATCCGCCCCGGTGACCAGGTGGACCAGCGCGGATCGCGGCTCTGGCCGGTGAGTCCGCCGCAGACGAAGATGCAGCGCAGGTTGGCGGCCTTGCGGGTGTGGGTGTGGTGGACTCCGCCGATGGTCACCCCGTCCGCCTCCTTCGGATGCATGAACCCACCCTGGCAGACCCGCGTGCAGATGCGACAGCCGTCGCAGGACGTGTCGGCGAGCATGGGATCGGGGGCCAATTCGGCGTCGGTGAGGATCGAGTGATAGAGCACCCGCGCTCCGTGGTCGGGGTGGAGCACGTTGCCGCTCCAGCCCATGGCGCCGATGCCGGCGGCCACGGCTCCTTAGCGGTGGGCGAAGGTCGGCGTCAGGCGGAAGCTACCCGCGCCCAGCAGGCTTCTCGGCGCGCGGCGGATCAGCGCCCGCTTCAGGGGCCTCGAGAGCGTCGACCCGTCCGACGCCATCCGATCCACCAGGGCCTGCCGGATCGCCGGCGGCACCCGCCGGTACGAGGGTTTGCGCTTGTAGCGGTAGTCGAGGTTCGGCTCGGTAACGGCCACACGGTGACCAGCGCGGGTCAGGACCGCAGCCACCTCCCGGGCGATCACGTCCAGCCGCCGGTAGCACGCCGTCTCGTGCCGCTGCATCTCCTCACGCTCGACCTTGCCCAGGTAGCGCCGGACGATCGCGCCGTCGAAGGCTACCATCACCGAGATCACCGATCGGGTGCCCTGGAGCAGGTAGCCGGTGTCCATGGACGGCTGTCCGCCGAGCCGGCCCACCGGGGCGATGCCCATGGCGTCCGCGCCGGCGTCGAGGGCGGTCTGTCGGAGTGCCTCCTTCTTGGACATGGTCGAACCGCGGCGATCAATCCGAACCGGAGACGGGTTCCTCGGGCAAACCCGAGGGCTTGTCGGGGATCTCCTCGACCGGACCCGCCGGATCCTCGACGATCCCTGGACCGTCGAGGCGGAACACCAGGGCCACCTTCACGGGGATGATGTCAGCCACCTTGATCCCGATCAGGCTGGGCGGCTTGATCCCGTGGTTCTTCAGGCTGATGTCGAACTGGGTGGCCACCGTGGCTTCGTCACCCTCGATGGCCACGTCCACCCGGGCCTGGAGTGGGTGACTCTCCCCCTTGACCGTGAACGGCCCGGTCACATCGAGCACGAGGCTCCTGTGCTCCCCCTGGGTCTGGTCGGACACCACGGCGACGCTCTCGCTCCTGAACACCGCGTACGGGGTGATGTAGGCCTCCACGGTGTCGAGCATGTTCGAGTCCCGCGACTCGTTGGCCGAGCCACAGCCGAAGAAGTTGACCTTGATTTTCACCGAGGTGGCCTCGGGTCGCCTCGGATCGAAAGCCAGCTTGGACTCGACGTTCCGACCCTTGGCGGTGACCGCCTTGCACACGAAGTCAGCACTCTTGAGCTTGGCGTCCACGTGGAACACGATCTTGCCGCGGCTCACTTCGGCGGCCTGGGCCGTGGGGGCGAGAAGCCAGCAAGAGAGTGTGAGCAGGAGCGAGATCGTGGCCGTCCACCGGGTCATGGTGCCTCCCTAGAAGGGTCACTCCTACCACGGGGGCGGGTTCCAGTGGTAGTGTCCGCATTCGTGGTGTCTGAAGGCCCCTGAGAACGACAGGGGCCACC
>CAZITQ010000072.1:0-38647 GCA_964542165.1 uncultured Rickettsiales bacterium
GGCATGGGCACGACCCACGCCAGCGCGCTGTGGGGCTACTACGAGGACATGGTGGAGCTGGTGGACCGCTGCCTGGATCAGGGCATCGTGCCGGTCCTGATGGCGATCCCCCACCGGGGGGACTACGCGACCGCGAACTGGTGGGTGCTGACCTACAACGACGTCATCCGCGGCCTGGCCCAGTCGAGGCAGGTTCCGTTCGTGGACCTGCACCGGGAGCTGGACATGGTAGCTGGCCACGGCCTGACCGGTGACGGCGTGCACCTGGACTCCGCGGCGGGTGGGCCGTGTGACCTGACCGCGGAGGGGCTGCAGTACGGCAACAACGTGCGCAACCTGCTGTGGTTGGAGGCGCTGGACCGGGTCGCCGCCGCCGTGCTGGACGGGGCGGAGTCCCTGGACGAGGCCGATCCGCTGCTGGCCGGGGACGGCTCACCGGGCGCGCCGTTCCAGATCCCCCATCTGCCCTTCGCCGACCTGCGGGACACGGCGGCGTCGCCCCACAGCAACCTGACGCTCTACACCGGCTGCGAGTCGGACTCGGACGAGTCCGGACCGGAGTACCTCTACCGCTTCGAGGTCACCGAGACCGTGCGCCTGCGCGCCATCGTGATGGACCTCGAGGGCGTTGACATCGACGTCCACCTGCTGGACGAGACCGCCACCGAGGGGGGGTGCCTGCAGCGGGACCACCATCGGGTCGAGGGTACGCTGGAGCCGGGGACGTACCACTTCGCGCTGGACACCTGGTACGACGGCGCCGAGGTCCTCGCGGGCGAATACCTGTTCGTGGTGACCGAGTGCCACCCCGACGATCCCGATTGCGACTGAGCGGCGCAGTGGAGTAGGTCCCGCCGACGTTTTCGGCCACCACAAGGGCGCGCGAATCTCGACGCTGTTGGCCTCGCGAGTCCTCGTCGCGATGTCTTCGACCATGCCAAGAACACGACACGGACGTCGCTGGTCACCGCCCCCGCGGATCCCGGCGCCGGAGACCGATCCAGATCAGCGCGAGGATGGCGAACCAGGCAGGAGCCGGGCTGGCCCCGACCCGGCAGGCGCAACCCCCGGTCCGCTCCGGCGGCCCCGGTGGATCGCCGCCCGGACCCGTGTCGTCATCCCCCGTGTCGTCGTCGTCCCCCGCCGTGGTGTCGTCGTCCCCCGTCGCGTCGTCGTCGTCATCTCCGGTGTCGTCGTCCCCGGGGGGGATGTACACGAATCGCAGGGCGTCGAAGGCCAGCTTTCGCCCGTAGGTCTCGTAGTCCTCGCCCGTGTTGTCCCCCAGGTGGACGAACGGGTCGCTGGAATCGTCGAACCGGAAGGTGCCCAGTTCCTGCCAGCCCTTGTCCACGGACTGGTTCACCGTTGCGGGGTTCACCCCGTCGGCGTGGTGGACCTGGTAGGTCGCCTGGTGGGAGTCGGCCTCGGTGTCCGGGATGTAGGCCTCGACGCGATAGGTCCCCGGGGTCGAGACCCCGAAGTGCCACTCCCCGTAGGTGTCCTCCACCGGTGTATCCATGGCGTAGGTGTAGTAGTGGTGACCGTCGTGCCCCTCGGCCACGTCCCACCAGTGCTCGGTCACACGTTTGAAGCAGTACGTATCCGACTCGCTGACCAGGGTTTCGCCGCCGTCCAGAACTGCCTCGCATCCGCACCAGGTCTCGCAGTTGTTCGATGTCGGTGTCTCACCCTCGAGGGGATCGCCCACGACGAGGAACTCCGCCTCGATGGACTGGCACCACCACGAGTTGCACAGCTCCTGGAGCTGGAAGTGCAGGTGTTCACCGCAGACCCAGCCGGTGAGTCCGACCCGTCCGATCACGTCACCGGCGCAGACCGGGTCCCCCACGTCGAGGGAAGACGACCACTGCTGGAGGTGGAGGTAGAGGGCCGCTGTCCCGTCTCCGTGATCGACGACCACGTAGTTTCCGTACGAGTAGAGGTCGTGGTCGCAGCCGCCGATGTCGGAGTCCAGCTTGACGTTGCGGACCACCCCCGGCGCAGAGGCCCAGACCTCGTCCCCCACGTCCAGATCGAAGTCCCAGGCCCAGCGCCCCTCGTCGGTGTGGGTCCCCCCGTTGTGGTCCTGGTTCACGCGGATCGTCTCGCCGCAGGTCCAGGGGAGTTCGAGGGGGGGCTGTGCGACCAGGACCAGGGTGAGGACGAAGGCAGGGTTCATGGTGACATTCTACGTCGGTCCCCACGTCACGGTTGCGGGAACGGCGCCGCGCCCAGCGCGAGCCCGGCGGAGTGCCCGGCGGAGTGCAGTGCCCGGCGGAGTGCCACCCGATTCACCAGGGAAGGTCCACCTGGCTCGCCGGTGGATGGTGAAGCCGATGCTTCGCGAGCCACGCGGCGTGTTCACTGTCTGCGGAGTTCGGGTTCGGGATTCCGGCTTGTCTTCGGTCGTGGTCGAGGCGCCAGGGGACGGCACCGGGGCTAGAGCCAGTAGCTGCCGAAGCCCCATACCGACAGGTGGCTACCCAGGACCGAGTCGTAGTCCATCGAGGTCTGGTTCCCCCACCCGCCCGCGATGGCCGAGGCTTCGTCCGCCGCCCAGTTGCCCCCGCCACCAGCGACGGCCGAGTAGTCGCCGTTGGCCCAGTTGGCGATCCCGCCGTTCACCGACGCGTAGTCACCGTAGACCCAGTTCAGGTATCCACCGGTGACCGACGAATGGGCTCCCATGGCGTCGCAGTGGTATCCGCCGCTGATCGCGGAGTAGCTCCCGTGCGCGTCGTTGTACTGGCCGGCGGATACCGATGCGTACTCGCCGGACGCGCTGTTGTAGCGCCCCCCGCTGACCGTCGACCAATCGGCGGACGCGTCGTTGGCCCGGCCTCCGGCAACCGTGGCGTGGCTCCCGCTGGCCTCGTTGTCGTACCCGGCGATCAGACCGCCGTGACTGGGGTAGCTGTGGTACGGACCGACGATCAGGTTGTGACTGCCGGACTTGTCGTCCCCGTCGCCCTCGTCGTACCCCACGACCAGGTTGCCGGTGCCGTTGGTCGTGTCGCTCTCTCCCTCGCCGTTGCGGATGTGGACGTTGCACCCCTCGGCAACCAGGTCCTTTCCGTCGAGGTAGAGCGTGCAGCCCTCGTCCGTCTGGGCGATGAGGACGAAGTCCTTCGCGCGAGCCGATCCCGCAGCGCCGGCGACCAGCGAGACGAGGAGAATCGAGATGGAGAGGGTCAGGGTTCGGTTCGATCGGCGCTTCATGATGTCCTCTTTCCCCGCTTCGTTGCCGTGCGACCCCAGGAATCTGCAACCCCCGTGCCGGTGGACACGACGGGTAGATCCGCAGCACCAAGATCCGTGTTTCTCGAGTAATCGACTCGGGTTAGGGCGTCACCCCGACTGGACATGCGACCCGATTGCCACCGGTGCCCCCCTGTGACATCCCCCCTTTGCCCCATGGGACCCAGCCAGGAGACCGGGAGGTCCTTGTTCCTTCACGTCCGCCTTTTCCCTCAGACGTCCCATTTCCGGCACAGGTAATAGGAGATCCCGGTGGGTCGTTCTCCGTCGAAGTCGACGGAGAGATGGAGGATTTCGGGATCGTCCGCGTCGTGGTCCGGCAACGCGATCTCCCAGCGTTCGGCGAACTCGCGCAGGGACTCGTGGAAGAAGATCCCCCGCGTCAGGTTCATCACGTACTTCTCGAGCAGGACGCCGTCCGCGTCGTAGGCGACCACGGTGAACGGTAACGCGTCGTCGAAGTCCCCGCACTCGGTGAAGGGCGCGTAGCGATGGAGATCCGTACAGTTGTAGAGCTTCACGATCCCGTCGGATTCCGGGGTCGGGTAGAGGTAGCACCTCGCGAACCAGGGCGCGTCGATGAAGGGGAACGCGTCGTCGTAGCGCCCGTACCTGACGCAGACCTGGATGCCCTTCTCGCTCTCGGATGCGCAGAATGGCGTTCCCTCGGGAGGAGTCGCGATCCTCGCGATCAGGTCCCGGCCCTGCGGAGTGGAAGCGCCGTAGATGTGTCTCGGAGGTCTGTGGCTGGCGACGACGGTCTCCTTGCGCATGCCTTGCCGCCGTTCCTAGGTGTCGCAGTAGCCACCATCGTCCGCGTGGCTCATGCCGTTCACGATGGCCTGGCAGAGGATCGTGGCGAACCTCGGGCCGCGGTTCATGTTGTCGCGGCTGTACCCGGTGACCCGCACGAACCCGTCGCTGGCCTGGAAGCTCTCGCCCCCGGAGCTGGACGCGCTGTAGCCGATGCCGTCGAGAACGATGTATCCGGAGCTGGGCCCGTAGATCTCGGCGAGATCGGTCATCGAGCCCACGTGCCTACCCAGCTCTTCTTGCTCCCACTGCTCGATCTGGCTCTCGTCCATGTCGCCCGCTTCCAGCTCCTCCTCCGAGCACGTGCCGCCCGCGTCCTGGGCCGGTTCGCCGACCAGTGCGGCATCGGCGCCCCAGGTGTAGTTGTTGCCTGAGGTGCCGGTGAGCAGGACCGAGGTGGCGGGGCCGGGGCGACGGCCGCTCTCTCTCCCGGGGACGATGTTCACGGGGAAGTTCTCGCCGTCCAGCGTGACCTCGCTCACCATGTAGTTGGGGTAGTTCAACGGCTGGACGGTGCCGATGTACTGCTCCACCTTCGCCCGCATGCGGACGGCATCGACGAGCTCGACCGGGCCCACGTCCCCGAACAGCCCGCCCGGACCGACGATCCCCAGCTCCTTGAGCTTGTTCCAGACCACGTCCTGCATGACGTACGAGACCGAGGCCGTCTCCAGCCACTTCATCCACAGATCGAAGGTGATCTTCGGGCGCGTCTCGGTGGTGGCGGTGGTCTCGACCTTGCACTTGAGTCCGTCGGCCTTGGCGAAGGGCGTACCCGCGCCGACCTGCTGGGCTGCGGCGCCCGCCGCCTCGAGGCCGGGCACCTCGGCCTGCACCTCGTCCGGTCCGCCGAGCGCGTTGCTCGTGCCCGCGTTCTTGCACTCCTCGGCGGCGAGCTGGAGGACGCCTGCGGCGTTGCTGACGTCGTGGAGGGCTCCCAGGGAATCGACGACCTTCTCGAAGTCCTTGTACACGTCCTTCATGGCCTTCTCGAGTTCCTTGGCCTGGGCGTCGGGCGTCGTGCCCGACGGATTCGCGCTGGCGTCCTTCGCCGCTGCCGCTCCGTCGCTCTCGCCCACCACATCGCCCGCGATCTGCTCCGACCGCTCGGTGATCCCCTCGGCCGCGGCCTTGGCACCGATCTTGGCGGCCGCGGCCAGCTTGGGCCCCAGCTTCGTGGCGGCCTTCTTGGCCAGGGTGCCCACCAGGAGGGCCTCGGCGCCCACCCCGAACGTCAGGCCGCAGATCACGGCGATGGCGATCCCGGCGGCGATGTCCTGGTTCGCCTCCATCTCGGCGACGGCGGCCTGGGCCTGCTCGAGGATCCCCTCCATCTCCTCCCAGGAGCCCGTGTAGTTGGCGAGGAAGGTCGTCTTGGGGCCCGTGTCGAGGGCCTCGAGCATGGCCAGCTTCGCCTTGGCCTGCCCCTGCACGGCCTTGAACCTGGCGTTCGCCGCCGCCTTCACCGCGCTGGCCCTGCCCTTGGCGTTGTTCATCGCCGCGACCTGTTCGGGGGTCAGCTCTTCTTCGAACTGGACGCTCCGCTGGATCGCTCCGGTCCCACTCGACGGACCGGAAGCCCCCCGGCCCGTTCCCCCCAGGATCGACTCCGCGCTCTTCCCCTGCACCACCGCATCGGCCACCGTGTCCGCGTGGCGTTCGTAGCGATCTCCCGCGCGGCCCACCCCGCCGGACAGGGAGACGCCCTGCTGCTGCTGCACGACGTGCGCGGCTTCGTGGGCCGCCGTCCGGAGATCGGGATCGGACTTGAACGCGACACGGTTCCCCGTTGCGTACGCGCTGGCGCCCATGCCCTCGGCCGCCGTCTTCGCCGCGCCGCCCACGTGGGCCTGCACGTTGCTCACGTCGTGCCCGCCGAAGGAATGCTGGATCCTGTCCAGGTGAGGCAGGGAGGTCGAGGATCCGCGCGTTCCCTCCGCGGCCAGACGCTGCACGTCTCCGGTCCCTCCTGGACCTTCTCGCTGAACGACACCCTTCGTGGACCTCTGAACCGACCCCAGACCCGCCGGTCCCCACCCCTCGAAGGGATTGCCAGAGCCACCGGGTCCCCCCTCCCCACCCGGCGCGGCAGGTGGTCCCCCGCCGTCGTCGTTCATCTGGATCGGACTGTCGCCGGACGAGGGGTTGCCGGGGCCGTCCCCCGACCCGTCGTCCCCCCCTCCATCGTCGACGGAAGGACCGGTCGAGGTGAGGGTGAACTGGACCCGGAGGGGATCGCTGAGCGGATCCGACAGCTGACCAGACAGCGGATCGGAGAGCATGTCCTGGCGGGCGGGCGCCCCCTGGACGGCGTCGCCTCCCGTACGGTCCCCGGCGTTCGTCGTCACACCGCCATCATGATCTCGACTGGCCATGACCCTCTCCCCAGCGAGCCCATTCGAATCGACGCGCCTTGCGCGAGCGCGCGGGCACAACCACGGGCTATTCCCGATCCGCATCACACCTGAACTCCCGGTAGGAGGTCAACGGTGACGGCGGAGGCGTGGCCTCCCAATCCGCTTTTTGCTGCGTTGCAAAAACGCTGATACACTTGCCCGGACCTGGCTCACCGCGGGGGGAACCGTACCTCAGCACCCGTCTCGTAGAGGGAACAAGGAGAACGACTGCCATGCGACGCCTGCTCCCGGCCCTCGGCATCCTGGTCTGCGGTTCCTCTTGCTGGCTCGCGACCGGCTGTTGCTGCCGCGGGGACGAGACCCTGATCCCCTACCTGGAGGAGGGCGGGGACGAGTGGGGGTACGTGGACCTCGCGGGCAACGTGGTGATCGAACCGGACTTCGACGAACCGCCGACCCTGTTCCACGAGGGCTTCGCGCTGGTCCAGGATCGCCACGGTGAGTACACCTTCATCGACCGCAAGGGCGAGGAGGTCAGCGACGAGTACGAGCAGGCCATGCTCTTCAACGAAGGGCTGGCCTTCGTCGTCGAGGAGGGGGACCCGCCCGTGGCCATCAACACCCGTTTCGAGGTGATCTTCGAGCTGGATGACGCCATCACCGTGGGCGCGTTCTCCGAGGGCCTCGCCCGCTTCTCCGACGAGGACGGCGAGTGGGGTTACGTCGACAAGAAGGGCGAGGTGGTCATCGAACCCCACTGGTCCCACGTATCGAGCTTCCGCGAAGGGCTGGCCGGCGTGCTGGAGACCGACGAGGATCGCAGCGAGTTTCGGTTCGGCTTCATCGACAAGACGGGCGCCGAGGTGATCAAGCCCGACGACGACTACGAGGGAATCCTCTCGTTCAGCGAGGGACTGGCCGGGTTCACCGAGGGAGACGGCTGGGGCTACATGGACAAGACGGGCGAGGAGGTGATCCGGCCCGAGGACGACTGGTCGCGCGTCACCCCCTTCGTCAACGGACACGCCTCCTTCCAGGAACGGGGAGAATGGGGTCTGATCGACAAGAAGGGCGAACGTGTCCTCAAGGCCAAGTACGAGCACCCGCTGTTCTTCCACAACGGGCTGGCCATGTTCTCGGACGGGGACGACGGGTGGGGCTTCCTCGACATCCACGGGGACGAGGTCATCGAACCGGAGTACGAGTCCGTGGCGCTGCCGTTCGTCGGCCGCTGCGCCATCGTCCAGGACGGGAACGACTACGAGTTCATCGACAAGAAGGGCGCGTCGTGCAGCGACCTGGAGATGGAACGCGTCGACCAGACCCTGGCCGTGCAGTTCATGCTCTCGGGCAGGCTCTACGAGCCGGACACCTGGACCGTGACGACCGACGACCCTCCCCGCGGGTATCGAGACCGCCGGTAGGACGCCCGACGTCCGTGGGTACGGCGAACGGATCGCGGCCTTCGTGGTTGCCGTTGCGACACGCCCCCGGGCGCACGAGGATCCACCCATGACCATCGAATCCGGCATCGCCGCGCCCCCCCCCGGGCGGCGGATCTTCTGCAACCGCACCCTCAACCTGCGGGCCATCGGCGCCATCGGCTACGACATGGACTACACGCTGATCCACTACCGCGAGCGGGAGTGGGAGCGGCGGGCCTACGAGTACGTGCGGGCCAAGCTGGGTGGGCAAGGCTGGCCGGTGGAGGGCCTGGAGTACGACCACGAGCGGATGGTGCGCGGGTTGGTGCTCGACGTGGAGCGGGGCAATATCGTCAAGGTCAACCGCTTCGGCTACATCAAGCAAGCCTTCCACGGCACGCGAGCGATGAGCTGGCCGGAGGTCCGCGAGGCCTACTCCCGCACGATCGCCCTCCTGGCCGAGCCCCGATTCGAGTTCCTCAACACCCTGTTCTCGCTGTCCGAGGCCTGCATCTACGCCCAGCTGGTGGACGTGATCGACGACGGTCGGGCCCCGGCCGTCATGGGCTACCCCGAGCTGCGGCGGCAGGTCGCCCACAGCCTGGGCGAGGCCCACATGGAGGGGCAGCTCAAGGCCGAGATCCTCTCGGATCCGGACCGCTACGTGGTGCCCGATCCCGACCTCGCGCTGACCCTGCTGGACCAGAGACACGCCGGCAAGCGGCTGATGCTGATCACCAACTCCGAGTGGGCCTACACCCGGGCGATGATGTCCCACGCCTTCGACGCGGCGCTCCCGGACGGCGAGGACTGGAACGACCTGTTCGACGTCATCATCGTCGAGGCGCGCAAGCCGTCGTTCTTCGCCGACCGCAACGCCATGTTCGAGGTGGTCGACCCGGACGCGGGCACCCTGCGGCCGGTGGTCGGCGGTCTGCGCGCTGGGCGCGTCTATCTGGGCGGCCACGCCGGACTCGTCGAGGACTACCTGGGGCTGTCCGGCGATCAGATCCTCTACGTCGGCGACCACATCTGGGGCGACGTCCGGGTCACCAAGAACGTCCTGCGGTGGCGTACCTGCCTGGTGCTGAGGGAGCTCGAGGGGGAAATCGAGGCCAACACCGGGTTCGAAGCCCAGCAGGCCGAGCTGCGCCAGAGGATGGCGGCCAAGCAGCGGCTGGAGGCCGAGCACTGCCGGCTGCGGCTGGCCCGCCAGCGCCTCCACCACGGATACGGCCCGGCGACGACCGAGGAGCCCCGCGAGCTGCGGGCCGCCGAGGACGCGCTGTGGGCCCGAATGCAGGTCATGGACGCCGAGATCGCCCCGCTGGCCCGCGCCTCGTCGTCGGTCAGCCATCCGGTGTGGGGACCGCTGATGCGCGCCGGCAACGACAAGAGCATGCTCGCCCGTCAGGTCGAGCGCTCCGCCGACATCTACACCTCCAGGGTCTCGAACCTGGGTGCAGTCACCCCGTTCGCCTACCTGCGCTCACCGCGCGGCAGCCTGCCCCACGACCCATAGCCCGCGGATCGGATTCGCGAGTCGACCTGACTGTCTGTACCCTTGGGACTCACGAATGCAGGAGGAAGCGGTGCTCGAGTCCCGCATGGGTGGATCGTGGTGGATTGTGGCCCTGGCGCTCTGGACGGTCCCCGCTGTGGTCGGATGCGCCACACCGGAACCGTGTGATTGTGACGAGCCGTCGTGTGACGACGACGACGACTCTTCGGACGACGACGACTCTTCGGACGACGACAGCGGCGACGACGACTCGGCCGGGGACGACGACACCGCGGACGACGACACCGGGGACGACGACTCGACGGGCTACACGTCCTGGCACGGAACGCGGGAGATCCGCGTGGAGATCCCGGAACTGGGCCTCGCCTGCACCTGGGCCTGGTCGACGGTGGGAATGCCCCATCCCACGCCCTGCCCCGATTGCGAGTTCGCCTTCGAGGTCTACGGTTCGTTCGACTACTACGCCAGCGACTGCGGGGGCATCGAGGACAACTACCTGCTGGACGTCGGGTACCGGTCCCTGGGACCGGGGTACGGCCACTGGATCTGGGGGGATCACGGAGTCTGGTACGCCGCGGGACTCGCCTACTTCGAGGGCGGACAGTTCAGTTATCTGTATTCGTGGAGTGTGTTCCAGAACTCCTACACCTACACCTACGACTGGTTCGGGTACGCGGTCGTCGAACCGGGGTAACCGGGCGGCGCCGAGACGTGGGGGCGGAACGGGGGTCGTTTTCAGGACGGTCGGGCCCCGCTCACTCCACGCCGGACAGCCAGTACGCGAGTCCGCCACCCCCGTACGAGTCCGGCGCGACGAAGGGATCGGGCAGATCGTCCAGGAACTCGTGTTCCGTGTACACGATCGTGAAGCTCTGTCCCCCGGAGACATGCGCCGTATCGTCGTACACCGCCATCAGCCAGTAGCCGCCAGGGGACACGATGACGGGGGCCTCCACGGGCAACACGTTGTCGCCTTGCACGACGAACTCGTGGGCGGTCGACGCGATCAACGTGTCGGGCGCCTCCCCGAGGTCGGTGTACAGGGCCATGCGGACGTTCGCCGTCCCCGAGTCCAGGCGCATGCCCATGTCCGTGAGCAGGAAATCGCCCCCCACCTCGAAGAACAGGCCGAGCAGGTAGTCGGCTCCGGCGATCTCGACGCCTCCTTCGAGGTCGCGATGACCGTACTCGACGTCCACCGACGAAACGCCGTCACAGTCCTGATCCACACCGTCGCCGACGACCTCGTCGGCACCCGGGAACACGGTCGCATCCGCGTCGTCACAATCGTCGCCATTCGCCACCGCGTCGCTCGCCCCCGGACAGACCTCCACCGGGGCATCGAGATCGCCGAAGCCGTCGCCGTCCGCATCGGCGTACAGCGTCTCCGTATCCACCGCGTCCTCGTCCACCTCGCCGTCGCAGTCGTTGTCCGCGTCGTCGCAGGTCTCGACGGCGCCGGGGTGCGACAGGGGGTCGCCGTCGTCGCAGTCGCCCTCCTCGACCGTCCACTGATCGCCATCGACGTCGGTCCCCTCCGTTGTGTCGTCGTCGTCGCAATCCGTGGGCTCGCCGTAGCTGGGCGGGCACCCGATCACGAGAGCGACGATCAGAGTGGGTAGCCAGGGGACCAGGGCGATCGAGCGGACGGACATGGTTCCTCCTCGTGCCGGTTCGACGACACGCACGGAACGGACGGCGTATCCGTGGGCCGCCGGACATGGGGTGGATGATGCCTGGCGTGTGGACGCGGCTTCAAGTGCGCTCGAATGCCCAGCCGCCAGCGAGGGGCGAGGGGTTCACTCCCCGTGCACGCCGGTGTCCACGCCCTCGAGCAGCACGTTCAGGCAGGCGATGTCCGCACCGCGCATCTCCTGGTCGTAGGGGGGGTAGAGGCCGTCGTCGCGGTACGCGCTGGTCTCGATGAGCTCCAGGTCGCCGTTGGCCGCGTCCACGAACTGGGTCTCCAGCGTGCCCCAGCTGGGGTAGACGTTGTCTCCGGGGGGGTAGTAGCTGTCGTTGCAGTCCCCGCTCACGTTGAAGTCGAAGGTGTATCCGCCCGCGCCGAAGGTCGCGTCGAGGGACTCGGTGCCCTCGACGATCCCGTCGGTCTTCACGCCGTACGCGCCGTGGGGATGGATGTTGTCGCGGAAGACGAAGTCGCCGCCCGCTTCCCCGGGGGACAGGGACATGAGCGCCCCTTGCCCACCCAGGTCGTCGAAGGTGTTGTGGGTGAACCACAGATCGGTGATGGGCCACTCCGCGCTGGTGTCGAGCCGGATCTGGTGCCCCGGGGCGCCGAAGTCGGTGTTGCCGCAGAACCGGGTGTGCAGGTTGTCGTGGATGCTGACCCGGCGCGTCGGATGCGCGGCGGCGTATTCGTCCCTGCCGACGATGTTCCAGCCCCCCGGGGAGTTGCTCAGGTGGTTGAACCGGAAGGTGATGTCCTCGCAGACACCGTCGGTGGACTCGGCCCGGAGCAGGATCATCCAGCCGCTCTGGGCGTCCACCCAGTTGTTCTCGAACAGGTTGCGCTCCACCAGGACGCGCCGGGCGTTCTTGATCTCGAAGCTGTTCTTGACCAGCACGTGCTCGGATCCGTACCACTCGGCAGGCTTGTGTACGTGGTTGCCGCGGATGGTGATGTCCGAGGGTTTCCAGTCCACCTGCTCGACCTCGCCCCCGAAGAAGACGTTGATTCCGTCACTTGCCAGGTAGTTGTTCTGCACGAGCACCGGACCGTCCCCGTAGCCGGAATTGATGGCCTTGGTGGCTTCGTAACCCCGCCCCGCACCGACGACGTAGGAGTCCACCACCGCCAGGTGCCGCCCGTTGAGGCCGATCAGGTAGGCCGCGAAGCGAGTGCCGTCCACCGGGATGTGGACGTAGACCCGGTCGAGGATCACGTGGGTGGGCATGTCGTCCGCATCGGTGGGATCGCCGAGGGTGCCGTTGCCGTCGGCGCGGAGGCGCACGATGTGCGAGCGAGAACGCGGCGTGGCGTCGTCGGGCACCGAGATGTCCGCGCCGATGATGCGGGTGTAGCCGCCGCCCGGTTCGACGCCGACCGGCTCCGTCCAGCTGGCGCCGGAGAGCACACCCCGGAGCAGATACATGTGTTCGGCGTCCTCGCGGGTGGCCCTCCGCTCGGCCGGTAACTCGGCCACTGCGTCGGGCTGGATGTAGATCCAGTCCGTTTGCCCCAGGCGATCGGTCAGCATCAGGTCGCCGGCATCGTGGCCGGCCTCGACCTCGATCACCACCGGCCCGCCGGCGATGACCGCGGCGTCGTAAGCGGCCTGGACGCCTGTGAAGTCACCCCCGCTGGAGCGGACCGTGAAGGCGGTCCAGCCGGTGGTGTCGAGCAACGTGGTGTCGGTCTCGTCGCCCGGGAGGGTGGCCGGGCCGTCCACGCCGTGGGGCTGGTACCCGCAATCCTCCTCGCCGCACTCGCCGCAGTCCTCGGGGCAGGTGTCGCACCATTCGGTGTCGTCACAAACGTCGTCACCACACTCGGGTTCACACTCGCCGCAATCCTCGGAACAACTGTCGCAGTCCTCGTCCTCGTCGCAGGTCCCGTCGCCGCACTCGGCCGCGCACTCCCCGCAGTCTTCGGGGCAGCTGTCGCAGTCCTCGTCCCCGTGGCAGCTCCCGTCGCCGCATTCGGGCTCGCAGTCCCCGCAGTCGTCGGGGCAGCTCTCGCAGTCCTCGCCCTGTGCACACGACCCGTCCCCACAGACCGCCTCGTCGTCGTCATCCCCAGGCTGGGTGTCGTCGTTCTCCGGATCGCAAGCGGTGAGCAGGCACACCGAACAGGCGAAAAGGACGGCGATCAAACTGCGCATCGGACCCTCCACGGCGGATTCCCGACCCTTTTCACGGGTGAACACCGGGAGTCAAGGAGATACCGGGGGCCGGCGCGGGGCCACGGAGCGACGATCACGCCTTGTCGAGAGCCTTTCCCAACAGCTTCGCCAGCGAGCGGCTCGTGAGGGCTCGGTAGATGATGGCCAGGACCCCGATGGCACCCAGGATGCCCCCCAGCACCAGCCCCCCCTTGGGCAAGACGAGAACCACGAAGGCCGCCAGGAAGCACAACAGGATCCCCCGAACGCTGAGCTGTCTCAGCCACGGGAAGTCCTCCGCGAAACCCTCGCACATCATCCCGATTCCGGCGAAGAACTGGAGCGGGGCGGCGATGAGAGCGATCACCATCACGACCATCAGCAACCCGCCGATGCTCGCGTCCGGGCCCGAGACGACCTCGTACCCCCGGCACCCGACCTCCGCGTCGTGGAGGTCACTCGCAGCGCCCAGCCCACCGCCGGCGACCAGCGCCAACATCACCAGGGAAATCGAGCCGCTGATCAGGGTGTGCAGAAAGCCCTTCAGGCGGGGATCCATCGGCTCGTCCGACATGGCCGGCACCTCCCTCCTACGCCGATGTTCCATCGACGCCGATGTTCATGCAACGTGCAATCCAGGCTGCGGACGCGGGTCTGCGCCGTCCATCGGGGCACGACGGGCGTCAGCGACTCGGAGGGGGTCATGTATTGCACATTGCATCTTTGTGGGAGGTCGCGAGGAGGGGTGAGCCTGCTCGATTCCGGAGATTTCACGACGGGTTTCGTGGGCCGTACGGCGCGCCGCGGCTCGCTCAGTCGAGGGAGCGGAGGACGAGACGCAGCTGCCAGGCCAGCCACCCGCCGATGCCGAGGACCCCGACCGCGGTGATGCAGATCCGGCGCACGGTGACGTCGTCGATGAACATCGCCGCGAGCACGGCAACGAGCACCACACCGGCCAACCAGGGTTGCCTCGGCCAGCGCGGCTTCCAGGGACGGAACGCGGGGTTGGTTCGCCGGGGTGCGGCCTCGCCCTCCCGTTCGAGTGCGTCGAGCGCCAGCAGCTCCCGGGCCTGGTCTTCGACCGGCCGTCCCTCGCCGGGCTCCGGACCGGGACGGCCGTCCCGCCACGCGCCGCAGTGGGCGCACTTCGCCGCGCCGTCGAAGGTCCACTCGCCACATGCCGGACAACGAGCCCTGCCCATCGGGTCTCCCCGAGCCGCGACCCCCCTCTCACCCGCGCCCAAGCCTAGCAGACGCACACCCAGGTCGAACCGGAGGGAGAGCCCGCTGAGGACGGCGTTTCGGACTCGACTTTCACCGACCGCCGGCGGAGGATCGCGACGACGACGACCCATGGTGTACGGAGGTCGGGGCGGCTCGTGACCACGCCCCGGCGAGAAACGAGCCCTTTAGCCCATCACGAGGAGATCACCGTGACCGAGCAGCTTGTAGAGCAGGCGCGCCGAGCCGCGAAGAAGAGTGACAAGGGACGGTTCGCCGAGATCGTCGAGCAACTCGGGGACGACACCGAGAGCCTCGTCGAGTTGATCCCGCCGGCGATGTACGACTCCAGCAACCCGGCGTTGGAGGCGCTGGTGGCCGCGCCCGCCGGACCGACTTCGGTCCAGGTCGCCGAGCGCATGCTGGCGTGGTCCGACGATCCCGATCTGAGCCTGGCCATCAGCCGGGGGGCCGAGGTTCTGGCCCGGCGAGGGGACGCAGCCCCGATCGGGCTGCTCCGGGAGATCGGCGACCGGGTGAGCGGGCGACTCACGCTACGTGGTCTCTTGGTCGCACGGATCGTGCTGGGCGACGATCGGGCACCGGAAGCCTTCCACGAATGGGCCGGGGTGCCCACCTCCACCAACGGATTCAAAGAGGCCGTGCGAGACCTGCTCCGGTGGGGGTCGGTCCAGGTCGTCCACGACACCCTGTCGCCGTACGTCACGTGGCTCCAGGAGGGCCGGGACGAGTATGGTGACGCTGCGGCGATCGTCCTGGTCGAGCTCACCACGGCGGAGCGCAAGTGGATCGGCCAGGAGCTGGTCACCCTGCCCCCCCGCCCCGCGGATCCCCGCTGGTTCGAACTCGGACTGACCGTCTACGAGGGCCGCCCGCATTTCCAGATCCAGCCCTACCTGCCCAGGTTGTTGCAGATCCCGCACCCCGATCGCGTCAGCCGGCTGGCCGCTGCCCTCGAGGCGATCCCAGGGGCGCGTACCCTTCGCCGGATGGCCGAACGGGAGGGCGCCCACCCGCTACTGGAAGGCGTCGATCCCGAGCTCGCGCGACGACACGACCTCGCGCGGCGGCTTTGCCGCCACGAGGGAGGCTGGGAGCTGCGTGCGGCGAGCCTCTCGCTGGCCGACATCGACGCGATCCTCGACGGACTCGGTGCCCACGCGGATCCGGTGGGAGGCCTCGTCCTCGGTCCGGGCAAGATCACGGCCAAGGACATCAAGGAGCTGGCCGCCTGGTCTACCCTTGCGCGCTTCCGCGCTCTGGATCTCGGCGGCACGCGTGCCGGAACCCAGGGTGTGCGCGCGCTGCTGAAGAGTCCCCACCTGGCCGGGCTGGAGTCGCTCGGTCTCGAGGAATGCAACATCTCCGTGACCGCGATCAAGGCGCTGGGAAAGGCCACCTCGCTCCCGGCGTTGCGGGCGCTGCACCTGGGAGTCGGTGACGGAGACCGGGCCTCCACCCCCGACGTCGTCTCCGCCCTGGCCAGCGCTCCGGCTCTCCAGCAGCTCGAGCGTTTGAGTCTCCGCCAGTGGGACATGGAGCTGCACTGGCGGGAGCTGGCAGCCTCGGACCTCGGCCGCAATCTGCTCCACCTGGATCTCTCGGGGCAGATGACGCTCGGCGGCAACGCGGCGGGATTGCTGGATGCGCTGGCCGAGCACGGTGGGCGTCTGGAGACCCTGGTGCTGGCGTACTGTTTTCGCAATCTCCGCCTCAAGGGCAGCTGGAACCAGACCTCGGGCCGTCCGGTGCGGCCGCTGACCAGCCTCCGCCACCTGGTGCTGGATCACGGCAGCGCGGTCACCGACGACCTGCGTCCCCTGGTCGACGCCTGGTTCTTCCCGCGGCTGCACACGCTGTCGCTGGCGGCCGGCGGTACCGATCAGGACGCTCTCGAGGTGCTGCTGTCGGGCAGCTGTCCGGAGATGCGCAGCCTATGCATGCGGGACAACCCACGGCTGGATCACCGGGCCGTCGCCACGCTGGCAGCCTGGCCGCAGGTCCAGCAGATCGAGAGCCTGGACCTGGGCGGCGGAACCCACATCCGGGCCGTGGACCTCCGCGGGATCCCGGACGCGATGCGCAACGCCGTGGTGGCCGCCGGCTGGCCGGACTGATCTCTGCTTTCGTGTGCGCTGAACCTCCTGAACGGGCTGCCGGCTCGTTACCCCTGTGGCCCCAGGACGTAGCCCGCGCCGGGGGACGCGCCGGGCCACCGAACAGGACGGACGAGGTCGCGAGGAGGTGAGCGTCATGGAGGATCCCCGGCACTTTCGCTGCGCCGCGTGTCACCGAACCAATCGGATCCCGGCGAGCAAGCTCGACCGCCGCCCCCGCTGCGGTCACTGCGGCATGCCCCTCGAAACCGCGGGAAATCCGATCCACCTGAACGACGCCGAGCTCGAGACCCTGCTGCGGACCAGTCCAGTGCCCGTGCTCGTCGACTTCTACGCCGATTGGTGTGGTCCTTGCCGGACGCTCGCCCCGGTGCTCGAGCAGCTCGGCCGCGAGCTAGCCGGTCGCCTGACCGTGGTCAAGGTGGACACCGATCGGGACGGCTTGCTTGCGTCCCGGCTGGGCGTCCAGAGCATCCCTGCCGTCCATCTGTTCGCCAAAGACCGGTCCGTGGCCAGTCAAGTGGGCACACAGCCGCTGTCTTTCTGGCGTCGGTTCGTCGCCCCGCACGTCGACCGGGGGCTGGCGGCATGACGAGCGAACACCGTCCTCACCGGTTCTCGCCCGAGAAGATGGCCAGACTGGACTCTCTGCAACGCCGGTCCATCCAACCTCCGGGCCCCCTGGTCGAGGCGCTGGGGGTCGGCGCGGACACCGTGGTCGGCGACCTCGGTGTCGGTACGGGCTACTTCGCGATACCGATCGCCCTGGTGTTGAAGCGATTGTCCGGGGTCGGCCGGGTGATCGGTCTCGACGTGGCACCCGCCATGCTCGAGGAGCTGGACGCACGGGCGGTGGCGGCTGGAGTCGGCGATCGCATCCAGGGGACCCGGGTCTCCGGCGACGGCGACATGCCGCTGCCCGATCACCACCTCGACCGCCTGATCTCGGTCAACAGCGTGCACGAGCTCGACGACCGGCCGCTCGTCTGGCGGGAGCTTGCGCGGGTCCTGCGACCGGACGGGCAGGCGTGGCTGGTCGACTGGCGCCACCGCGGACCCTTCGACGTGGGGCCGCCCGCCGACCACCGCGTCCCCTCGGCGATCGTCGCCGCCGAGCTTCGCGGCGCCGGGTTCCGGGTGGACGCGGTTGACCTCTATTCGACCCTCTACACCCTCCGGGCGCGCCGCACGCCACCGGGTTAGCGGCGAGGCGAATCCGTATACCTGCTACGGTCACAGGACATGGACCCCACCGCCCGCCCCCCCGGTGTCCGGCTCGCCCACGCGGTTGCAGTCGGGATGGTGCTCGCCCTGTGCTGCGCCTGCCCCAGCAGGGCACACGCGGGCCCGTGGGTGCCGGATCCCGGCACGGGTTACGGCAAGATTGGCGTGCGCTGGCTGCCCGGAATCTTCTATTTTCCGGGGCCAACCCATGCCGAGCAGCAGGGTTGGGACGGGCCTCAGCCCTACGGGTCGTACCACGAGCTGTTCCTGGAGGCGTACGGCGAACTGGGCATCGCCCCCGGGCTCGCCCTGACCTTCGGGGACCAGGTGGTCCGTTCGTTCTTCCTGGACGACGCGGTCGACGGACCCGGCTCGCCCCTCGTCTCTGCGGGCGAGCCGGGGCTCGGTCTGAAGGTTGGATTGATCCGTGAAGGCCGGTTCGCCTCGTCCTTGCAGGTCACCGTACGCGCGCCCCTGTCCGCGGGGGGGCCGGTGCGACCGGTCCACGGGACGGCCGCCGGGAACCCGCGATTGGGCGACCTCCGGATCGCCACCGGCGTGTGGGAGGCAGAGACCTCGCTCGCCGCCGGTGTGGGCTGGGATCGCGGTTACGCCGCCGGTACGGTGGGCACGGTGCTACGCGGCGGCGGCTACGACGCACTGCTGGTCTGGTCGCTGGAGGGTGGACTCCCCCTGGGCGGTGCGGGCCGTACACAGGGACGTCTCCGCCTGACGGGGCAGCACCCCCTGGGCAACGGCGATGCTCCCTACCACCGGAGCCCGAGCGGACTCGGCAACGGCACTCGTTTCCTGGCCTTCACCATCGAGGTGGAGCGCCGTGTAGCGCCGCGGATCTGGTTGGGTGCCTCGGTGGCCGGCGGTCTCGTCGCGGTCGCGCGGCAGACCGGCGGCCCGGTCATCACTCTCTACCTGGCCCTGGACGGCTCGAAGAAGGAGCCCTGAACGTCAGCGAGACGAGGGGCAGAGGGCCGAAGGCCGGGGTTCGCGGTTCGCCCGCGCCGCGGGAGGCAGCTGTCGACGTCCTGGCATGGTTGCCGGGTTTGTTGCGTCACGGCAATCCCGGGCGCACCCGGGCCATGACCCGCAGCGCGAGCGCCCGGGTCGCGAATCGGGTCAGGTCCCCGTTCTTCGCTGGGAACGGGTTCGGTCTCGAGGGGATCACGGGTCGGTCGACTCGCAAAGCGGGTCCGGGTCTTGCTGACGCCGGTCTTGCTATCCATCTCCCTCGTCTGGCTCGGCTTTCAGTCGCCTCACGAGATCCGACGCCAACACCCCCACCAGCCACGCGAAGGGCGCGGCGTGTAGCGCGAGGTCGAACCAGTCGACGGGGGCCATCCCGTGCGCCCCGCCGAGGACCCAGCGGAGCTTGCCCACGATGTGGGGCTCGGGCAGGAAGGGGGCGAGCCCGAGGGTCAGGCAGGCGAGCAGAGGGAGCAAGTAGCGACGCATCATGAGGTACGAGCCATCGGGGGGCCACAACGGTGCAGACCGACCGCCGTGCAGCGCTCCCTACCGTCCGCCCCGAGCTCGCTCGAGCCAGAAGTCGAAGGACCTTCCGGGGACGAACACCTCGATGCCCACCGACGGTGTGTCGAGGGGATTGATGACGGCGTGGGGCTCGTCGGGCGCGAAGTACGCGGCACCCGGCGCGTCGACCCGGTGCTCGGCACCGTCGGCGGTCCGCATCACCATCGACCCCTCGATCACGACACAGACCTGGGCGTTGGGGTGCTGGTGCATGGGGGATGCGTGGCCGGGCGGTTTGACGAAGTGCTCGACCGAGACGCCGTCCTCGCTGCACAGGCTGGCTCGCAGCCACCCCGGTTCGGGTTCGATGCGGCGGGCGGTGGTGGGGTTCACGATCTTCACGACGGGACCTCCTCGTTCGGTCTTCCGGGACTCCTCGTTCGGGGGCCTGGGCGTGGCGTACCGGGTCACGGTGAACGGGCCTCGCCGCCGCTCATCGGGCCGGACGTTCCCTCCCCGGCTCTCCATGGGATCCTCTCCCGGGCGACAGCATACCCGCTGGTGAATCGAGGGGCACCTCGCCCACAGCTCGCCAGCGAATCGGGTGCCTCCTCGCCACACTCCACAAAACGCTGGTGACACCGATCGAACCCCGTTATGGTGCGCCGCCATGCGTACATTCCATACGGTCTGGATGGGGATCCTCGTCGCGTCGATGCTCGCGCTGCCCGCGCGGGCGGGAGAGGCGGGGGCCTGGGAGGAGCTGGCGTTCTTGCCTTGGGGCGAGGGCGACGGGGAGCTGGGACGGCGGCCGGTCCGCGAGGAGGAGCTGGGGTGGGGGCCCCATGGGATCGCTCTGTCTCCGGCCGGTGAGGTGGCGGTCGTCGACCGTGTCCACGGTCGCGTGCTCCTGCTGGACGCCGACGGACGCGTGGCGGGCGCCCGGGAGATCGGGGAGCGGGCCGGACCGGCGGCGCTGCTCGAAGACGGCACCCTGGCGGTGCTGGACGAGGGGGCGCGGCGACGTGTGGACGTGCTCGGCGCGGAACCGCGGGTCGTCTGGTCGCCCCGCTGGGCCATGCCGCCCCACCGTCTGGTGAGCTGGACTCCGGATGGCGGTGACCCTGTGTTCGAGGCGATGGACGCGTTCCAGCTGCGACAGCCGTTGGCGCCGGCATCCGACCCGCAAGAGCCGCGGGAGCTGCCGCGGGGTGTACCCTCGGTGGATGGTCTGTCGTCCGCGTGGGCAACCCTGGATGACGACGGTTTTGTGGTGACCTTCGACGGCGATGCGATCGACTTCGGCGCCTGGAGGTCCCTCGCCGCGTCCTCCCACCCGCTGGCCTCCGTGGAGGTACTCGCGACCGACGGCGAGACCGCGGTGGTGGTCCTGGAGGCCGTGTCCAGCGGCTCTGGTCCCGTGGCGGTCGACCGCCTGCTCGCGGTGGTGGACCGCGAGGGTCGGGTCGGCACCCCCATCGCGGCGCCGTCATCCATGGGCATGCGGATTCCCGGCGATCTCGCTTCCCTCGCCGACGGCACCATCGTGACGCTGGTCGCCGGCGAAGACGGCTGCCGGCTGTGGCGGACCCGCGCGCAAGCGCCGGGAGCGGAGGTGGACCGATGAGGCCCCGCCTGCTCGCTGCCTGCGTCCTGATCGCGATGCTGCCCGCGGCCGCCGCCGCAGAGACCCGCGACCAGGTCATCGATCTGGCCCGGGACTACGCCTACCACGAGTGGGATTGCACCGCCGCCAACCTGTCGGTCGACTGCTCCGACAGCTGGTCGTCGGACTACTCGGTGGGCACCTACCTGGGCGTGCCCTACGACTGGGGCGGATTCGTGACCCTGCAGGAGTTCGACGACGACATCGCCGCGGGCTACGGCGCCGGCTCCCACTCCTGGCACGACGTCCTGTGGTGCACCACCGGGGTCGACTGCTCGGGCTTCGTCAGCGAGGTGTGGTTCGAACCGACCAAGTACGGCACCTGGACCATCGACCAGGTCTCCTTCGAGATCGATCGGGAGGACCTGCTGCGGGGCGACGCCGTCAACCAGCCTGGCTACCACATCGTGCTCTTCGCCCACGAGTCCGACGCTGGCAAGCCGATCCTCTACGAGGCCGCCGGCTACGACGTTCGTTTGACCGCCAACGTGTCGTGGTACTCGCTCAACGGCTACACGCCCATCCGCCACGACACGATCACCAACGGCAACGCCCACGGCACGCCGAATCACCCCATCGAGATCGGCGGCTTGCCCTACGAGACCTTCGACGCGACCCCCGGAGCCGGCAGCGATTCTCTGGACGGCTACGCCTGCGACCCCTCCCTCGACGAGTCCGGGCCCGAACGGGTGTACCGCCTCGAGCTGGACGAGCAGGGCACCCTGACCGCCACGGTCACCGACGACGCGAGCACCGACGTGGACCTCTTCCTGCTGTCGAGCACCGACCCGGGCGACTGCGTGGACCACGCCGACAACAGCTTCTCGGAGCACCTGCAACCCGGAATCTGGTTTCTGGTCGCCGACACCTGGGTCGATGGCAACGGCAACGAGGGTGCGGGCGGCTACTACCTGGTAGTGGAGTTCACCCCCGGCGCCGATCCCGGGGACGATGACGACGACGACACCGGGGACGACGACGACACCGGGGACGACGACACTGGAGACGACGACGACACGGGCGACGACGACATCGGAGACGACGACGCGGGCGACGACGACGCGGGTGGGGACGACGACGACACCCGGCCGCCTCCCCACTACGGCCCCGACGGGGCGGACGACGGGGGCGGCTGTCAGTGCGGCACCGGGGCCGCGGGAGACGTCAGCGCATCGCGTTCCGCTCAGCTCGGTCCGCTGGCGTGGTTCGCGCTGGCCATCTCGCTCCGCGCCCTCCGTCGGTCCCGCTAGAGGAATCCGGGCCACCGCGCGCTCGGGGGTGATAGCCTTCGCCCCAGGAGTCGACATGTCCCAGATACTTCGATTTTCGCCCCCCGTCCTCGTGCTGCTCTCGCTGGTGTTCGGCGGCTGCGCCGCCACCTCGGGGGCGAAGCGGTCGAACACCCACGACCTGACCGGCTCGGTCTGGATGGTCACCTGTCACGGCTGCAGCGAGAACCTGCTGACGCACTACGTGGAGCTGCGCGAGGGCGGCGAGATGGCCTTCAACAACGACGAGCCGCGGGACTGGTTCGCGGACGGCGACGACACCTGGGAACGGCAGGGTGACCTGCTCAAGCTCATCTGGGCCAACGGGTACTCGACCAATACCTACGATCTGAGCGGGCCCCAGGGGGAGCTCGGATTCCAGGGCGACAAGGACAACGTCGACGGGCCGGTGTACCTCCTGCGGATTCGATGATCCCCGGGAGATCGACGCGGCTCGCCGGAGCGGGCTGGCTCCTGACCGCTTCGGTCGCCCTGTCCCTCTGGGGGCTCCCCGCAACCGCGGCGCGCGCTTCCGACATCCCCCACCTCCTGGTCCGCGACGCCGACACCGGTGAGGTCCTGTTCGAACGGGAGGCGGACAGCCCCCGCCCCATCGCGAGCCTGAGCAAGCTGATGACCGCGATGGTGTTCCTGGACCAGGATCCGGACCTGGATCGCGTCGTGGCCCTCGGTCCGCAACACATGCTCACGCCCATCGTGTGGAAGACGCCCTGGGCCGAGGGCATGCAGGCCCGCCTGGGAGACCTGCTGGCCTGCGCGCTGGTCGCGTCGGACAACATCGCCGCGGTCGCCCTGGCCGTGGAGAGCGGCTTGCCGTGGGACGTGTTCGTCCAGCGGATGAACGACAAGGCGGCGGAGCTGGGCCTGGAAGACGCCGAGTTCGGCAACGTCACCGGGCTCGCCGACCACAACGTCGCCACCGCGCGCGAGGTCGCGGCCCTGATCGAGGCCGCGGCCGGCTACCCCGAGATCGTCGAGGCCTGCGGTCTGCGCTCGGTCTCCGCCTCCGCGGGGGACGGGAGGGAGCCGGTGCGGCAGGGCGCCACCAACCGGCTGCTCTGGGATCCCCTGTGGTCCGTGATCGTCGGCAAGACCGGCTACACCCGTCTGGCGGGCTACTGTCTGGCCGTGCACGCGGACACCGCGAGCGGTCCCCGACTCACCGTGGTCATCCTCGGCACCGCCCTCAACGGCCAGCGCTTCCGGGAGGCCGGCCGGATCGGCCGCTGGCTGGAGGAGCGCTAGGAGGCTGGCTCAGCAGCACCCCGAGCTGCCTCCACCCCCGTCGGCGCCGGGCGCCACCGCGGGCCCGCAGTCGAACAGGCCGAAGTGGGTCGACTCGTCGCCGTCCAGGCGGAAGTGGGGTGCGTACCGCGTTCGCGTGATCATGCGGGCGGTGTTGGAGCACACGAGCATGGGCCGGTTCGTCTCGAAGAAGTGGTGGTCGTCGAGCTCGAACCCGTGGGCGGCCTCGGGGATCGTGCCCAGGTAGGTCGCGACCTGGCCGTAGTCCTCGCAGCGGTCCTCCAGCTCCAGCTTGAACGCCCGGATGGTGAGGCTGTCGAAGCGAGCATTGCCCACCTTGGCCCCGATCTCCGCGTCGGTGAAGCCGATGGGCGAGGACTTGCACACCCGGTGGTCGGCCACACCGAGCCCGGCGAGGGTGCGTCGGAAATCCTCCACGTACATCGCTCCCCCGATGCACTCGCCCAGCAGCAGCGGATCCTCCCGCTGCTCTCGCGTCAGCCTTCGGTCCGCGAATACGTCCGCGAAGTAGAGTTCGCCCCCCGGTTTGAGCACCCGGAACACCTCGCCGAGGAGCCGCTCCTTGTCCGGTGAGAGATTGAAGACGCAGTTGGACACCACCAGATCGACGCTCTCGTCTGGGATGCCGGCCCCCTGCAGATCTTCGATGTACCCCCGGGTGAAGGTCACGTTCGAACGCTCGAGCCCGAAGGCCTCGCGGTGGTACTCCAGGTGGCGGCGACCCACGTCCAGCTGTTCGTCGAGCATGTCCACGCCGTGCACGGATCCGTCGGGGCCGACCAGGGCGCTGAGCAGGAAACAATCGCGCCCCGTCCCGCAGCCCAGGTCCAGGACCCGCGTTCCCTCCAGGGCCAGGGGAAGCGGCGCGCCGCAGCCATAGAAGCGTTCCAGCACCTCGGGGTGCACCTGCCGCACGATGGGCAGCAGGTGGGGCGGGAACTGCTCGGCGCTGCAGCAGGCCGTCGAGCGCAGGTCGCGCTTGGTCTGCAGCACCTCGGCGTAGTAGTGCTTCACCTTCTCCACCTGGGCGTCGGACATCGAACCGGCTCCTCTCTGTTCCGACCGTATACTCGCGCCCAATGGAGTCGAGGGCAAGACGATGCGGGGGACGCCCTCGGGACGGTCTCCGTCCGCCCGGCTCTGTTCAGGATTCGTGGCGCTGCACTCCGCTCCAGAACGCGCCGCAATGGGGGCAGGAATCGCCGGCCGAGAGGCTGTTGGACACGCTGCGCCCGCAGCGCCCGCAGGACTTGGAGACCGTCGTGTAGGTGGAATAGCTTCCGCCACCCCCGAAGTCGCTGCTCGGGGTCTCCACCGGGACCTCCATGTGCGGCGCCCATGGGCGGGCTCGACTCCAGTTCACCAGGCCCATGATGATCATGCCGAAGCCGATCAGGCACAGGATCGCCCAGGCCGGAAAGCAGATGACGGAGAGCACGATCCCCACGGGGATACAGGCCAGCCCCTTGAAGATGTTCCCGAGCTCGTGTGCGCGCCGGGCCCGGTTCTCGTCCATCTTCTCGGGCCTGCCCGCGTCCCTGTCCACCGCGCATCCGTCGGAACACAGATCGTCGCGCACCGGCTTCTGCCACAGCGGTATGGGCCGCAGACACTGGCTGCAATGCAGGAACGGCCGCCTGGCCGCCGTGGTCGCCCGGTCCACGAACCTCTCGATGGCGCCCGCGTCGTAGCGAGGCGGGGCGTCGCCGGCATAGAACCCCCGGCTACACTCGATGGAGCAGAACAGGCCCTCCTCGCGCGGCTTCCAAGGGGGCACGAGTCGTCGACAGTGGGCACAGCGCATGGTGACCTCCCGATCCTGAATTCCGTCGGGGCACCCCTCTCCCTCGACGGCCGCCGGCGCCGTGTCGAGTTTTCTGGGCACTCCCTGAACACCGGGGTTTGCAGGAAGCGAGCCAACGACACTGGCCGACCCCACGCCGACACCTCGGAACGACCGCAAACGGAGAACGTCGAGCCAGTCAGGGCGTTCGTCGCGAGACGATCTCCGCCATCCCGGTACCCGGTCCGTCGAGTTTCCTGGCGATGTGGCGAGAATCATCGGCGGGGCCATCCGCACGCCCGCCTCGCCCTGGACCCGAGGATCACCCCCGTGTTCGGGTCCGGGCGTCGGGAAGGCGAGCCCCCGGAGCGGATCCGCTACGATGGGCCAGGCACGACTCGACACCCAGGAGAGGGAAGACATGCGGATTCGACAGGGCTCCCCAGGGCACCGGACGCAGCGAGACTCCGCCCTCCCGGCACCCACCGTCCTGCTGGGGCCGCTGTTCCTGCTCGCGACGATCCCTGCACTGACCGGTTGTGGCGGACCCGCAGCGCAGATCTGCGAGGAGCGAGGATCCTGCGAGGGGCTCAGCGACGACCAGATCGACCAGTGCGAGTCCCAGTTGCTCCTGCAGGGAGACCAGGCGGCTGTCGTGGACTGCGAAAACGAGCACGACGCCTTCCTCCGCTGCATCTCCAAGAACGACGCCTGCGCGGAGGGCGAATGGTCCTACGGGGAGTCCTGCGACGAGGAGGAGGCCGCCTACCTCTCGTGTATCGGTGTGGACCCGGGGGACGACGATTCTGCCGGCGACGACGACACCACCGGATGTCTGCCCACATACGACATCACCGGCACCTGGAACAGCCGCTACCGCTGCAAGAAGCCCGACGAGACCTGCGTCACCCCCAACGGCTGGGAGACCCTGGAGATCACGCGGATCGACGACACCCGCTTCCGCTTCGTGATCACGGCGAGCTGGGACGACGCCGACGTGGGCGACGCCGAGGAGGGGGTGATGTGCGACACGACCTACCGGTGGGGTGACGCCGAGGCGATACCCACGGACTTCGGGGTCATGGCCTTCAAGAGCGCGACCGAGTACACGGACGAGTGGGTGTCCATCGGCCCGTCCGGGGATCCGAAGATGCACTGCATCGCCACCGGGGCCCTCGACCCGGCCGAACCCGAGGAGCCACCCTCCTGCGAGGAGTTCGTCCCCTCGCTCCCCTGACCACGGCCGAGAGCCGCAGCGCCGGCCGCGTGCTACCTTGTGCCGATGCCGCCGGATCCCGAGAACAGGTCGCCCTCCGAGACCGAGACCCTCCCCCTGATGAGGCGGACCGGACAGGCCATGTCCGGGCTGGCGGTGGCCCTGGATCAGCGGGAGGCCATCGCCCGCCGGGAGCACGAGGAGGCCGTCCAGAGGCTGAGGGTGGTGTGCGGCATCGCCCTGATCGTCTGGCCCGGGTTCCTCCCGACGGACGTCCTGACGGCGATCTGGGTCGAGCCGGGCCCGCTGTGGCCGTTCATCGCGGTGAGGGCGGTGGGCTGGCTCGCGCTCGGGGCGGGCTATCTCCGCCTGCGGTCGACAACGCCCCTGTCCCCGGCGGCCTTCCGCTGGGTCGACCTGGCCGAGTTCACCGGGATGTCGGTCCTCGTGGCCCTGCTCGCGATCCTGTCCGGAGGTCTGGACAGCTCGGTGGGCCTGGGCATCGCGCTGCTGATGCTGGTCCGCGTGGGGCTGCTGGCCGAACCCTGGCGCCGGGGGGCGCTGCCGTTCGCGTTGATGTGGCTGGTCTACCCCGCGATCCTGCTCGCCGCGGCCGGGCTACTCCCGGACCTCAGGGAGCAACTGACCGACGCCCGAGCGCTGTCCCTGTTCGTCATCCACAGCTCCTTGCTGGGGAGCGGAGCCCTGCTGAGCGTGCTGGTGGGACACGTGGTGTACACGGTGCGCCACGAGGCGTACGAGTCCGGGGAGCTCGGCCGCTACCGGCTCAAGCGGCGGCTGGGCGTCGGCGGCATGGGCGAGGTCTGGATCGCTCACCACCGGGCCCTGAAACAGGACGTGGCCGTGAAGGTCCTGCGGCCCGAGCTCTGTGCCTCGGAGCGCTCCATTGCTCGCTTCGAGCGGGAGGTCATGGCCACCACACGGCTGACCCACCCCCACACGATCCGGATCATGGACCACGGCGTGACCCCGGAGGGCCTGTGGTACTACGCCATGGAGCTGCTCGTGGGGCAGGACCTGGGACAGCTGATCCGCGAATCGGGGCCCCTGGCTCCCCGACGAGCGGTGGATCTGGTCCGCCAGGCCTGCGGCTCGTTGGCCGAGGCCCACCGCCTGGGCTTCGTTCACCGCGACGTGAAGCCCGACAACCTCTTCGTGGCTCACCTCGGTGGCGTGGACGACTATGTCAAGGTCCTGGACTTCGGCATCGCCAAGGTCACGCAGGACCTGGAGAACACGCGGCTGACCCAGGAGGGCGCCGTCGCCGGCACACCCCTGTACATCTCGCCGGAAGCCGTCCGCGGTGACCCGGTGGACGCGCGCTCGGACGTGTACGCCCTGGGGTGTGTGCTGTACACGGCGCTCGCGGGCACCGAGCCGTTCCAGGGCGAAAACGCGCTGTCGATCCTGATGCAACACGCCCAGGTCGACCCCGAAGCTCCCTCGGTCAAGCGAGGTGAGGCCCTGCCGGGCGAACTCGAGGCGGTCGTCCGCCGTTGTATGGCCAAGGAACCCGACCGCCGATTCGCGGACGCGGGGGATCTGGAGCGCGCGCTGGCCGGCCTCGGATAGCCGGGGAGACCAGGGGGCGACCGACCGAAGCGCCCCTCAGGACAGCATCAGTACCCCGGGTTGCCGCCGCCACCGGGGTTCCCGCCGCCACCGTAGCCCCCTGCCGGGGGAGGACCACCGTAGCCGCCCTGGGGGGGCGGGCCGCCGTAGCCGCCCTGGGGGGGCGGGCCGCCGTACCCACCGCCGTAGCCACCCCCCGGTGGCGGGCCGTAGCCGCCGCCGTACCCGGAAGGGGGCCCCATCAGGGCCCGCTTCTTCAGCTCGTTCATCTTGATCAAGTACACGATCAGCAGGATCAGGGCCACGGGGCTGGTCAGGCAGTTCACATAGGGGATCGAGCTGATCAGGTTGAGGATCGGGATCGCGATCCCCAGCCCCTCCCCCGCGTCACCCACGTCGTGTTCCCCGATCGAGTGGAAATAGCTCGCAAAGGACTTGGGCACCCTCACGTACACGAAGAACATCCACACCAGGTTGAACAGCGGCACGAGCATGAGCCAGACCATGCCCGGCTCCATCCGACGATGCTCCGGGGGAACGGACGCCAGACAGCTCGACAGGAACGCCAGCATCCAGATGGCGAACGCGATGGACGCGAGCATGATCACGCCCATGAAGATCATCATCAAGACTACAACTTCGTCTTCACTCATCGGCTTCTCCAGGTCCCTCGACGCGCGCGGAGCTCGGATCCGTCGCCGTCACGCCCGCGAGACGCGGTGAGTCGTCGTCCGGGATCCAGGGCGCGATCCAGGGAGGGGGTTTGTGGTCCGGGCTCGTTGCTGCGGCGGTCGAGGCCGCCGAACGAGCGCTCCAGCGCTCGACGGCCGAGGCGCGCCAGACGCCGAACAGCAGGGCGGGTGCGGCCAGCGCGGCGATCGCGACGACGACCGTCCGGGGCCGCCAGCGGCGGGGTCGGCGTCCGGTCGCACGCCGCGCCCACAGGGGCGATGCCAGGGCGGCCAGCGCGGCCAGATACGTGGGAAAGGCCAGCGGATTCAGGGCCCACGCGTCCCCGAATCCACCCCTCGAGATGTGGGCGAACGCGCGGGTCAGACCGCAGCCGGCGCAGGGGTGGCCCGAGAGTGCGTGGAAGCCGCACAGCTCCACCCCGGGTATGGCGTCCACCGGCCACAGGAAGCTGATCGCCAGGATGATCCCCGACATGGCGGACAGCGCGAGCACCGTCGAAGGCGTCGACTTTCCGCCGGGGCTTCCTCGGCGGATCCGGGGGTTCTGGCTCGTCGCACTACCTCCCGTGGCGGCGGTCCCCGTTCAAGTACCCGAGGCGGCGACCGCTCCGGACAGGATCTCGTCGAACCGGCTCGCCACGGTGTCCCAGGAGAACTCGGGTCGGGAGGCCACCTCCCTCCCCTTCTCCCCCATGACGCGCCGCCCGTCCGGATCCGCGTACAGGGCCTCCATGGCCTGGACCAGAGCCGCGAGATCGACCAGCGGGCGGTGCTTGCCCCGGTCCCCGCCAGGGAAGAACAGCTTGAGGTCGACCAGCTCGCCGTCGCGTCCGCGCACCTGGGCGGTGGGCACGAGGATGCCGGCCCCGTCCCGCACGATCTCCGGCGTCGCCGTGACCCCGTGTGCGATCACGGGAACCCCGCTCGCCATGGCCTCCAGGTGACACAGTCCGAAGCCCTCACCGCAGTGGGGAAACACGGCCACGTCGGCCAGGTTGTAGACGAACGCCAGCTGTGAGGTCGACAGGCCACCGGGGTGCCCCTGGGGATTGGTGAAGACGATCTCGTCGTCGAAGCCGAAGTGGGAAGCGATGCGTAGGATGTCGTACCCGTACGAACTCGTCGCATCCCCGTGGATACACAGGCGTACCGCGTCCTCCTTGCCCCGGCGGAAGGCAGCGAAGGCCTCGAGCAGGGTCCCGTACTGCTTGCGAACCTGATTGACTCCGACGCTCAGGACCGTGAAGCGGTCGCCGATGCCCAGCTCCCCCCTGAGCTCGTCCCGGACGCTCGCCTCCATGGGGCGGTAGGTCTCGACGTCGACACCGTGATACACGACCGGCACATCCAGGATCGGGATCGACCGCTGGACCACGTCGCGCCCGTACTCGCTGCAGGCCACCGTGCGGGTGACCAGGTCGCGATGCAGGGGGATCTGGTTGCGGTGGAACGGCTCCCCGTCGATGGGCGTGTAGCCCACCCAGGGAACGGTCCAACCCAGCTGCCGGCACGCGTCCACGTAGACGGGACCGAACCAGTCGAGGACGTCACAGTCGTTGATGGTGAACAGCAGGTCCGGTTGCAGGAAGGTCAGCATGGTCCCGATGCGACCCCTCCCCAGGAGGTCGTCGTGCGACGTGGGGAAGATCCTGAGCAGTCCCTCGTAGGGATGCGGTTCCCCGAAATAATTGATACCGAGCGTGATGAACTCGTACCGACCCGTCTGGGTGAGCCTCAGGATGATCTCCCGGGCCACCGTGCCGAAGCCGGTGCAGGCGGTCGGCGAATCCCCCCAGTACAAGACCTTGATCGGTCCGTCGGCCATGTCCCTTCCCCTCGGTGATATGCGTTCGGCGGCGACCTGGAGCTTATGGTTCGCGCGATCGGGCTGTCAAGGAGAGTGCCTCGTACTGGTCGACGAAGGCCGTCGCCGCCCGCGCTGGCTGGAACCGGGCGAGCACATCCGCCCTGCCCTCCGCCCCCATCCAGTCCGCCGCTTCAGGTGTCACCAATAAATCGTTGATCACCGTCGCGAGAGCCTTGGCGTCCCCGGGTTCCAAGGTGACGCCGCCCCGGGACATGAGTTCGGGGATCGATCCCGTCGCCGAGGCGACCACGGTCGTCCCGGACGCCAGGGACTCGATCCAGACCAGGCCGATCACCTCGTCCCACAGGGAAGGGACGACCGTGAGACGGGCGCTGCGGTACAGATCGGCCAGGCGCCGCTGGGGCACCGCCGGGTGGTGTTCCACGCGCCGCAGCCCCAGCTGCCCGATCCTCGCGGCAACCTCCTCCGCGCCCCGATCGTCGGCCACCAGCAGCAGCTCGGCAGCGGGCAGCCAGCGTTCGACCCAGCTCCACGCGTCCAGCAGAACGCCCACCCCCTTGTGGGGCAGCAGGTTACCCGCGAACAGCACCCGCCACGGGTTGCGGGGCCGCGGTGGCGCGTTGACGAAGAGGTTCAGATCGACCCAGGGATCGATGATCCGCGTGCGACCGCGCAGCAGGCCGTTGTCCCAAAGCAGCGACTCCACGCGCCGGGAGGGCACGATGCCCAGGTCGCAGGCCTCGACGACCGATCTTCGGGCCGCGGTGGCGGCCACTCGCTCCGGTCCCACACATGCGGCGCAGCGCGAGGGATCGACGGTCTCGCAGCGCTCCACGGAGGCGGCGCGAAACACATCGGTCAGGAAGCGCCAGCCGCACAGGGGCCAGTAGTCGTGGGTGACCCAGACGGTGGGCACGCCCATGGCCTGAGCCCGTGCGAGGCCCGCGGTGCCGATCTCGATCTCGTTGTGGAACTGCACGAGGTGGATCCGGCGCTGTCGGATCAACGCCTCGGTCGCCCGGTCGAATCCCTCGGGGGCCACGGGGTGGACCGACAGTCCCGGAGGTCGATCCCCGTCGGGCCATCGCTGACCGGGGACGCACATCCAGTGGATCTCGCCGACTCGCGGATCGGCCAGCAGGTGGGGAACCAGCGAGCGCAGTCGACTCTCCGCCCCTCCCCGTGTCAGGTAGGGATTCTGGATCAAGATCCGCAGCAGCCCATCGGCCCCCGTCGACTCGCCGGTGTTCTCCATCGCGACGTAGCATAGCCCAAGATCGACCTCGCCGCCTGCCCCCTCCTCCCCATATTTACTTGCTACAGATGATGGAGCCGCGCCGCTCGATTGACACCCCCCGTTTGGCTTGGCTACGATGGTCGCTCTCCACACCCGGGAGCCACGTCCACCCCACGGGAGGTCCCCATGGTCTCGGCCCGCTGGTCCGACGGCTACATGACCGACATCGAGTACGAGTCGTTCTACTTCCCCGAACTCGCGCCGGGACTGCTCGACTTCGTGTGCCTGCAGATGGCCCGACGACCCCCGCCCGCCGCCGAACCCTACACCTACTGCGAGCTGGGCTGCGGCATGGGCATGACGACGCTGATGCTGGCCGCCGCCAATCCCGCGGGACGTTACTGGGGCGTGGATTTCAACCCCTCCCACGTGGCATCGGCCCGTCAGCTGGCCCGGGAGGCGGGCATCGGCAACGTCCAGTTCCTCGAGGCCGGCTTCGACGAGCTGCCCTCACACGACCTCCCACCGATGGACTACGTGACCTCCCACGGGGTCTGGTCGTGGATCAGCGACGAGGCTCGCGCCCACTTCCTCGGATTCGTCAAGGACCACCTGGTGACCGGTGGCGCCCTGTACGTGAGCTACAACTGCGCGGTGGGCTGGGAGGGGGTGAGCTCGGTCGGGCGCCTACTCAAGGAGTACGTGCGCGTGTCCGCGGGGACCATGGAGCAGCGCATCGAGCACGCCATCTTCCAGCTCAACGAGCTGGCGAAGCGCGACGGCGGCTATTTCGCGTCGTATCCGGCCGCCAAGCGCTGGCTCGAGCGCCTGAGCGAGAGCTCGATGAAGTACCTGGCGCACGAGTACCTCAACGAGCACTGGCGGACCTACCACCACGCGGATGTGGCCCGGGAGCTGGCGGACGGCGCCAAGCTGAGCTGGGTCGGATCCGCCGACGTCCTGCGGAACTTCGACCGCTATTCCCTGTCCGAGGGCGCCCTGAAGCAGGCCGAACGCTTCGCCGATCCCGTCCTCACCGAGATGCTCAAGGACATCGAGACCGGCTGGGGCCTGAGGCGAGACATCTTCGTTCGCGGAGCGCCTCAGATGCAGCACGATCAGGCCTTGGCCCTGCTGTCGCAGCAGCGCTTCGTGTCCCTGGGGGAGAGGGAGAGGTTCACCCCCAAGGTCGTGACCCCCCTCGGTGAGACCACGATCAACGAGGAACTGCTGGCCCCCATCGCCGACGCACTGTGCGAGGGGCCGGTCACCCTCGGGTCCTTGATGGAGATCGCGGGCGACCGGGCGAATACCTTCTTCGACGTGCTGCTGGTCTGCACCATCCTGTCCCAGAACGGCCTGGTCGTCCCGATCGCGCACCACGTGTCCTCGGAGTCCCCGTCGTTCGAGGGCGCGCGGGCGCTGAACTCTGCGATCTCCCGCCGGGCCGTGATGGGAGAGATGATCCCCTTCCTCGCCGCTCCGGTGGCCGGTGGCGCCATCGGCGCCAACCCGGTGGACCTGATGTGTTACGGGTTACTCGCCGCGGGCTTCGACGGCGACGGCCGGGAGTTGGCGAATCAGCTGCTGGCCCTGCTGGGCGAGGGGGGCAGCCCCCCCCACAAGGACGGCAAGCCGGTCACCGTGGACGACATCCTCGCGGACACCGAGGCCCTGGTCGCCAACCGCCTTCCCATCTGGCGTCGGCTCGGCGTGCTCTGAGCGATCCCGGAGCCCAGGGAGTTCCCGGATGCCGGACGCGACACCCGCCGTCTCGCTGATCGCGGTCCAGCTGGGCCGCCTCCCGGGTACCGTGGAGTTCTTCCTGCGCTCGGCGGCGGCGAATCCGACCTTCGAATTCCTCGTCCTGTGTGACGATCCCCACGCCGGGGACCACCGGTGGCCCGGCAACGTCCGGCTCGTGCCCATCACCCCGGCCGATCTGGACGCCAGGACCGCCTCGGTCCTGGGCTTCCCCGTCCCCCTCGACGACCCCCGCAAGCTGTGCGACCTCCGGCCGCTGTTCGCGCTGCTGTTCGCCGATCTGCTGGAGGACCGGGAGTTCTGGGGATTCGCCGACCTGGACGTGATCTGGGGCGACATGTCCCGTTATCTGGGACCCGCAGTCCTGGCCGAGTACGACGTGATCTCCGCGGACCCGCGCCGGCTGTGCGGGCCCTGCACCCTGGTGCGCAACGACCGGCTCGGGAGGGAGATGGCCCGATCGATCCCCGATCTCCCGGCGCTGCTCCGTTCGCCGCGCCACCACGCCCTCGACGAGCGACACTTCGACGCCCTGGTGCGAGCCCTGGGCCGGGATGGCCGGCGGCGTGTCCTGTACTCCCACCTGGCGGGCGGCCCGCCGATGCAGGATTACGGGCCCGATGCCCTCGACGCTCCCCCGCCCCGCCTGCCGTGCACCTGGCGGGACGGCGGACTCACGATCCACGCCCACGGGCGGGAGACCATGATGCTCCATCTGCTGCGCATCGCCGACCGGCTGGCCTGTGATCCCGCCGACGCCTGGGATGCGGACACGTGGATCCTCACCCGCGACGCGATCCTGCCCTGGCCGATGCGCAGGGGATGACGGCAACCGGGGAGAAACTCAGGGAATGGCGAGGCCCGTCCAGTCCACCGCAGCGAGGCGGGACTGGACCATCGCGACGATCTCCGGTGGGTGACGCTTGCACGAGGTGTCTTCGCCGGCGGGCCAGATCTCCAGCCCGTCGCTCCACAGCTCCTGGCGCTCGTCACCGCCCTCGGACTTCCACACCACCGCCAGGATCCGGGTGGCACCGGCGGTGGGCGCCCTGGCGGTGCAGGGCTCGCCCGATCCGATCAGGGTGTTGATCACCCCGTCCAGCGCCGCGATGTCGGCGTCCGGCCGGATGGCGTACCGCGGGGCCTCGTCCCCCGGGCCCACGATCCACTCCATGGAGACCTCGCCCCCCACGGCCGAGGTGACCGCGGTCCGCACCGAGTCGAGCTCCGGCACCTCGGTACCGGGCACCACCTCCACCTGCACCACCTTGCCACCCACGCGGACCTTCCACAGGGTGTCCCCGCGGTCCCGGGGAGCCTTACCCGAGTCGTAGCGGGGCTCGAGGGTGGCCGGGTCGATGGCGTCCAGGGCGGCGCGGACCCTGGCGATGGCCTCGGTGGACAGCGGCGTCCCCGCCTTCCAGTTCGGCTCCCCCGGCCGTTCCTGGTGGTAGGTCTCGTAGCGACCGTCGGCCATCACGCGGTAGCCGCTGCCACCGGTGAAGCGCGAGTACTTGCGGACCTCGACGAGCAGTGAGCTGTCGGCGGCAGGGGCGGCGGGGGCGGCCGGGGTGGTCGCGTCGCTCATGGGGGGCTCCGAGGCGCAGGCGACAGCCGCCAGCGCGCACAGCAGCGTCAGGGCCGCGAGCGACGCGACGCGGTTTGTGGTGGAGGAGGCCGGGGTCATGGCCGGCGTGGTGGCACGGCGGCGGCGCTACGCCAGCGCGGTGCCGTCCTTCTTGGTGTTGAAGTCGCCCATGGGCATGACCTCGTTCATCGCCTTGAGGCGCGACCAGGCCTTGCCCAGCTTCCATTCGCCGATGCCGGTGCACTTGCACAGGGCGTCGTGGAAGGTGGCGTAGTGCTGCGGTTTGATCTTGTCCCCGACGGACATGATGTTCTCGCTGTTCTCGTAGATCGCGCCGCCCTTGACGCCCATCTTCTTGGACAGCGCGCCGTGGCCGGTCTGCTCGCCGGCGATGCCGCCGGTGCCGCTGATCCAGCCCTCCTTGGCGCCCATCTTCTTCGACGAGCGGTTGGCGTATTCGTCGTCCAGACCAAAACCATGGCCGAACTCGTGGACGGCCACGGTCTGCCCCGATCCCTGCAGGTGGACGTGCACCACCCGGTCTTCGGCCCGGTCCTCCTCGCCCGCGATGGTGCTGGCGCGGCTCTCGCCGTCGTTGGCCGTGTCGACCCGGGACTTCACGTCCCAGCCCCACGACGCCAGCTTGTTGCGCACGGTCTGGACCCGCTTGTTGGCCAGCCACTTGTTGCGGCGGGCGCTGCCCACGGCGCTGGCCCGCCCCGTCAACGTGATCCGAGGCTTTGCGCTCTGGGGCATGTCGGGCACCCCGTGGAAGCCGTGGTGGATCCACTCGAGGTTCTGCAGACCGTCGGCGCTGAGCTTGTGGTCCCCGGAGTCGAAGGGGACGGTCGCCGACGTGCCCTTGTTCTTCTTGGTGTCCTGGCTGCCGAGCACCATGAACTGGTCCTTGTACAGGTCGCCGCTCTGGTACGACCCCCAGCCCATCTCCTCGCCGCGCTTGCTCGGGTCCTTGGCCCAGTCCCAGGTGGCGGGGTGCTTGTACGCCTTGACCAGCACGTGGTCGTCGGCGGTCTTGGCGCCCTCGGCCACCTCCACGTTCACCACCGGCTTGGCGCCCACGAAGCGCCAGCCGGGCTTGTCCACCTTGAAGAACGGGGCCTTGCCGCCCCAGGCTCCGACCACCACCTTCTGCAGGTTGTCGGCCCAGCCCTTCTTGGAGTCGCCCCACTTGAAGTGGGCCACCGCGGCTTGCTTGTCCGCGGCCTTCTTGAACTTGTTGATGATGTCCGCGACGTCGTTGCATTCGCCGTCCGCGGGAACGGCCTTGCCGCCGGAGAAGGTCACCGGATCGATGAACTGGACCTTGACCGACATGTCGATGTCCTGGTCACCATCGGGTCCACCGAAGGGGAAGTACCAGGTGTCGAACCCACCGAAGTTCGTGGGCGGCTTGTAGGCGTGGGGCCCGTAGACGCCCTTGTCCACGAAGGCCTCGGCCGCCTCGAAGGCCGCGCTCTTGTCGCCGGCCTTTCCGCCCTTTCCACCCTTGCCGCCGCCGCCCTTGCCGCCCTTGGCGCCGCCGCCCTTGCCGCCCTTGTGCTGGACCGCCGCGCCGCCCCCTCCGCCGAACTGGCTCAGCAGCGGCTCGGCGGACTTGCCCTGGACCACCGCGTCGGCCACCGAGTCCGCGTGGCGCTCGTAGCGATCGCCGGCCTGGCCCACACCGCCGGGCACGCTCACGCCGGAACGTTGCTGCACCACGTGGGCCGCCTCGTGGGCCGCCGTGTGCAGGTCCGGGGCCGACTTGAAGGCCACGTTGTTGCCCGTGGCGTAGGCCGTCGATCCCATGGCCTTGTTGGCCGACGCCGCCTTGCCGCCCACGTGGGACGAGACGCCGCCGAGATCGTGGCCGCCGAAGGACTTCTGGATCGCGTCCAGATGGGGCAGGGATCCGCCGCCGCCGCTCACGCCGGAGCTGGCGATGCCGTGGATATCCCCTCCGCCTCCGCCTGAGAACTGGAACGGACCACCCGGGCTACCGCCCGCCGCGCTGTCGACCATCGATCCGGGGCCGCCCCCGAACTGGAGGGAGGACTCGACGAGGGGATCGCTCAGGGGATCCTGGAGCTGCTGGACGGCCAGAGGATCGGTCTCGGCGTTGGCCTGGACCGGCGCCTTCTGGGCCTGGACCGGGTTGTTCCCGGTCTTTTTCTGGAGCTTGCCATCGCTCACGGCACACCTCACCCAACGATTCGGCTCCATTGTCCAGGACGTGGAGCGCACCCACAACGCGCGCGTGGGTGGCGCCCCGTGCTCGGACTGGGTGTGATCGATGGACATGGCCCCGAATGCTGCAGCGCACCAAAACAGGAACCGGGGGAACCGAAATCGAGATCAGGGGAGGGCTGCGGTCTGGAGGCTCACCAGGCCCCAGTCCACCGTCTCGTGGGAGGGCGCCGCCTGGACCAGCAGATGGACCGCCGTCCCGTCCGCAGACGCGAAGACGTACCGCGGCGCAGCGTCGACCTCCACCTCCTCCCCGTCTTCGTCCACCCGGAACGGTGGCAACGTGGTCTGCCCCAGCAGCGAGAGGTCGTCGAACTCGAACGACCAGAGCTGGGGTTCGTCCGACGCCTCGAGGGCGTAGACGCGGTCCGCGGCGGTGGAGTGCTCCACCCACGCCAGCGGGGACGAGATGGAGGGCAGGGCCGCCTCGAAGGTCATGTCCGTGGCCGGGGCGTCCGCCGCCAGGAAGGCGTTGCCACCTTCGACCACGATCCTCGATCCGTCGTCCGCGATCCACAGGTTGCCACCGATGTCGTACTCGCCGGCGTAGGGCGAATCCGACCACAGCTCGGCCACGCCGAGATCGATGAGGTACTTCTCCAGGTCCGGCGAGGTCGGTCCGCCGAAGGTCCCGTACACCGCGTACCCGTTGGGGTGGAGCCGGGCCGAGGTCGCCTCGTAGATCGAGGCCCCGATGTGGGGCGCCTCCAGGCCGGTGGTGAGTTCCACACAGCAGATGTCGACCCACCCACCGCTGGCGGGGAAGAGGTAGACCCAGCCCTGCCCGCCCATCACCAGATCGTGGACGTCGCAGCTCGAGTCGATCTCCTCGACGACCTCCAGGGGATCCAGGTCCACGAGCACGATCCCACCGTCGAAACCGACGGCGGCTCGGCCCCCCACGGGATCGACGGAGACCGCGACGGGCGAATGGCCCAGCGAGACGGTCTCGACGGATGGGCCCGTGGGTTCGATGAGGTGGACCTGCGCGGGACCGTCGGAGACCGCGACGATCTGCCCCAGGGTCCGGTCGAACTCGGCGTCGACCAGATCGGCGTCGATGGACCAGGCCGCGGTGGTGTCGTCGTCTCCGGTGGTGTCGTCGTCTCCGGTCGTGTCGTCGTCCCCGGTGCTGTCGTCGTCTCCGGTGTCGTCGTCTCCGGTGTCGTCGTCACCCGTGTCGTC
>CAZITQ010000073.1:0-34905 GCA_964542165.1 uncultured Rickettsiales bacterium
CCCCCCCGGCGGCCGCCCACTCCCCCGGGGACGCGGACGGGCGGGGGGACGACGACGTGACGGGGGACGACGATGCGACCGGTAACTGACGTCCTCCACCTCCTCCTGCTCGCCGGCGGCCTGGCGTTCGCGGTGACCAGTCCCGGTTGCACGACGGCGGACGACGACGACGCCGCGGACGACGACGACGCCACGGGCGACGACGACGCCACCGGAGACGACGACGCCACGGGGGACGACGACGCCACGGGGGACGACGATGACGATGCCACCGGGGACGACGACACCACGGGGGACGACGACGCCCACGCCCCCTTCGACGACCTGCTCGCCCAGTTCACCCAGATCGATGGCGAGGGCCACGCCCTGGTGGACTACGACGGGATCACCGCCGACAGCGGCGCCCTCGCGGAGCTGGCGAGCTACCTGGGCAGCCTCGACGCCACCGATCCGGCCACCCTGGCCGACGCGGACGAGCGCCTCGCGTTCTGGCTCAACGCCTACAACGCGGCGGTGCTGGACGGGGTGTTGACCGCCTACGGCGGAGACCACGGATTCAGCGTGCTCGACAGCGGGAACTTCTTCGACGACGCCCGCTACGACGTGGCCGGGGTCACGCTGTCGTTGAACCAGCTGGAGCACGGCATCATCCGCGGCAAGCTCGACCATCCGGCGGTGACCGGCGCCGACCCGGCGACCCAGGAAGCCATCGCCGAGCTCCACGCCGACCTCTGGGGCGGCGCGGCCCTGGACGCCCGGATCCACGTGGGCCTCAACTGCGCCTCCATCGGCTGCCCCAACCTGCGCGGCACCTCGCCGCCGTTCGCCTTCCACGGGGACAGCGTCGACGACCAGCTCACCGCCGCGTCGACGGCCTATTGCGACCACGCCGGCAAGGGGGCTGGCTCCGACGGGATCTCGAAGATCTTCCAGTGGTTCGGCAGCGACTTCGCCCACGAGTACGGTGGTCCGGCGGGCTTCATCGAGACCTACCGCACCGACGGACTCGACGGCGTCGACGTGGACAGCTGGCTGGACTACGACTGGGCCTTGAACATCGCCCCGTGACGGGTCGGTCGGGCAGCGCGGCGGGGTCTGCCCGCGGGGCAGCCTGCCGCCGCGGCCCCCCCGCCGGTGGCGAGGTCAGCGCGATCGTCGGCGAGTGATCACAGCGACCACGAGCAGGACGGCGATCGAGGTACCCGTGGGGAAATCGCCCCGCGCCTTGCGGCACTGGCAGGCTCCGCCGTCATCGTCATCCAGGTCGTCGTCCGAATCGTCGTCGTCGCCATCGTCCGCGTCGTCGTCGTCGGGCTCCACGTTGACCTCGGTGTACTCCAGGATCCAGTCCTGGTAGAGGTCGGCGCGGATCTGGTAGCCGCCACCGCCGATGCAGACCGTGTCGTCGTGCAGGTGGGGGAAGACCGACGACAGGACCCCCAGGACCACCCAGCCGTCCTCCCCCCCGTGGAGTGACGGGCCGCCCGAATCGCCGAAGCAGGCATTGGTCCCGGCGGTGTAGTGGAAGAACACGTCCTCGTCGAAGGCGTAGATCTGCACCTCGGTCATCAGCTTGAGGCCCGAGTCGTCCTCGCCGTCCCCGGTGATGCCATAGCCCACCAGGGTGATCCACTCCCCGTTCCAGTCGGCCTCGACCATCTCGTGGAGCTGCACGAAGGCCGGCTCCTCCGCCGCGTCCTCGGTCAGGAACACCAGCCCGATGTCCGCGTTCCAGCCGTCGTAGTCCGGGTGCGCCAGGGCGATATCCACCGCCACGCCGCCGTCCAGCGGACCCGCCGCACCCTCGCCGGTGACGAAGCGGGCGTCCCCGTCGGGCTCGGCGTCCAGGAAATCCACGCAGTGGGCGGCGGTGAGGACCACGTCCGGCGAGATCAGGGTGCCGGTACAGAACGCGCCCCCGTCCATGACGAGGGCGCCCACGGCGGGGTGCTCCGAGGTGGGTGTCCCGTTCCAGATCGCGGTGTCCTGCTGCGCCGGAGTCTGTTCGGAAGAGGGTGAGCAGGCGACGACGGCGAAGACGACCGGGATCGTGGCGACGAGGAGGGATCTCACGGCGGTCAACCTCGCTGCAGGCCGTGGGCCTTGATCAGGTCGTAGAGGTAGGAACGCGCCAGGTCCAGCCGCCGGGCGGCTTCGGACACGTTCCAGCCGGTGTCGTCCAGGGTCCGCTCGAGGAGCTGGGCCTGGAAACGGCGGGTCGCCTCCTGGAAGGTCAGGGCCTCGCCCGTCTCCGGCGGCGCGACGACGCCGGGGAAGAGGTGCCTGGGCTCCACCGCGCCCGATCCCTCCCCCGCGGCGAGCACCGCGGCCCGCTCCAGCGCGTTGGCCAGCTCCCGCACGTTGCCGGGCCACTCGGCGGCCGCCAGGGCCACCACCGCCGCACGGGACAGCTCCAATCGGGGCAGCCGATGGCGCAGCAGGGAGCGCTCGAGCAGGTGCTCGGCGAGCAACGGGATGTCCTCGGGACGCTCGGCCAGGGCGGGTAACCGGATCGGGAGTACCGCGAGGCGGAAGTACAGGTCCTCGCGGAAGGTGCCCTCCTTCACGGCCCGGGCCAGGTCCTTGTTGGTGGCCGCGACGATGCGGATGTCCGCCTCGCGCTTGCGATTGCTCCCGAGGCGGAAGTACTGGCGGTCGTGGATCAACTCCAGCAGCTTGGCCTGCGAGCCCAGGGGCAGCTCGCCCACCTCGTCCAGGAACAGGGTCCCCCCCTCGGCCGCCGCGACCTTGCCGTCCATCGACCGCGTCACGCCGGTGGCGGCCCCCTTCGCGGCACCGAACAGCTCGCTCTCCACGAGCGTCTCGGGGATGGCGGCGCAATTGAGCTCCACCAACGGCCCGTCCCGACGGGGCGAGTTGCTGTGGATTGCCCGCGCGACCTCGGTCTTGCCGGTGCCGGTGGGGCCGGTGATCAGCACCCCGATGTCCAGGGGTGAGACCATGGCGACCGTGCGCAGCACGTCGGCCATCGCAGGACCCCGGCCCACGAGGTTGTCGGCCTGGAGCTGCTCCCGCCAGGGCAGGGTCGGATCCGATCGCTGCCGGGCGTCTTCCCGGGCCACCACGCGGTCCACCAGGGGTGCCAGGTGCCTCGCGAAGAGCTCCGCCCGCCGCTGGTCCTCGCTGTCGAAGGGGCCCTCCCGGCGGCGGCCCTGGAGATAGACCACACCCACCGGCTGCTCACCGCCGATGGGGCTGCACAGCACCGCCTCGATCCGGTTGACCTGCACGCTCTGGTAGCCCTGGAACCGGGGATCGGTCACCGCCGACGCGGTGGCCACGGTCCGCCCCGACGCCACGGCCTGGGCGATGATGCCCCGGGAGATGGCGTCGCGAATCCCCTCGATCTCGTCGTCGCTGCACCCCACGGCGATCCACCAGCGCGGCCCATCGCCGGCCTCGTCGTGGAGTTCCAGGTAGCCCTTCTCGGCGTCGGCCAGCTCCAGCACCAGCGCCAGGGCCTCTTCCAGGAAGCCCTGGAGGTCGTCCCTGCCGCCCAGCTGGAGCAGGCGCAGGAAGAGATCGCGCTCCGAGCGCGCCCGTTCCAGCGCAACGGAGGACCCCTCGTCGGGTGAAAGCTCGCTCATGGCCGAACCTCGATCCGGACCGCGGGCGCCGCGGCCGTGGGCTGGATCCTACTGCGGTTCGACCCCCGGATACGAGCGCACGATCCGGAAGCCCACCGAGTCATCGGAGGGGAAGCCCGGGGCGAACCAGGACCGGTAGGCTGCCCGCAGGGTGACCGGATTGACACACCACGCGCCGCCCCGCCCCACCCGCGGCCAGTTCACCGGACCTCCGGGCGCGAGGGCACCGGGATCCACCAGCGCCCCGTCCGGGAGCGAATCCCCGGTCCCCGGGTCCAGGGGCACCCACCTGCCGTCGACCACCCTCGGGCCGTCGGGCCCGAAGCGGTCCAGGCACCAGTCCCTGACGTTGCCGGCCAGCCCCCGGATCCCGTAGGGGCTCTCGTCGAGGGGGAAGTCGTCCACGGACGCGATGCAGGCCCCGTCCGCCTGGCTGTCCCGCATGTTGCAGAACGTGGGATCCAGGTGCCTGCCCCAGGGGAAGGCCCGACCGTCGACCCCCCGCGCGGCCTTCTCCCACTCCAGCTCGCCGGGGAGACGCCACGGGAGGCCGTCCCTGCGGGCCACCCAGGCCGCGTATTCGCTCGCCGCCTCCCAGGTGACGCAGACCGCCGGGCCCCGGCTCTGGCTGGCCGGGCCCTCGTCCGCGAGCTGGAAGCCTCCGCCGGCGTCGGCCGTGTACAGCGGGTCGCCCCCGCCGCGCCCGCCCGCCCCCGCGAACCTGGGCACGAGGGCGGCCGCACGCTCCACCTCCCCGAGGGACACCAGCTCGTTCAGAAAGGCGAGCATCTCCCCGTGGGTCACCGGGTGGCGGCAGACGACGAAGGCGTCGAGCCAGATTCGTTGACGTGGCCGACTGCCCGGAGCCCCGGGATCCCCTCCAGCCACGAACCAGCCCGCGGGCACGTAGCGCTCCTCGGGACGAAGCTCCCCCATCGCCGGAAGGGCGATCGCCGGGGGAGTCGCTCCTCCGGGGGGCACGCCGTCCCACACCCGCTGGCGGTCGATGTACACCGGGTAGCACACGTCCAGATGCCCGGGCGCGCGGAGCCGCACCAGGTAGCTGCCCATCTCCAGGGGTTCGTCCTCGACGGGGGTCGGGCCCAGCGACCGCACCCGCTCCAGGACCAGCCGTCGATCCCGCTCCACGTGACTGTAGAGCACGGCATCCGCGCCCGGGGGATCGCTGATCAGGGTGAGTCTGCCCCGGCCCTCGACATAGTCCCGGTGCCTTCCATCCCGGTCGTGGAAGGCCAGGGCCACCTCGTCCCGGGCCGCGGTCTCGGCGTCCCCCCGGAGCTCCGCGGCCTCGTGGCGAGCCCGGTGGTGGTCCGCCAGCAGGGCATGGGCCTGGGGGAGGTCGCTCACCAGCGCCAGGGCGGCATGGAGGTCGCGGGTGAGTTCCGCTTCACTCCGGGCCACGGCCAGCTCCAGCTCCTCCGCCTGGCCCGCGAGATCCCAGGCCGAACGCTTCTGCTCCGGCGGCGCGTGGGGCGGCAGGGAGGCCAGCTCGGCCGCCGCCCGCTCCCGGCGCCGGGCGCTCTCCTGCCGGCCATCCCGCAACCGCACGGCCGCGGCACGCGCACGCTCGATGAGCACCTGGGCCCGCTCCAGCTGTCGCGTTCCCTCGAGCCAGGCCCCGACCTCCGCGGCGAGCTGTCCCGCGTCCTCGGGCCGCTGCTGCGGGTCCCGGGCCATGGCGCCCCAGATCGCGGCCACCAGCTCCGAGGGCGGCCCGGGGCGAGACCGTCGCCGCGCGGCATCGGGCGCGGGCTCGGGCGGCCCCTCGGCCAGCCGCTGGATGACGCTGACGGGCTTGCGGGGACCGTAGGGTGGCTCGCCCGTGATCATCTCGTAGAGCACCGCGCCGAGGGCGTAGACGTCCGCGGCGCGATCCAGCGCACCCGATCCCGCCCACAACCGCTCGGGCGCCATGTAGGCCGGCGTCCCCACCAGCCGACCCGGTTCACCGCCGCCGTCCTCCGCATCCGCTCCCAGCAGTCCGGCCAGGCCCCAGTCCAGGACGAAGACCTCCCCGTGGGCGCCGAGCATGATGTTGTCGGGCTTGAGGTCCCCGTGGACGACGCCGCTGGCGTGGGCGAAGGCCACCGCGTCACATACCCGGCGGAAGGCGTCCACCAGGCGGCGGAACGTCCAGCCCGAGGGCGCCGGGAGCCAGGTCTCGGCGTCCACCGCCCGGTGGACCTCGTCCAGGGCGTCGGCCAGGGTCCGCCCCTGGACCACCGGCATGGTGTAGTACAGACGGCCGTCGGGCAGCTCCCCCACGTCGTGTACCGGGATGATCCCCGGGTGGGCCAGCTGGGCGGTGAGCCGCGCCTCGCGACGGAAGCGCTCGCGCGCGTCTCCGTCCTCGGTGAGCTTGCCGCGGATGCACTTCAGGGCCAGCACCCGGTCCAGGCGGGTGTCGCGCACCCGACGGACCTCCCCCATCCCGCCCGCCCCCAGCGGTCCCTCGTCCACGTATCTCTCGTGCCCGGATGTGCTCATGTCCGCTCGGCCACGCCGCACCGGAGATGTTAGTACACTGGATCCCCCGGAGGGTGAGCATGCGACCCTGGTTCCACCGAAATCGCCGCGCCAAGGCCCTGTCCGGCGCGGTCGTCCTCTGCCTCGCCGCCTGGTTCCCCGCGACCTCCGCCGCGGCCCAGACCGACGTGTGCGCGCCCGCAGCCGAGCGCCTGACCCAGGGCGATCTACCGGGGGCCGAGGACGCCTACCGGGCCATCGCCGCCGAGCATCCCGACGCCCCCTGCGTCGCCTCCGGCCGGCGCTCCATCGCCTACCGCCGCTGCCAGGCCGCCGAACAGAAGTTCCGCGCCGGGGAGTCGGACAAGGCCCGGGAAGCCTATCTGCAGATCCTCGATGCCTACCGGGACACCCCCTGCGCCGTGGCCGGTCTGGCCGCGCTGGACGGCACCGACCCGGCCACCGTCTCCGCGACCACCGCCAGCAGCAAGCCTCCGGCGAGCAGCGCCCCCACCGGAGAGGCGTCCAGCAGCATCCCCCCCGCCGGAGCCGTCGCCTGGGGCTCGGGGACCGCGACCACCGCAAATCCGATCGAAGCGGCGGCCCCCATCACCGGGGCCACCGAGACCATCCCCGCGGGCGATCCGCGGGCGGGGGTCGGCGGCTCCTCCACGGACTCCATCGAGGCCCTACGGATGCTCGGTCGCCACGAGGAGGCGCTGGCCCGGGCCACGGAGCTGGCCGCGGACGACCCCGACGGGGTCATGCTCTACGCCCAGGAGAACAGCTGGTGGGCGCGCTGGAGCCGTCTGGGCACGCTGTGGGACGTCTACCTCAAGCCACTGATCTCCATGGTCTGCGTGGCGCTCATCATCGCGCTCGGTGTGATGGGGGGCCGCAAGCTCTGGCTGGTCCGGGGTCGACTCAAGCTGGAGGTGGATGCCTTCTCCGCTGTCGCGGTACCGCTGCCGGCGGACCCGGACCGGGCGCTGGTGGCCCGGGTGGTCCAGATGCTGGTGCGGCTCGGGGAGGACGACGAGCTCTATCGCCCCGACCTGATCGACAAGGCGGTGGACCTGCCGGAACCCCCGGCGGACCTGGACCCACTGCCCCCGCAGGTGAGCCAGCTGTGGTCGTTCTTCAACCGCCTGGTCCCCGCCAAGACCGTGGCCCTGTCCGGGGTCCTGCAACACAGCGAGCGCAACGGCGCCGGCCTCTCCCTCAAGCTGGTCTACCGGCGAACGGGCGCCCTGTGGGGCACCCACACCCTGTGGCAGGCCCACGTGGACCCCTCCTTCGTCCCGGGCCAGGGCGAGCCGACCGTCGAGGACTACCTGGCCCTGGCCGAGACCGCCGCGATCTGGACCTACTGGAAGCTCGTCCAGCGCAAGGCCAGGCTGCCGGACGAGGAGTCGGTGCCCGATCTACGCAAGGCCTTCGGCACGGACAACTGGCGCAGCCACGCCGCGTCCAAGGCCGGCGCCAAGCTCATCGAGCTCGGTCGCCTGGCCGAGGCCGAACGGTTGACCCGCATGGCGCTCACCTTCGACCGGGCCAACCGCCACGCCCTGTTCAACCTGGCCACCATCGAGGTGCAGTCCCTGTCCCCCACCCAGGTGCGCGAGGACCCGTCCGCGTACGACGAGGCCCGATCCCACTACGAGGACGTGGAGCGGCTCTCCGGGCTCTCGGACCAGCAAGGAGACCGGCTACACATCCTGGCCGACTACCAGCGCGGCGCCCTGGAGCAGTACCAGTTCCTGCTCAGCGACGGCTCCCGGGGGGATCTGGCCCAGGCCCAGCGCCTCCTGGGACGGGCCGAGACCCACGCGGTGGCCGCCTTCGGTGAGAATGACGTGGTGACCAAGATGGTGACCATCGCCCGCTGTTCCGCCCAGACGCTGGCCGGGGATGCGACGGACGACCTGGCCGACACCATCCGCGGCATCGAGCGCAGGTACTTCGCACCCCGCCTGATGTACACCCTCGCCTGCTTCTCCTGCGCGAGGGCGGTGGCGGAGAGGGGCGCGCCAGCGGACGGCGACCCGGCGGCGGCCCTCGATCGGGCCTGGAACCACCTGCGGGACGCGCTGCGGACCGATCCCGCCTACGCCGGCTGGGCCCTCCGCGACCCGTCCCTCGAACCGCTCCGCGCCAGCCGCAAGGAACGCTTCGCCGAGCTGCTGGGGAACGCCTGATCCCCGGGGGAGACGCATGCAGCTGTACACCAAGATCCTGATCGGCATGGGCATCGGGGTGGTCCTCGGCTTCCTCGTCGGGCCCAACTCCTTCCTGTTGCCCGACGGCGGGATCGAACTGTCCCATCCCGACATCGAGGGCATCGAGGAGCTGTCCGCCGACAACGCCCTGGTGTTCACCGAGCCCCACGGACGCGGGGAGCCCATGGCCCGGGCCCACGGCGTCCGCCGGATGAAGGTGCTGTCCGCGGAGCCATCCGCGGATCCCGACGCCCCGCAGTGGCTGAAGGTCGAGTGGACCCTGTCCGCCGGCGATGTCATCCGCCTGCAGGCGGCGGGCCTGGAGACCGACGAGAACGACCGCGCGGGTTCCCGGCACCAGGGCTGGGTCCTCGAGAAGGTCCCGGCGGTCAAGCGCTACGCCCCCGTCGGTCTGATGCTGGTCAACTCCACCGAGTGGGTAGGCCGGCTCTTCCTGGCACTGATCAAGATGATCGTGGTGCCCCTGGTGTTCTTCTCGCTGGTGGTGGGGGTCGCCTCGCTGGGCGACTTCCGCAAGCTGGGCCGCATCGGTGCGCGCACGATCGCCTTCTTCATGGCGACCACGGCCTTCGCCCTGGTGATCGGCGTGGGGTTGGCCAACCTCATCCGACCGGGCAACCTGCTGTCGGCCGAAGACAAGGCGGCCCTGCTGGCCACGTACGAGAACGACGCCGGCGACATGGTGGAGAAGGCCGCCGAGGCGCCGGGCATCGTCGATCAGCTGCTGGCCATCGTCCCGAACAATCCCGTCGAGGCCCTGGCCACCGGCGACATGCTCCAGATTATCTTCTTCGCCCTGATGCTGGGGATCGCGCTGACCTTCCTGTCCGAGCGCAAGTCCAAGCCCGTGGTGGATCTGTTCGACCGCCTCAACGAGGCGATGGTGATGCTGGTCCACATCGTGATGAAGCTGGCGCCCTACGGGGTGGCGGCGCTGCTGTTCAAGGTGGTGGGCAGCACCGGCCCGACCGTGCTGCTCGCGCTGAGCGTGTACGGGCTGGTGGTCCTGCTGGGACTGGCACTCCACCTCACCCTGATCTACGGCGCGGCCGTCAAGTTCGGTGCCAAGCTGCCGTTCTGGGCCTTCCTCAAGGCCATTCGCCCGGCGCAGATGCTGGGGTTCTCCACGTCGTCCTCCTCGGCCACGCTCCCGGTGACCAAGGAGTGCGCGGAGGACAACCTGGGGGTCAGCCCCGAGGTCAGCAGCTTCGTGCTGCCCCTGGGGGCGACCATCAACATGGATGGCACCGCGCTCTACCAGGGTGTGGCCGCGATCTTCATCGCCCAGCTCTACTTCGAAGAGCCCCTGGGGCTGGTGGCCCAGCTGACGATCATCGTCTCGGCCACCCTGGCGTCGGTGGGGGCGGCGGGTGTACCCGGGGCGGGGATGATCACGCTGGCGATGGTGCTCACCGCGGTGGGCGTGCCCACCGAGGGGATCGCCCTGGTGCTGGGGGTGGACCGGCTGCTGGACATGTTCCGCACCGCCACCAACCTCACGGGCGACAGCGCCTGCACCGTGCTCATGGCGCGGCTGGAGGGGGAGGATCTGCACATCCTCTCCGAGGAGGAGGACGAGGCCGACACCAAGCACGGCTTCGAGGGCCGGTTGCGCGGCGGGCCTCGCCCGGTGCAGCCGGAGCCGGACGAGGACGAATGACCTACGTCCCCGGGGGGACGGGAAAAGGAGCGGGCATGGGAGATCGAACAACGCGGGTCGCGGAGTACGCGGCGGGTACGGCGCCGCGGGTCACCGTGGACGTGGTCGTGGGCGACGCGGCCCACGGCGCCGTGAGTGTGTCGATGGACCGGGGGCGGCTGTACAGCGGTGCCCCGCGCAGGGGCATCCCCCTGGGCAGCGCCGAGGAGATCGAGGGCCAGGTGCTGCAGGTCGTGGTGGTGGCGTCCAAGGTGGTGCCCCAGGCGACCCGGGTCAGCGCAACCGTCACGCTGAACGGAGGGACGAGGCCCCTGGAGCTCGTCCTGGCCACGGCGGTGGACAGCTCCAAGGACGTGGAGCTGGTGGCGCGCGTGATGTTCGTCTGAGGAGGGGGAGGGGCATGAGCTGGACGTTGGCAAGGATGGTGGTCCTGGCGCTGGTTCTCGGGATCACGCCGGGGGCCATGGCGCAGGGTGACGGGGGAGAAGGAGAGAGAGAAGGAGAGGGAGAAGGAGAAGGAGAAGGAGAAGGAGAAGGAGAGCCAGCGCTGCCGCTGAAGCGGCCCGAGGCCGCGGTCGCTGCGGTCGGGGAATCGGACGGGGGTGAGGAAGCGGACCCGGACGAGGAGGACGGAGACGACGACGAACCGCCGGAGAACGACGGGACCAGCTCGCAGTCGTCGGGGGGCCAGCGGACGGCGGAGGCCCCGGCGCTGATCCTGATGGGGAACTCGGAGCTGGAGATCTCCCGCCCCACCACGCCATCCGCCCTGGCTGCGACGCTGCTGTCGTCCTTCGACGACGGCAGCTACCTGCCCGACGGGCTGGCGGTCGAGGTGACCCCCTACTGGCTCTTCCCCCACCCCAACCTGCGGCTCGAGCGCTACTACTGGGGCGCTGCGGGCCCGAACCGGCTCCGGGCGCTGTCCCGGAAGCGGGCGAAGGAGGCGGCCGGCGGCGACCGCGAGGAGATGCGGCGGCTGATGGCGGAGGATCCACGCGCGCACTTCAGCCAGACGGACGCGGACAAGGACCCCGCGCTGTGCCCCCTTCACGACTTCTCGTTCTCCGTCGCGCTGGCGAGCGAGAACGTCGACGAGGAGACGACGCGGCAGACCCTGGGTCTCGGTGTTCGGATGCCGCTGAGGACCGGGATGCCGGCGGACCAGCAGGAGGACGTGCGCAGATGTTTCCAGGGCCTGCTGGAACTGCAGACCTACCGCGCCGAGTGGATCGACGAGTGGCTCTGGGACGCGATCAGCGAGATCGAGCTGGATCTCGGCGAGGAGGAGACTCCGGAGATCAGGGAGGCGGTGGATCGGGCGCAGGCCGCCTACCGCTGGTCCCAGGATCCGCAGAGCGCGGACCATCCCGGTGAGATCGAGGCCGCCGTGGCGGAGGAGGTCTCGTCGGGGGTCGGGTTCGACACCGTCGACGAGCGGGACCTCAAGGCCGATTTCTGGATCAAGGGTTTCGTCGTGGGGTGGCTCGCTCGCAAGGGCGCCGATCCCGACGAGATCGAACAGGCGGGCGCCCTCGTGCTGAGCGCTGCCGGACCCGCGCTGGAAGCCCTGCGGAACGCCGACCGGGAGACGCTCTTCGAGGACGACTACGAGGACGACACGGGTCGGTCGTACGCCGACGATCGCGAGGCCTGGCAGGACGACTGCGAGGACACCCTCGAGCTCCGCCGGGGCTTCGCCGTCGATCTGGCGGGTGGCATGTCCCTGGTCTTCGACGACTGGAAGATGGGGCGGGCCCGGCCGAATACCTACGGGGCCTGGGTCACGCCTGCGCACCTGGATCAGGACTGGAGCTCGGTGTGGATGCTAGGTCACTTCGGCCGCGACCTGCAGGCACCCTTCCCCGAGTTCTCGCTGGATGCGGGCTGGAGGGGGATCTACAGCTGGCGCCGGCTCGGGATCTCGGCGGAGATCATGCACCGCTTCGTGGTCCTCCAGCCGCAAAAGAGCGTGCAGATGCGCTGGGCGGTGGGGGTCGACCTCAGGGTGCTGGACGGCGTGTGGGTCTCGGCCTCCATCGGCATGGACGGCGAGCTGCCGTACACCAAGGATCTTCCCCTGCTGTCGATGATCCAGCTCGAGTTCGACACCGGCACCGACCGGGTGCTGGCCCCCGATGCCTCGGAGATGGGCTGGCTGAAGCGGGCGGTGGATCCGGAGACGGGCGGGGACGACTGATCGATCCCCCCTCCGCCCCGCACCGGGCGCTCAGGCCGCGATCTGCCGGCCCATCTCGGCGTAGATCTCCCCCAGGTAGGCGGCCACGTCTCCGTCGTCCGGATCCAGGAACAGGGCCTTCTCCATGTCGTCGGCCGCGGCGTCCAGCTGTCCCAGGAGCCAGCGCAGGGTGCCCCGCGAGGAGTAGACCGTCACCAGGAGATCCCTGGCCTCGCTGGCCTCGGCTCCTTCGCCCACCACCTCGGCCAGGGCCTCCACGGCCCGATCGGCCGACCGCAAAGCCGCCCGCAGGTGTCGCCCCTCGCCCCGCTCCAGGTACGCGGCGGTGTGCAGGGTCACGAGCCACCCGTGGGGCCGCGGGTCCCAGGGCACGTACACCGTGCGGGTTCGCAAGGCGGCCATGGCGCGGCGTGACTGGCCATTCTCGACCAGCTGCAGGGCCTCCTCGTAGCTCATCCCGGGGGGCATCGGTCGATCGAAGGTGAATTCGTGGTGTCTCATCTCGTCCTCCTCGGCGCTTCGGGGAGGAGAAACGCGGGCGAGCAGACGCTCACAGATCGCCACGAGAAAAGGGCCCTTGTGTGAGACGTCGGCCGATCTCAGGGCTGGACACCCACCGCGCCGGTGATGAACTCGTAGCCGTCCCCCAGCTCCATGGCACCCAGGTCGGTGACCGTGCCGTCCCCCTCGAAGCGGGCCAGCCGAAGCCCCTGGTTCTCGGCCACGACCACCGTGCCCGCCAGCGGGCCCCGGGCCAGGAAGCTGGCCCCGGAGGGCAGCTGGGGCGGGGGGCCGTCGTAGTCGGGTTCTCCGGCGTCCAGGAAGGGGGGGTCGTCGTCCGGGGCGTAGTCGAGCACGAACAGGGCGTTGGCATACCCGCTGACCACCACGGCGGCGTCCTCGAAGGGCGACGCGATCAGCGCGATGGGATCCTCGAGGTCGTCGAGGACCTGCACCGGCGAGAGGAGGTCACCCTCCAGCTCCACCACCGCCACCCGGTTGGGCAGGCCCGAGAACAGGGAGTAGTCACCGATCAGGGCGAACCGATCGTCCGCGGTCAGGGCCGCGTCGGAGACCATCGCCTCGTCGTCTCCGAAGGCGTCGCTCCCGGCCATCGCGCCGTCGGGCTCGGGCCAGTCCAGCAAGAAGGCGTCGTCCCCCGCCTCGCTCCCCGTCACGTCGTCCGCCACCAGGATCGCCCGGTCGGGGCGTGAGCGGGGCAGCAGCAGGTCCGCGGCGAGCTTGGACGCCTCCACCAGGCCCTCGTCGGTCAGGGTCCCGTCCTCGCAGTCGATGGCTACCTGGTAGACACCGCCGCCGTTCTCGACCCAGTTGCCATCCACCACGAACGCCCGCTCGCCGCTGGGGTCGACGACCACGCTCGACGCGTAGAACTCACCTGCGAACCGCGCGTGCACGACCTCGGGTTCTCCGTCGCCTCCGGGAAACAGCACCACCCCCAGGGTCCCGTCGTCCTGGGCCACGAGCCCCACCTCGGCGTCGGGGGTGAACACCAGCTCGCCCCCCGTGGCGCGGCCCATGCTGAAGGGCACTGGATCGCCGAGCAGCTCCCCGCCGTCGGTCAGGGCGAGGGCGGCCCAGGTATCGGCCTGGCCGGCGGTGGCGTCGTAGGGCAGCGAGGTCACCACCCAGCGATCGCGGTCGCCGGCCTTGGGCTCGGCCCGGCAGCCCTCCACCTCGGGGGTGGTGTCATCGTCTCCCGTCGTGTCGTCGTCGTCGTCGGTGACGGGGGGATCGCACGCGAGGCAGAGCAGGCCGAGGGCGAGGAACAGGGGTCGGATCATGGTGGGTCTCCGGCTGGTCACGTTACCATGTCGGTTCCGCCCGCTCGCGCGCGGGAGGACGGGAGGATCCGATGCGCTTCGCTGTCCTCGCCCTTGCCCTGTGGACGACCGCCGCGGTCGCCGCCGAGGAGGATCCGACGGTGGTCCACCTGTTCGGTCCCGGCGATCCGGTGGTCGCCGAGATCGATGGCCAGCCGATACGGCTCTCGGAGGTGGAGGGTGACCTGCGCGTCCACGTGATCCAGACCCTGTTCTCCCTGGACCGTCAGCTCTCCGATCAGCTCGAGGATCGCGTCCTCGAATTGATGCTGGATCGGGAGTCGGCCGCGGCCGGGATGACCACCGAGGCCTGGATCGAGTGGAAGATCGACGAGCGCGTCTGGCCGGTGACCCTGGCCGAGGCCAAGCAGCACTTCAAGACCGGAGGCTACCCCCAGGGCACGAAGTTCGGTCAGGTCCGCGAGGCGATCGTCGCCGAGCTGACGTCCCAGCGGCGTACCGGACTGCGCAAGGTGGTCCTGGACGAGATGCGCGCCCGCCACCGGGTGGACGTCAAGCTCGTGCCGTTCCGCCTGGACCTGGCCTCCCCCGACGATCCCTCCCTCGGTCCACCCGACGCCCCGGTGACCATCGTGGAGTTCTCGGACTTCCAGTGCCCCTACTGCGCCCGCGCCCGCGCCACCATGCACGAGCTGCTGGCCCGCTTCCCCGGTCAGGTCCGGCTGGTCGCCCGGGACTTCCCCCTTCCCATGCACCCCCGGGCCGAGCCCATGGCCGTGGCGGCCGGCTGCGCGGCGGAGCAGGAGGCCTACTGGCCCTACTCGGATGCCCTGTTCGAGCGGTACCGGACGCTGCAGGAAGAGGATCTACCGGTGCTGGCTGCGGAGCTCGGCCTCCACCAGGCGACCTTCCTCAGCTGCCTCGACCGCGGCCACACCCGATCCGAGGTCCAGGCCGACATGGCCGAGGGCCAGGCCGCCGGCGTGACCGGCACCCCCGCCTTCTTCATCAACGGCCGCATGGTCTCCGGCGCCCAGCCCCTGGAGCGCTTCGTGGAGATGGTGGAGGAAGAGCTGGCGCGCTGAGGCCCTACGCCGGGTCGTCCAGGGCGTCGATCAGAAGTCGCAGGTGCTCCCGGTACGGCTCCGCGCGCCCCACCGACGAGCGGTAGATCGGCTGGGTGGCCTGGGCGTACGAGGCCGTGTGCACCCGGCGGCGGGACGTGGCGTGGTCCAGGCAGGCTTCGTCGAAGGGCAGATCCAGGAACTCCAGGAGCTCCCGGACCAGGGGCTCGGGATCCTCCACCAGCTGCTCGTATCGCACCTCCATCATCGGCAGCGGCTTCACCGTCTCCCAGTGACGCATCATCCGGCGGTAGGCGTTGTAGTAGGCCGCCAGCCAGGCCTGATCGGTGGTCCAGGCGTGGAAGTCGCGGAAGTTCTGACGGTAGCAGGACCAGCAGGTGTCCAGGGGGTCCCGGACGCAGTGCAGCACCCTCGCGCCGGGGAGCAGCAGGGCCGCCAACCCCACGTTGAACACGTTGTGGGGGAGCTTGTCGATGACCCGCGCGGCGTCGCCCGCGCCGGCCGCGAGGCGCTCTCGGTACCAGCGGCCGAGCTGGGTCGCCGCGGCAGCGCTGAGCCCGGAGACGGCGGCGGGGAACGGCTGCCCCACCGCCTTGGCCAGCTGCAGACCCGCGTGGCGCAACTCCTCCCGCTCGCCCGCGCCGTGCACCCGAGGGTGGGCGGCGAGAACGTTCTCGAGCAGCGAGGTCCCGGAGCGGGGCATACCCACGATCAGCACCGTGCCCTCGGCGGACTCGGCGGCTCGCGGCAGGGCGGCCAGGGTGTCGGCGTCGAAGGCCCGCTCCAGGGCCTCGACCCGGGCCAGGTGGGCCGCGGGGTCGAAGGTCGCCCCCAGGGCTCGGTTGCCCCGGGTGTGGGCCTCGAAGGCCCCATCGGCGTCACCGGTGGCCCCCAGCAGCTGGCCCAGCTCGTGCTCCAGCTGGGGGATCGCCGCCGGCACCTGGGGTGCGGCCAGGGCCGTCCGGATCGCAGGAACTCCCCGAGTGGGCTCCCCGGTCCGGCGACAGATGGACCCGTACAGCGCCGCCGCCCGGGCCACCGTGGTTCCCCGGTCGACGAGGGGCTGCAGCAGCTCCCGCGCTCCCCCCAGGTCCCCCCTGCGCTCCAGGGCCATGGCCAGCCCGATGGCGCACTCCCCGTGGCCGGGGTCCACGGACAGGGCGTTGCGGAAGGTGGACTCGGCCAGGTCCAGGTGCCCCTGGTCCACCAGCACCAGTCCCAGGTGGGCCCGGTAGTCCAGGTTGTCGGGCTGCAGCTCGGTGGCCTTCGCCGCGGCCCGCATGGGCTCCCCGGGGCGCCCCAGGGCGGACAGTACGGTGGACAGATCCACCCAGGCCTGGGCCAGGGACGGGTCGAGCTGCAGTACGCGACGCAGGGCCGCCTTGGCCTCGTGGAGGCGTCGCAGGGCGAACAACGCCGACGCCAGGTTGCGCTGGACCTCCACGTCCTGCGGGCGGGCCTCGGCCACCCGCTGCAGCTCGTCCAGCGCCTCCGGCGTCCTGCCCGCCGCCAGGTGGGCCAGGCCGCGCTCGTAGCGCGCGTCCAGGCTCGCCGCCCTCTTCTTTCGCGACCTCTTGCCCATCGCTCCCTCCGGGACCCGACGATCCTGGCACAGGCATTGCTACGTTTCCCACCCGATGTCGCCGGACGATCTGGCGGCTGGAGACTGCGGGGCGATGGGAGAGAGACGATGACTCGATGGACGACCACGATGGCGACCCTGGCACTGATCACCCTGGGGGCGGCGGTGACCGGCTGTACGGCCACCTGCGACAATCCCCACCGGGACTCGGTCACGGTGTACCTGGTCGACGACCAGGGCAATCCGGTCCGAGGGGACGATCTGACCTACGAATGGGAACCCGTGGGCAACCAGGCGGCGGACTACGAGGACCCGGAGCCCCAGTGCCTCGACGACGCCTGCACGACCTGGCTGATCACCGGCGTCTGGGGTGAGATCACCGTGACCGCCACCGCCGGGGACAGCGTGGCCACCGACACGGTCTTCGTCGGACTCACCGAGGTCTGCTTCTGGGGTGACGAGGAGCTCGAGCTCGTCCTCTGAGTGCCAGATCTGTCCCCGGACTCAGAACTTGACCTGGGCACGAACCATCGCCCCATGGGCGTACTCCCGCTCGGTGAGCCGGAACTCGCCCAGGTAGAGGATGGTGAACTTGATGGCGTCGGGGCGCTCGTCGGTGCGGGCGGGGTAGAAGTTCAGCCCGCCCTCGGCCCACACCGTGTGGCGGGCGTCGAACGACAGATCCTGGCCGGCCCAGCCAGCGCGTACCGCGGGCTCCACCCCCGCAGGCGCATACACGCCCAGCTGGGCGTACGCGCCCGCGTCGGTCAGCGGGCGGTCGGTCAGCGAGTCCACCTGGCGCCGGAACAGGCCCTCGGTGACGAAGTAGACCCCCCCCACCGCCATCCGCAGGCTGACGCTGGCCCGCAGGTCGTTGACCAGCACGTCTCGCACCCCGGCGGAGTCGTAGGAGTTGTAGGGGTTGTAGACGATCCCCGCTCCGACCCCGAGCAGGAACGGTCCTCCGGTGACCCGGCTCTCGCTGAACTCGAAGTCGCCCAGGGGGTTGAGGTCCATCCGGCCGGTGATCAGCACGCCCTTGACGTTGCCTGAGCCCGCCGCCAGGTTGGTGCCGTTGAACAGGCCCACCGATCCGCGGAACTTCCCTTCCCCCAGGTTCCACTCCCCCAGGCCGCCCAGGTCCGTGCCCCGCAAGAAGACCTCGTTGACCTCGGCGCGGGACGGGAACATCAGGGTCATGAAGTGGGACTGGGACTGGGAGGTGAAGGGGATCCGGAGCCTTCCCAGGCGGACGTGGAACTCCTTCGCCGGGGCCCAGGTGATCGAGGTCTCCTCCACGATGCTGGAGATGGCCTGCACGGTGGTGGTGGCCACGCGATCCGGATCGCCGTCGTTGTTGGTGTCCACCAGATCCACCGAAGCCAGCGCGTCGAAGAGGTCGTGGCCGATGACCAGGTCGACCTTGAACCGCCACTTGTCCACCGGACGCCCGTAGAAGATCAGCCCCGCCTTGCTGCTGCGGATGCCCACGTCCAGGAAGTCCACCTCCCGCGCGCCCGGGCGCAGGGTGATGTTGAAGGCGGGGGAGACGTAGCCGCTGATGCGGAAGCGGGAACCGGCCTCGGCCGGGACCGCGGGCAGGGCGGTGCCCAGGACCAGCAGCAGCAGCAGAGTTCTCCTCACGGGATGTCGTACCCCACCGGCCCGAAGGCCACCGCGTACATGTCCTCGGGGGTCGCCGAGTAGCTCGGCCCGGCGATGAGCCAGCCGGCGCTGCCGTTGGTGTAGTCGTCCAGCGGGTGAGGGCTGAGCAAGGGGAAGGAGCCCATCGCGGGATCCGGGTCGTCCCAGTCCCGGTTGCGACTGGGATCGGAGCGTTCGTCGACCACGCTGACCGATCCCCTCAGGTTGTCGCCGGCCTCCTTGGCCGCACCCCAGACGCGGGCCTCGCGAACATCCCCGCCCCCGCTGATCTCGGCGATCACCGGTTCGCCGGACTGCATCCCGGTCACGTACAGGGTCCCCTGGTGCTTGACCAGCCCCTCGGCAGTGAAGCCCACGGATTTGGGTCCGCCGGCCTTGTCGTTGAAGATCAGCAGCCTGCCGTCCTCCAGCAACGCCGCCGCCAGGCCGTCGTCCGAGCGCTGGATGAAACCCTGGATCATGTAGGAGGTGGCCTCGTCGTCGTAGGAGATGGGCACCCGGTCGATGGTCTCGCCGTCCACGTCCAGGACCAGCGCCTCCATCCGGCGGGTCCCCCCCTCGGTGTAGGAGACGACCAGGTAACCCTCCCGGCGGCCCTCGTCGGCGCCGGTGCCGATGACCATCAGGTCCTGGGCATTCGAGGGTTCGAACGCCCGGGCGTAGGTGTATTGCTCCACGTCCAGATCGATCACCACGTGGTAGTAGTCGTCGTCCACCGGCGCCTTGATCAGGGCCAGCATGGTGGTGTGGGTCGGGGTGTCGTCGACCCAGGGGATGGCGGCGGGGACGTTCAACTCCACCCCGGTGGTCGGGTCGTGGGTCAACAGCTGGCGGCAGGAGCCGGTCTCGCCGTTGACTGCCCCCAGGGCCATCCCGGACCACCACCAGGCCCGGTCCGTGGCCGTGCCCACGAAGCCGTGGAGCCGCTCGTTGGTCTCCTTGTGGACCTCGCAGCCGCCGGTCCAGCCGCCCAGGTGGTGACCCACGTACATTCGCGAGCCGTGCCACTGGTCCAGACCGTAGAGCACGTAGACGTTGCCCTCGCGGTCGGTCCGGGGAGGCACCAACCGCATGGGCAGGTCGCCGCCCAGCTGGCCGAAGTAGCGCAGGGTGCCCCACTCGCCGGGGGCCAGGACCTCGCCACAGCCGCTGGCGGCCAGCATCGCGAGCGCCAGCAGCACGGCGAACGCGGGACGGCCCAAGCGGGGGCGAGGCACGGTCACGGGGTCAGTGGCTCGTCTGCGTGTAGGTCTGGACGTAGTAGGCGCCCTCGTCACCCTCGGGCGTGTCGTAGTGGTGCACGTAGACGTAGGGCGACACGGAGTAGGAGTAGATGTCGTACTCGTCCTCGGGGGTGTTGGGGTCGTCCCGCAGGGTGGGGATGGACCCGGCGAAGGTCGCCTGGGTTCCCACGGTCAGCGAGTAGGCCGAACCCCAGCCCAGCTCCCCGCCGCCGCCGATCTTGACCCCGCCCACCTTCACGTTGGCCGAGGCGCCCACGGTCACGTCCATGGCGGTCTCGGTGGTGGTGCTGTTCTCCACGCCCATCCACCACACGGCCTCGCCCACGTCCGAGACGGTGTACACGTCCGGGTGGGGGAAGAGGTTGTCCTCGGCGGGGATCGGGATCCCCTCGATGGTCTCGGGCGTGGTCGGGTAGGTGTCCACGGTGCCCACCGCGTAGGGCACGTCGATGACCGGCATGCCGCCGATGGCCTCGGCCATGGCGTTGTAACGGGTGGACGAGAACAGCGACGAGGAGCCTCCGGTGGGCACGATGAGATAGAACTCGCCGCCCTGGGCGCCGCCGCCGATGATGTGGCTCGGGTCGTCGACCCGGTACCGGTACGAGTCGAAGCAGCCCCAGGAGAGCACGACACCCGCGTAGTACTGGCCGTAGACCTCCGGGTAGGCCCGCATGCAATAGCGGGCGCCCACGAACATCGACATGCCGGTGGTCACGCTGTTGTGAACGCGCCACGAGACCCGCGTGTTCAGCTCCGCGCCGAAGATGTCGAAGAAGCTGCCGCCGACGCCCAGGTCCACGTGCAGCCCCAGCGAGACCGTGTCCCGCATGTTCTCGGAGCTGGACTCCACGTCCCCGTACATCACCGAGGACGGGAAGCCCGCCGCATGGTCCGCGTTGTACGGCGGCATGATCAGGATGTTGATCGGGATGGGCGCACCCTGGCAGGGGATGGGCCCCTCCATCAGCTCGGCCCGCGGCGAGTTGCCGTCGTGGTCGGCCATCGCGATCCGCTTGGGGGACACGGTCACGTCGAGCTGGGTGATGTACTTGGGAACCAGCGTCAACCCGGCGCTGCGGTAGACCGCGGCGTAGCCGTCGTCGGAGACGATCACCACCTCGGCCTTCTCGTCGGCGTCGGTGTCGGCCACGTCCAGGTCGACCATGCCGGTGTAGCCATCGATGTCGGCGCTGTAGGACTGGATGAGATCGCCGCCCTCCTCGCCCAGAGAGGCCTCGTAGACCGCCAGGCTGTCGTCCCACCAGCCGAACCAGCCGCCGTCCAGCAGCACGACCACCTCACCCACGTAGTCGCTGTCGATGTCACCCGCGGCCACGGCCACGTGGCCGCCGTCGACCCCGGCCTGGTAGTTGTCGGGCTGGCCCGAGTACTCGGCGTCGATGTTCATGGCGTACAGGTAGCGGTAGCCGTCGTAGTCCAGCAGGACCACGACCTCCTCGATCGCGTCGCCGTCCACGTCGCCGGCCGCCACGTCGATCTGCTCCACGTTGCCCGAGAACTCCCAGACCGAGCAGCTCCAGAAGCCGTAGTCGCAGACCGCGGTCTCGCCCGAAGCGGAGATGGCGATCACCTCGTCCAGGCCGTCGCCGTCGGTGTCGCCGGCGTCCACGGCCACCGGGTAGAAGTCCAGGTCCTTCCAGATGATGGACTCACCGGCCAGGATCCCCACGGACTGGTGACCGGAGACCGCGACGATGTACTGGTCGGGCCGCACGCCGTTGAGGTTGCCGCCGGCCACGTCCAGCACGTTGCCGCCGCCCAGGTCCCAGGAGCCGTCGTAGTCCAGCGAGCCGGTGATCGGGCCGTACCCGTCCACGTAGTAGCTGCCCTCGTACGCCACGTCGTCGGCGATGCCGAGCTCGTAGTCGCCGAAGAAGGTCAGGGACTCGCCCAGGGGCGGTGTGGACTGCTGCAGGTTGCCGTTGCAGCGGTCGACCTGGCAGACGCCATCGAGGCAGACCTCGTCGTTGAGGCAGTCCGTTGCCGTCTCGCAGCTGATGTCCTCGGAGCCCCAGGCCTCCGAGCCCGGGCCATCGAACTCGGGCATGCCCCCGTGGTCCGGTTCGCGCGGGCAACCGACGACAACGAGCAGTAAGACGGCCGAAACCAGGCTGATGACGTGCCTCATGGGTCCCTCTGGCGGTGATGGTGTCCCTGGTGCCCTATATACAACTTTAGCGCGAGTCCGTGAACAGGTTCTTGGGCGAGCGCGGGTGCGCACCCTCGCACGCGAGGCGTGTCGACGCCCGCCGGTGCATCGATATCGTGCGTGATGAGGAAGGGAGGACTACAGGTCGCCGAACTCGATGGTCCACGGCCACAGAGATACCAGGCGGTACTGGCCCTCGAGGCCCGCGGTGGGACCGTTGAGCATCGGGTCCTCGTCCTCGTTCCACGACTCGGCGGCCGCGAAGCCGTTGAACATCCAGGCCTCGACGTTGTCGGTCTGGTCCGGAGCGAAGTAGGAGAAGTCGCCGTACTCCTCGAGATCGTCCGTCTCGCCCGGGATCAGCCAGACACCCTCGCAGGGGCCGGTGTCGTTGAAGTACTCGGCCGCCGGGCAGACGATGTCGCAGAAGAACGAGAACGTGCCGTCGCCCAGGGTCTCCCAGATGATGTCCTCGCCCAGGTAGGTGTCCGAGGCGTCGGAGCCATCGCGGATCTGGTCACAGGAGACGAAGAGCATCGGGTGGACGACCCACTCCCAGGCCTCGCTGACGGCGTTGGGGTCCACCGCCCACTGCTCGGGACAGGTCATGTACTCGACGACGCCCTCGGTCCAGGTGAGGACCTCGTCCGCCCACGGGTACAGGTCGTCCCCCTGGTTGGTGCCGTACGTGTACTCCGACCGCATCTTGTAGTTGATGCCGCAGAGCATGTCGCCCCACTCGTCGAAGTAGGTCTGGTAGACGTACACGTTGGCGTCGCCGCCGGAGGTCCCGCCGGTGGCCTCGAAGGACGACACCTCGATGGTGTAGTACTCCCAGTCACCCGGGAAGTCGTCGTCCCCCGCCGAGTCGTCGTCGAACATGTCGTCGTCGGCGCCGGTGTCGTTGTCGTCGTCGTCGTCCCATTCGCCGCCGAGACCGAACCGGTCGTCGTCGAGACAGCCCACGACGATGAGCGCCGCCGCCAGCAGGCCGACCACGATGAAGGTGACGTACCTCGCCATCGTCCACTCCTCCCATGCCCCGTGCGGGGACCGCGGGCACAAGACAACCCCTACGGTTCTCCGCGACCGTAGTGTAGCAGCCTTCGCCACGAGGGACGTATATGCAATGCGCGTGCCCTCTCGTCGGGCGCGCTGGCGACGGGGTGCGTTCGGGTTCGCCCCGGCCGGTCCGGAGAGGCGATCAGTACACGTAGAGCAGGTACGGGCCCAGGCTGTTGAGGTAGTACCAGTCGGCGCTGACCTCGATGTAGTAGGTGCCCGTGGTGCCGAAGGTGTAGGTGATCTCGGGGTCGATCAGCAGGGGCATGTTCTCGTCGGTGGCCAGCTCGGTGGAGCCGTCGGTGTCGAACAGGCGGAGCTCCGCGGCCAGCAGGGAGCCCACGTCCAGGGCGTCGACGTCGAAGGTCCAGGTCTCACCGGCGAACACGTAGAAGGACCAGTAGTCGTTGTCGCACGACAGGATGTCGCAGTGGGTGGACTCGCCGCAGTGGGTTCCCCAGGCGACCATCGTGTCGGCGAGGCCGACCTCGTCGTTGGACTCGATCTCGATGGAGTCGCAGGGGCTGCTCTCGTAGGTGTTGAGGGTGTAGTAGCTGTCCCAGCCGGCGTTGGCGGGGTTCTGGTCGTTGACCGACAGGTAGAAGGTGCCGTTGTAGGGGAAGATCCCCGACACGCTCGCGTCGCCGCCGATGTCCTCGGCCAGCAGGGTCACGCCGTCGTCGTCCCACAGGGCCACCACGGCCGAGATCTGCGAGCCGTCGGCCTGACCGGTCAGCTCGAAGTCCACCTGGGTCCAGGCGGTGACGCCGATGGAGAACCAGTCCATGTCGCCGGCGTCGTCGATGATCCCGCAGATCTCGTCGTTGGCGCTGATCGAATCGGTCTGCTGCCAGGTGTCGTTGGGCTCGTTCTCCTCGTTGTTGCAGGGGTAGCCCAGGTCGTCGACCAAACCGTTGCAGTTGTCGTCCACGCCGTTCTCGATCTCCTCGGCACCCGGGTAGACGTCGGGGTCCTCGTCGTCGCAGTCGTGACCGCCCTGCAACCCTTCCCAGTCGAAGCCGTCCCCGTCCACGTCCGTGAGGTCGCCATCGTCGCAGTCGTTGTCGACGCCGTCGTACGGCACCTCGTCGGCGCCGGGGTTCACGTCCGGATCGTTGTCGTCGCAGTCCACGGTGTCGAGGTAGCCGTCGCCGTCGTTGTCGGCCGGGGCGGTGTCGTCGTCGCCCGTGTCGTCGTCACCCGTGTCGTCGTCGCCGGTGTCGTCGTCGCCGGTGTCGTCGTCGCCGGTGTCGTCGTCCCCGGTGTCGTCGTCGCCGGTGTCGTCGTCACCGGTGTCGTCGTCGCCGGTGTCATCGTCGTCGTCCGCCGACGCGTCGTTGTCGTCGTCGTCGTCGTCGTCGGTCTCGTTCCATCCGGCCGGGCAGCCGAGGGTGAGCAGGCACGTGATCGCGGCGAGCAATGTGAGCAGGTACAGGTTCTTCATGGTGATCCTCCTGTCGTTCAAGCCGGCGGACCCTACCAGAATTCGTTGCGAGCACAAGGGTTTTTCCGGCCATCGGGGGATGGGGCGGGCGAACGCCGGGGCAGGGGTCGAGCCGTCAGCCGAAATGGTCCCAGCCGCCGGAGGGCGGGTCGACGGGATGTCCGTTGCCGTCGGTCCACTGGATGTCCGAGTGGCCGTCGGCCATCCGCCCCACCTCGGTGAGGCCGATCCCCAGGGCGCGGGCCTCCGCTACCAGGGTGGATGAAGCTCCCGGATCCACCGCGACGCAGAGTTCGTAGTCCTCGCCCGCGGACGCCGCGAGCGAGCGGGGGTCCCACCCGGTCTCCGCAGCAAACCGCAGGAGGGCGCCGGACAGGGGGAGGAGCGAGAGATCGATCCGCGCACCGACCTCCGAACGTCTGCAGATGTGGCCCAGGTCGGAGGCCAGGCCGTCGGAGAGATCGATGGCCGCGTGGACCCCCTCGAACCGCGGCAGCATCCGCCCCAGGTCGACCCGCGGTTCCGGCGTGTCGTGCCTCGCCCTCAGGACGTCCCGGTCGGCCTGCGCGAGGCCGGGCAGCGTGCCGAGGGCGCCCGCGTCACCGACCGCGGTGGACAGGGCCAGCCCGGCGCCGGAATCCCCGAGGGTGCCGCTCACCAGGATCGCGTCGCCCGGACGCGCTCCGGACCGGGTCAGCACCCCGCCCCGGCGAGCCCGTCCGGTGAGGGTCAGAGACAGGACCAGCCCCGCCCCGCTGCGGGTCGTGTCGCCTCCGACCACGGAGACCCCGTGGCGGCGTGCGCGGCGCCGGAGCCCCGCGTACACACCGTCGAGGTAGGCCACCTCGAGCCCGGCGGGGACGGCCACCGCGAGAACCGCGTGTCGGGGGGTCCCCCCCATGGCCGCCACGTCGGAGAGGTTGACCGACAGCAGCTTGTCCCCCAGGGCCACCGGATCGGTCCGGGGGAGGAAGTGAACTCCCTCGGCCATCAGATCCGTGGTGATCAGCAGCAGCCGGTCGCCGCCGTCATCGAGCACGGCGCAGTCGTCTCCCACCCCGACGACCACGCTCTCGTCCCCGTCGGCGAGCCCGGCGGTCAGGCGCGCGATCAATCCAAATTCACCCAGGTCGGTCAGCTTCTCGTTCACGGGGACCGATCCTACCCGCTGCGGTCGGCTATGCGGACTTCCGTCGCAGCAGGCGCCGGAGGAGCCGGTAGGCGAGGTAGGCGAAGACCGTCAGCAGCAGGAGCCAGGGCGACGCCGCCGTGGCCACCAGCACCAGCCCCTTGCCCACGGTGAGCATGGCCGCGATGGAGCCGTGGAAGGTGTCCGCGATCATCTGGCCGAAGCCCGGCGGATCGACCGCGGGCTCGTAGGGGTTTCGCACCGAGACGCTCAGGGTCAGCGTGGCCAGGGAGACCTGGTCCGAGAGCACCCGCATCCGTCCCTCGGCGCGCTCGATCTCCTGGCGCACCCGGGCCAGCTCCCGCTCCACCGCCAGCACGTCCTCCAGATCCGCCGTCCGGTCGTCCAGCAGCAGGAGCAGTCGGTTCTCGGTCCGCTTTCCGTTGTCGATCCGGGACCGGACGTCCACCCACTCCTCGGTCACGTCCTGGGTGCCGATGTCCAGGCTCTGGACCTCCACCTCGGACTCGGCCCAGCCGATCAGATCCTCGAAGCCCTCCGCGGGCACGCGGATGGTCAACGTGGCCCAGCTGACCCTTCCTGCGTAGTGGCTGAGGCTCGCGTCCGCGACGAAGCCCCCCAGCTCCTCCACCCGGGCCTCCAGCGCCGTCTGGAAGGGTCCATAGTCGTCCACCGCCACCGACATCGAGCCGGTCCGGATCAGCTTGCGGCCCTCCGCCGCCGAGCGAACGCCCCCGTCACCACCGGAGTCCTCGTCCTGCGCCTCGGACAGGGCTCGATCCAGCTCCACCGTCTCGGCGGAGACCTCCGCCAGCGCGTCGGTCTTCTCCCCCCGGTACCCCATGGGCTCGCCGGTCGCCACGGTCGAGTCGTCCCAGCCCCCGAGGGCCGGCGCCGCCTCCGAGCTCATGGACGCATCGCCCCCCGCCATGGCCATGCAGCCCAACGGCAGGGCGATCAGCGAGAGAACCAACACCGCAAACCGGACGCGTCGCATGGGAACCTCCTCCAGGTTGGAAGATCGGACACTTGAACGGCCGACTTGGTTCCGGAGAAAGGAATGGGGACGTACGTAAGTAATGAACCTGCTCGACGAGCAAGTTCATTACTTACGTACGTCCCTATTCTTCGACCACCCTCTCGACCGCCTCGAGGGTCGGTTCGATGACGGTGGGCTGGCCTTCGGCGGCGCGGTGGGCACCGGCGACGTCCTTGAGGCCGTTGCCGGTGATCAGGACCACCACCTCGTCGCCCTCGGCGAGGGCGCCGCGGTCGAACAGGGCCTGCAGGCCGGCGTAGCCGGTGGCGCCCGCAGGTTCGGCGAAGACACCGGCACCCCGGGCCAGAGAGCGCATGGCGGCGAGGATCTCGTCATCCCGTACGGCCACGAAGGCGCCGCCGGTCTCGCGGACGGCGCGCAGGGCCTTGCGGGCGTCCCGCGGCTGGCCCACGGAGATGGAGTCGGCCAGGGTCTCGGGCACGATGGGCTGGACGGTCTCGGCCCCGTCGTCGAAGGCGGTCACCAGCGGCGAGCTCCCCCGCGCCTGGACGCCGTGGATCCGCGGTACGCGGTCCAGCAGCCCCAGCTCCACCAGATCCGAGAACCCCTTGTGGACACCTCCGATGATGCACCCGTCACCCACCGGCACGACCACCGCGTCCGGGGCCCTGCGGCCCAGCTGCTCCCACAGCTCCAGCGCGACGGTCTTCTTGCCCTCCCCGAGCACCGGATTGAAGGCGGTGCTGCGGGAGTACCAGCCGAAGCGCCGGGTGGCCTCCAGGGACAGATCGAAGGCCTGATCGTAGGTCCCCTCGACCGCCAGGACCCGGGCACCGAAGAGCAACAGCTGGGCCACCTTGGGGGCTGGCGCGTCCCTCGGCACGAACAGCGTCGCGGGCATGTGCGCGCAGGCGCAGAACAGGGACACCGAGCTCGCCGCGTTTCCTGTGGACGCCGCGGTCAACACCGTGGCTCCTCGCTCGCGGGCGTCGGCCACCCCGACCACCGAGGCCCGGTCCTTGAAGCTCCCGGACGGGTTCCGGCCGTCGTCCTTGAGCCGCAGGCGCACGCCGGGCAACGGCGAGTCGACCTCCAGCAGCGGCGTCGGACCGAAGGGCGGGTGGGCGAACGCGGGCCGCCCCGCCAGGGGCAGCAGGGGCAGATAGCGCCAGATCCCCTCCCCCGCCGGGGGGTCGGTCAGGTTGTCGAGCAGGGCGTCCCGGGACGCGGCCGGCCGGTAACGCATGGCCAGCGTGCCGTGCAGGTCACCGCAGTCGGGGCAGGTGTACCGGACCTCGCCGGGATCAAAGGTGCGACCGCAGGTGTCACAGACGAGGTGGCTCAGGCGGGGATTCATGGGGGCGAGTCTACCGGGACGCGCCCGCCTGGCGCACCCGCTCGGCCAGACGCCGCACGTGGCCGCGGGCCACGGCCCGCACCGCGCAGCCCAGCTCCAGGTAGCGGACGATCTTCTCGTCCGGGAGGATGCCGAAGGCGTCCACGACCGCCACGGGGCCGCCGGTGGCCTTCACCAGGGCGTCGGGATCCAGGTCCTTGTACAGCGAATGACGGACGGCCAGTACCACGGCGTCCACGCCATCGAGCGCGCCGTCCAGGTCGCTCTGCACCTCCAGGGTGGAGAGCTCTTGCTGGCGGCGGAAGTGGCGCGCCAGGGAGTGGTCGTAGTTGAGATTCTGGTCGCGCATCTCCGGCCAGACCTGCACGTAGGGGTCGTGCACCGACACGTCGGCGCCGAGCTCGTGCAGTTTGCGCACGATCAGCTCCGACGGGGAGTAGCGGGTGTCCCCCACGTCCTCGCGGTAGGAGCAGCCGAGCACCAGCACGCGGTACCCGTTGATCTCCTTGCGCATCTCCACCAGCGCCTCGCCCACCAGCTCCACCACGTGGAAGCCGCGCGTGTCGTTGATGTCGATGGCGTGGGGGGTCATGGCGAAGATGTCCCGGCTGCTGCCCAGCAGGTAGCGGTGGGACCACAGGCCGAACCCCCCGTCCTTGGGCAGACAGTAGCCACCCACACCGGGGCCGGAGAACAGCATGTTGTTGTGGGTCGGCCGAGCCTTGATCGCCTCGATCACCTTGCACAGGTCGACCCCGTGCTCCTCGGCGAAGTCCCCCCACTCGGCGGAGAACGCGATCAGCGTGGCGCGGAAGGAATTCTCCATCACCTTGGCCGTCTCGGACTCCAGCGGGATGTCCAGCACGGTGAGGGGGAACTCCTCGGTGTTCAGCACGTTCGTCAGGAACTCGACACAGAGGTCGGTGCTCGGCTTGTCGACCCCGGCGCAGACCCGCCAGAAGTCGCGAATCGACGAGACGTACTCGCGGCCGGGCATCACCCGCTCGAAGGAGTGGGCCACGCGCGGGGTGGTGGGCAGCCCCCGCTGCTTGAAGCGCTTCTCGAGGATCGGGTACACGACCTGCTCGGTGGTCCCCGGCGGCACCGTGGTCTCGATCAACACCAGGGCATGGGCCTGGATGTAGTCGCCGATGGTCTTGATCGCGGCGCGGAACGCGGCGATCTCGACGGTGGCCATGGTGACGTTGGCCAGCCCCTTCTTCTGGATGTCGCACTGGACGTCCACGACCACCTGGTCCGCCAGCGAGAGCACCTCCTCGTTGAACGAGGCGGTGAAGGTCTTCTTGTCGTTGACGGTCCGCGCCACCATCTCCGGGACCTCGGGATCCTCGGACTCCAGCGGACACACGCCCTTGTTGATCTCCGGGATCTTCCAGTACGAACGCGCCGACGGCCGCTGCAGGCCGACCACGTAGTAGCGCGGGTCGCCGTTCTCGTCCTCGGCGTCGGCCACGATGGCCGCCATCACGAGGCCCACGAAGCCCATGCCCATGACGACGCAGATCTCGCGCCCCATGGCGCGCTGCTCGTCCACGAGCTTCTGGACCCGCTCCAGCTCCCCGGGGTAGTCCTTGCGGCCGGGCAGTTCGATGACGGTCCCGTCCGGTGCGGTGGAAATCGGCTTTCGGGTGGTGCTCATCTTCGTCCCCTGGTGGGTGGATTCCGCTCTCGCGCCCACGTCTGTTCACTTCGCATTCGGGCGCGAAGGATAGCAGCGGAACGCGTACGCGCAAGGCCCGGGCGCCCACTTGCCCGCTGACGCGGGCGGCCCGACATGTTGGAATGGGGCCCAGGGCACGTCCGGGAGGTTGTCATGAAGAATCACATCCTGGGACTCGGCGGGCTGGCCGCTCTCCTGTTCACTTGGGGCCTCTTCGGTGGCTGCGCCGCCTCCGACGCCTACGGCCTCGGCGGACAGTACGACGACGATGACGCGGCCGAGGACGACAGCGACTACTACGGCGACGACGACGACTACGCCGGGGACGACGACGACGACGACACCGCCCCCCCCGAGGAGGAGGACGACTTCGTGACCGTCGCCCCCTCGGCCGCGGACGTGTTCGTGTTCATCGCCAACCCGAACCGGGATTCGGTGTCCAAGGTCCACGTGCTCTCGCGCCAGATCACGACCCTGGAGGTGGGCGACGAGCCGGTCCAGGTGGAGGTCACCGCCGACTACGGCCGGGCCGTGGTCTTCAACGATGGCGAGGATTCCGTCTCGGTCATCGACGTGGACACCGACGAGGTGGAGACCGTGACGGTCCGGGAGGACTTCAACTACCTGGCGCTCTCCCCATCGGGCGACCACGCGGTGTGCTTCCTGAACGCGGCCCTGCTCGACGGCACGGAGAGCTTCCAGGGGGTGCTCTCGTACACCGAGGTCTCCATCGTGGACCTGGACTCCCTGGTCAGCCACGACTTCTCGGTGGGCTTCAACCCCCGCCAGGTGAAGTTCGCCGACGGCGGCGATCTGGCGATCATCATCTCCGACGAGTTCTTCACCACGGTGGACCTCACGGCCGACCTTCCCGAGCCGGAGCTCCTCGATCTCGAGGCCGATCCCTTCGATCCGCCGGTGGCGGCCGAGGTGGAGGTCGAGCCCAGCGGCGAGTTCGCCTTCATCCGTTACCAGACCGAGGACGCGATCCAGGTGGTCGACCTGGACACCGGCGAGCTGACCTGGCTGGCCGCGGGGAGCGATCCCACCGACATGGATCTCTCCCCCGATGGCGAGCAACTGATGGTGGTCAGCCGCACCAGCCGGGAGCTCCGGACCTTCCAGGCCACCGACCCGGACGAGGCGCCCGTGCTCGTCGATCTGCCCGACACCGAGACCATCGGCAGCCTCTCGATGGCGCCCGTGGGCGACATGGCCATGCTGTACACGACCGCCGAGCTCACCGACCGGATCACGCTGTGGGACCGGGCCACCGACGCGCTCACGGTCAAGCGGCTGGAGAAGCCGGTGGAGCAGGTGATCATGGCGCCCGACGGGGACTCGGTGCTCGTGGTCCACTCCCTGGCGGACACCCCCGGGGAGAGCGACGTTTACTCCGACGAGTACGTGATGACCATCATCAGCCTGGGCAACGATCTGTACGTCCCCAACGCCGTCCTCCTCGAGGATCCCCTGGCGTCCGTGGCCAACTTCGACGACGGCCAGCGGGCCGTGTTCATGATGGAGGAGAACCGCTACGTGGGCGTGATCGACTACGACACCCGGCTCGTGGACGACGTGCTCGTCCCCTCCCTGCCGGTCCACGTGGGGGTGATGCCCGCCGGCGACGACCTCCCCACGCCGGTGGCCTGGGTCTCCCAGGACCACCCGCTCGGCCGGATCTCCTTCGTCGATCCCGAGGAGTTCGCCGTGCAGACGGTCACCGGATTCGAGCTCAACTCGGGCATCGAATAGCGCCAGAGGCAACTGCAGCATCCCGAAACCTGCTAGCGTCGTCACAGGCCTGCCGCACCCGGCGGCCTGTGGGAGGGACCTACACATGAACGCACACGCCCACCCCTCCTCCGGAGGTGGCGGACTACTGCCCCTGGTGCCCTCGGCGCTGCACGGTCGGCGCGAGGAGGAGCACCTCCTGAAGCAGGCGTACCGCCGCGTGCGTCGCGGGGCGTCCGAGCTGGTCCTGCTCACGGGCCGGGCCGGAATCGGAAAGACGGCCCTCGCCGAGACCCTCGACGCAGTGGTGGAGGTCGAGGGTGGGATCTTCGCCCGGGGCTGGTTCGATCCCTTCCACGGAGCGCCCCATTCGGGCATCCGGATCGCCCTGGCCAACGCGCTGCAGGCCCGGCTCGACCATCCGTCCACAGACCGGGTGGCGCTGCGCGAGACCCTCCAGGCCGCCCTCGGTGACGGGGCAGGCGTGGTGTTCCAGCTGGTGCCCGAGCTGGAGCGCGTCCTCGGCGCCGTCCCCGAACCCGAGCCCGTGACGTCCGCGGAGGAGCAGAACCGGATCCGGCTGCTCACCCGGCGCCTCATCGGCGCCCTGGCCATGGCCGATTCACCGCTGGTCCTGCTCGTCGACGACCTCCAGTGGGCGGACCGCGCGAGCGTCGACCTGCTGGCGGAGCTCGTGGGGGGACGCGCCCTGGACCACGTGCTGGTGGTGGCGGGTTTCCGGCTGGGGCACGACGAATCCCCGCATCGTCTGCTGGAGTTGGCGGCCGATCCCCCGGCCGGTGGCATGCCGATCCACCGGGTGGAGCTGGCTGCGCTGGAGCAGACCGCGGCGCGGGAGCTGGTCGCGGACGCCCTGGGGGCCCGGGTAGCCGAGACACGCCCGCTGGCGGACGCCGCGTCGGACGCGGCCGGTGGCATTCCCCTCTCACTGCTGCGCTTCCTGGGCGTCCTCCACGACAGCTCGGTGCTGCGACAGCGCGGGAGCGGCGGCTGGGACTGGGACATGGATCAGCTGGAGGCCCAGGCGCTGCGCCAGGGTTCGCATGCCCTGCTCGAACGCGTCCTCACCCGGCTCCCGGACGCGACGGTTCAGGCCCTGGAGGCCGGCGCCTGCCTCGCCGGGGAATTCTCCGCCGAACACCTCGCCCTCGGCCTGCACGCGCCCCTGTCGGACATCATCGTCGCTCTTCAGCCGGCGGTGGACCAGCGCGTGCTCCTGCCCCAGCGCCCGGGTGGCTCCACGATCTCCTATCGCTTCGTCCACGATCGCATCCGGCACTCCCTGTACCGCGGAATCCCCGCCACCCAACGGGGGCAGATCCACCTGGATCTGGGTGACGCGTTGTTGTCGGTGAGCCAGCAGCGGGGGGGAACCTCGCTGCTGTTCGACGCCGCGGACCAGCTCACCAAGGCACTGGAGCTCGACCACGACCCCGCGGACCCGGTGCGGGCCGCCACGCTGTTCGCAGACGCGGGTCGGGCAGCCAACCGGACGGCCGCGTGGCACACCGCCGTGTCCTACCTGGAGGTCGGGCTGACGGTCTTGCCCGCCGACAGTGACTCCGCTGACCTCACCTGGAGGATGCGGATTGCCCTCGCCGAGGCCTACGCGATGTGCGACCGGACGGGGGACGCGGAGACCATCCTCGCCCGCACCGATCGGGAGACCGACGAGCTGTTGCGGCGGATGGAGATCGCCCGGCTTCGCGCACGCATGCTGGTGCTGGACAACCGCTACGCGGACGCGGTCCAGGCGGGGCTCGACGGGCTGAGATTGAGGGGCCACCAGCTCCCCGCCATCGACGACGTCGAGGCCTGGCGCGAGCCCGCCCAGGCGGTGGTGATGCGGATGGCCGAGCTGATGTCCGATGCGGCCGTCGACGCGCTCGTCGAACGCCCGGAGATGCGGGACGAGAACGCCGCGGCCGAGCTCTCCCTGCTCCAGGCCATCGCCGCTCCGGCCTACCTCTTCCCCCACGTGTTGAGCTGGACCGTCACCCACATGGTCAACCTCTGTCTCACCCACGGAAACGGGCGCGAGGCCCCCATGGCGTACGCCATGCAAGGTCTGCTGTGCGCCATGGGCGGCGACGTGACCGTCGGCCACTCCCTGGGGCGCGCGGCCCTGGACCTGGTGGAGCGCCGAGGGGACGGAGCACAGCTGGCGCCGGTGACCCACCTGTGTGTGAACTTCATCGACCACTGGACCCACCCGGTGGAGGACGGCATCCCGCAGGGCCTGTCGGCCATCGACAGCGCCCTCGAGTACGGCCTGTTCGACTACGCGGGTTGGCTGGCGATGAACGCGGTGGAGAATCTGTTCCTCAGCGGAGATGGATTGCCCCGCCTGGTGGATCGGGCGGTGGATCTGTACCGGATGACCCGGGACGTGGCCCGGTACCAGGATGCGGCCAACTTCGTGGCCGGGGTCCTCCACGCGGCGTCCTGCCTGGCGGGACGGATCGACGTGTCCCGCCAGCTGGAGAGCCAGGGGGCGACCCCGCAGGCCCTCGCGGAGGGTCTGGCGCACTATCCGGTCGCGGCCATGAACGTCCGCCTGATCCAGCTCGTCCAGGCCCTCGTCGAATCCCGCACCGCGGACGCCCGGGACCAGGCCCGGCTCATCCGGGAGGGCTCGGCGGCGATGATGGGAATGCACCAGCTCACCGAGTTCACCTTCTTCGAGAGCCTGGTGCTGGCCGACGAGGCCAGGACGGCAACCGATGGCGACCGTTCCGACCTCCTCTCCCGGATCGAAGCCAACCGCGACGCCCTCGCGGGCTGGTCCGCCCATTGCGCCGCCAACCAGGAGCACAAACGCCGGTTCGTGGATGCCGAGCTGGCGGCCCTCCGGGGCGAACCCTTCGAGACGCCCTACGCATCGGCAGCGGCCGCCTGCACCGAGCGCGGCTACCTCCACCTGGCGGCCCTCGCCTGGGAGCGCTGCTCGCACCGTCACGCGGAGGCGGGCGACGTGGACGCCGCCGAGCACCGTGGTGAACAGGCCGTGGACGCCTACCGGCTCTGGGGTGCGCTCGCCAAGGTGGACGCTCTCCGTTCCCCGTGAGCGGGGAGCGCCTCAGGGTTCGATACAGCTCTCGGGGCCGCAGCGGCAGGGTCTCAGGTTCTCACGCAGCAGCTTGCGGTGGTTGAGGGCCCGGTCCTCGGGCGAGGAGGCGAGCCAGGCGGCGTTCCACTGGGCCCACGCCGCATCCACCTGGCGGCGCTGGTCGGTCACGTACTCGTCGTAGCCCGGGATCGTGCGCAAACGGGGATCGCTGGTCGCCAGCTGTCGCCAGCCGGGTCCCAGCCAGCGCACCACGTCGTCGGACGTGGCCAGGAAGGCGCGCCTCCCCTCGAGCCACAGCCCCGACAGGGCCTGACTGTCGAACGCGTACCCCTCCGCCGACAGGGTCATGTCGACCCCGTCGGGCACGTACACGGACCGCAGCCAGGTGGACCCCTGGGGGGGAGGGGGCTGGGCGTGGGCGGGCACGATGTCCAGCGGAGTGGGCTTGTCCAGTTCGGGGGCGGCCGAATCCGCGCCGGCGGCCGCGTCCGCCACCGCGATGGGTTGGTCCTCGTAGAACCGGATGCAGGGACGGCCGCGGAGGTTCTGGAGGCCCAGGTGCTCCAGGGGCCGGCCGCGGGGCCCGGGGCGGGGCGCGTCCCAGGGCGGGGCCTGCGCCCCCGCCCCCCGCCCGGGG
>CAZITQ010000073.1:34915-38636 GCA_964542165.1 uncultured Rickettsiales bacterium
AAAAAAACAAGATTCACTATCAAGGACCCAGTAATTTCCCAAACAGTTTTTGGCCGCGGTGGTTCTGGAGGCCCTGGTGCTCCTCGGCCCGGCAGCGGGAAGCGTGCCGGGCCTCGTCCATGAGCTGGGCATACGCCAGCTCCCAGCTCCGGGTCTGCTCGACGAAGGTGGTGACGGTCCGCGCCAACAGCTGAACGGCGTTGTCGAAGCCGTCCTCGGGCACTCCCTGGTAGCGGTGGGTGTTGATCGCCAGGACCCGGCCCCACTCTCCGTTGTAGTTGGCCCCGGACGAGGTCGGCGCCCCCGAACGCAACCCTCCGTCCAGCCAGGTCCCCTCCTCCCCCAGGTGGGTCAACCCCGAGTACACCCGGGGGATCGGTGGAGCGAGGGCGGGCTCGGATATGGACGCCTTGACGGCGGTGACCAGGCAGTCCTGGCGGGTCTCGCCCTCCAGCAGTCGGCAGGCTCGCTCGTCCAGGAAGGCCAGCGCGTTCTTCTCGGCCTCCACGGCGGTCGTGACCCGGATGAGGTCGTTGGCCAGCAGCTCGTCGCCGTGATCCCTGAACACCGGGACCAGGATGTCCTGCATGAGGGGGTCGAAACGCAGGACCCCTTGCTGTGGATCCCAGGGCACCGGATCCCCCGGCACGTTGATCAGCGAGAACACGTTGCCACGGCACACGCGGAACAGGTCCCACTCGTCGACCACGAAGTTGTCGCGCAACAGCTTCAACGCCCGGTCCTGCCGCGAACGGTCTGGCGTGCCGTCCGTCGCGGCCGGAATCGGGGCCTCCACCAGATCGGCGTAGTAGAGATCCACGGCCACGGCGATCAGCGCCCCCACGCTGGTGGAGGCCAGGCTCCCGAAGCGGGCGTCCTCCCGGATCTCCCGGTGGATCCCCGGCATGGTGTCCGCGCTCAGCCGAAGCGCCTCCTCGCGCATGCTCAGCAGCTGGTAGACGTAACCGGCGGCAAACGCGCCGTTGCCGGCGCCGCCGCTGAGGACCAGGGAGGGGTACTCCCCGCGCAGGGTGTCCCCGCCCCAGGCCACCGACGGATCACCGGCCAGGAGCCGCGCGCTGGTGGCCAGGGCGTCGGACAGGCCCCGATCCAGGTCGGTGATCCGCGGCTGCAGGTGTTCCACGCTGGCCCGCAGGCCCCCCGATGCTCCGAGGAGGACCTGGATCATGGTCTCCCCGGACGAGGCGAGGGCCGCCGCCAGCCGGGCCTGGTCCGCGTCACCGAGCTCCGCCGCAGCGCAGGCGTCGGGCCACGGCTCCCAGAGGGGATCCAGGCGGGAGAGGTGGACGTCCGGCGCGTACCAGTCCGTGGGAGGCGCGGTGGCCCGGGCCAGCCCGTACTCGCGGATCGTCTTGCGTAGTCCGGCGTCTCCGGCCAGGTTCGCGAGGCACTGCCCCACGGCCGATGGCCGATCGTAGTCCACCAGCAGCAACGGCATCAGGCTCGCGTACGTCGTGTAGGCCAGGTCCGAGGTGGCGGGATCTTCCGGGAGTTCGGCCACCGGACCTTCCGGCACCGGGTTGGGGTAGGAGAGCTGGATGAAGGTCCACTTCAGGCTACAGCCGCTGCCCGCGAGAAGCGGCAGCAGCAACACCAGCAACCCTGTCCAGCGCCTGCTCGTCCTGGGCGGTGGGAGCATGATTCTTTTCCCCGGCGAACGATGATAGCCCAAGCGCGGCCATGGCGCGCGAAAGGCAGGGGAGACCAGACTCAGCCGGTCAGCGCCGGCCCCTCGAACGCCTCGAAGGCCGCGCGCAGATCGTCGGGGAGAACGATGGTCTGGCCCGAGGTGTAGTCGAAGGCGACCTGGGTCGTGTGACCGACCGCCACCGGCGCGTCGTCGGGGCGGCGGGTGAGCAGGTACTCGAACACCGAGCTCTTGCTGCCCAGGTGCGACGTGCGCACGTGGAGGCGCAGGGTGTCGTTGATCGAGACCGCGGCCAGATAGCGGCAGCTCGCGTCCAGCAGGATGAAGGGGTAGCGCCTCCGCGGGTCGGTCTCGTCGTCGGCGGCGAGTCCGGCGGCCTTGGTGTACCCGGAGCGGCCCACCTCGAAGTAGGTGAAATAGACCGCGTTGTTCACGTGGCCCATGGCGTCCAGGTCGCGGAAGCGGACCTCGAGGTCGCAGTGGTAGCGGAACTGGTCGACGCTGGGGATCGGGGTCGGCATGCCGGGATTGTCCACTCTGTCGAGTCGGGGGACAAGCGGGGGATCGCCCGGGGGGGCGCCCGCCGTGGCAGCCGTTTGTGGGGCGCCAGGTCCGATCGCTGGTAGGCTGATGGCCTCGAGAGAGGAGCCCGATCATGCAGCACCGTTTCCTGATCGCCCTGCTGGGTCTCACCCTCGTGGTCGGCTGTCCGGACCCCGGGACCGGGGACGACGACACCACCGCCGGAGACGACGACGATTCGACGGGGGACGACGACGCCACCGGAGACGACGACACCACCGGAGACGACGACACCACCGGAGACGACGACACCACGACCTCGGAGGACCAGGACGGCGACGGATGGTCGGCCGTGGATGGCGACTGCGACGACACCGACGGCGACGTGTTCCCTGGCGCGCCAGACACCTGTGATGGGAGCCTCGACAACAACTGCGACGGAGTGACCGATCCGTTGGAGTTTGATGACGATGGCGATGGGATCTCAGAATGCGGCGGAGATTGCGATGACTCCAATGGGGACTTGAACCAGGCAGATCTGGACGGAGATGGGTCGAGCACCTGCGATGGCGACTGCGATGACGCGGACGACGGTTCCTTCCCCGGCGCGACCGAGGCCTGTGATGGGGAGGACAACGACTGTGATGGCCTTCCCGGCGTCGATGAAGTGGACGATGACGGTGATGGCCATCTTGCGTGTGTGGATTGCCAGGACGACGACGCGTCGGTCCACCCTGGCGTGCTCGAAATTGCCTGTGACTACATCGACAACGATTGCGACGGCGTCTTGCATGGCGACGAGTCGGACGACGACGGCGACGGGTACGATGAGTGCGGCAACGACTGTGACGATGGAGACGTCTATACGAATCCGGGTGCGGCGGAGGTCGCCTGCGACTACCACGACAACAACTGTGATGGTCTACTCCATGACCACGAGGCGGACGATGACGGAGACGGATTCGACGAGTGCGAGGGAGATTGTGACGATGGCGATACCCTCGTCTACCCCGGCACGCTGTCTACTCACATGGGCTTCGAGATGGCCTGTATCCCGAACGACACGTTCACCATGGGTAGTCCAGCGTCCGAGGTAGGACGGGATTCGGACGAGGACGAGCACCAAGTGACACTGACCCACAATTTTTACCTGGGCATCTACGAAGTAACTCAGGGTCAGTTCGAGTCGATCGGTGCCTGGTACCCCGACTGCGCCAACGGTTGCGGTAATGACTATCCCGTCCACGCGTCTCTGAACTGGTACGGCGCTGTGGCGTTTGCCAATGAGCTGTCGCTACTGGAAGGACTGGACCCGTGCTATGTCTTCACGAACGTGCAGTGCATGGATCTGACGGATGTCGGTGCATCCTACGCAGACTGCATGAACGGCACCCAGAACGGGATATATCTAGCTGATGTTTCCATGGATGCCGGGATAGCGACTCCCTACGAGTGTGAGGGCTACCGCTTGCCGATGGAAGCGGAATGGGAGTACGCCGCGCGCGGCGGGCTCGTCGGTGCCTCCTTCCC
>CAZITQ010000074.1:0-38419 GCA_964542165.1 uncultured Rickettsiales bacterium
CGACACCGGCGACGACGACACCGGCGACGACGACACCGGCGACGACGACGACTCGGTCTCCAGCTGCAACGACTGGGACCCCATCGACGTCCCGGGGGCCCAGTGGGTGTACTCCAGCGAGTACAACATCACCTACCAGGACCAGCTGCAGTCCGACTCGGGCGTCGAGACCGTGCAGGCGGGCGGCTCCACCTACTTCCAGGGCTTCACCGTCTACCAGCGCACCGGCTCGTTCCAGGGCTCCCAGTACCAGGTCAGCTGGTGGGGCTACGACAACTGCGAGGCCGGTGGCAACGTGGACTACGGCTCCTACGTCACCGACAGCCAGGCCCAGGCCACGGTGCTGACGGTCAACAGCGATCCGGTGATGTACCTGCCGTACAACCCGGACCAGCAGATGGGCTACAGCTGGACCAGCAGCTACAACCAGCAGGTGGACCTGTCCATCGAGGGCTCGGGCACCTACCCCTGCACCTATGAGTGGACGGTCGAGGGCATGGAGACGGTGTCGGTGCCCGCCGGGACGTTCAACAACGCGATCCACATCAGCGCGGTGTACACCACGCAGGATCCGGTGGGCTCCCACCAGGGCACGCTGGACACCTACTGGGTGGACGGCATCGGGATGGTCAAGTGGGACGAGAAGCGGCCCGCCGAGGGCGGCCAGTACATCCTGCGGGAGCTGCAGAGCTACTCCGGCCTGTAGAAGACACCTCGCCACAGGGCGAGCGGGGGGCTCGACGGGGTGCCGTCGGGCCCCCTTTTCTTATGGGGTGATCGGCGAGACGTGCCGCGTTCAGCGTCCCCGCCCGGGGGGGTGGGATCCCGATCTGCTATACTCCGTCGCCCCAGAGGGAGTTATGCGGAGGTCCATCCCAGTTCGTTGGGGGCTGGCCGCGCTCGCGGCCCTGCTCCTGACCATGCCCGCGCACGCCAAGGCGCCAGGCAAGAGCGATCCACAGAAGCTGGCGGATCAGGTGGCCAAGTCGGCCGCCAAGGAACGCTGGGCCGATGTGGTCGAGGGGTGCCTGCGCGGTCTCGACCTCGTGCACAAGGGTGGCGAATGGGACGGGCGCCACGGCGAGGAGCTGGGCGTGGAGATGCGCCTGCTGTGGGAGGGCACGGTCCGCGAGCAGGCCATGGCCCTGGCCGAGAAGGGCGACGATGAGCGGGACCGGGAGCTGCAGCGGCACTCCCTGGCCCTCGCCGACGCCTATCTGGCTCGCTGGCCCGACCACACCCACTCCTACGAGATGACCTTCCTCCAGGGGCAGCAGGCCTTCGAGGTCAAGGAGTACCGGGCCTCGGCCGAGGCCTACCGTCGCCTGTTCGAGATGAACCCCCAGGGTCGCCGCAAGCAGGAGGCGGCGGCGGGATGGATCGTGGGGTTGTGGCTCGACGCGGGGGACAACTGGGAGTTTTTCGACGGACAGGCCGACCTGGCCAAGCAGGGCCGGCTCGACCTGACCGACATGATCGCTCGCCACCAGCCCATCGAGCTGGCCGAGCAGGAGCTGGAATTCATCGAGGCGATGGATGCGTTCGTCGGCGCGGTGCCCGAACACGCCAAGGCACCGGCGCTGCTGTATCGCTCCATCTGGCTGTACCACGACCGTCATCAGCCCCGGGGCGGCATCGAACGCTGCATCGGGTACCTGCAGGGGTACCCCGACGGCGACCGAGCCGACCACGTGGCCGGGATGTTGATCGATCTGGCCACCTGGTCGGAGCGGGTCGAGGAGGCACAGCTGCGAATCAAGGCGATGGGCCTGTCGTGGGAGGACCTGGAGCAGCGGAATACCCGCGCTGCCGGGGATCCACCTCCACCGTGGCAGCCGGACCGCCTGGATCTGTTCCCGCGGCAGATCCGCTGATCGCTCCTCGGGATTTCATGTGCGGGGAAGGAAGCGTTCCTAGATGACCGAACCGGATCTTTTCGTCGGTGTCCCGATCAACCCGAAGATCCAGGAGAGCCTGGACGCGGCGTCGCTGCCGTTCCGAAGGTACTTCGAAGGGGGGAAGTTCCTGACGATCGTCGAGCAGGAGCAGCTGAAGTGGCTGGGCAAGGCCATCACCCGCAGCGCCTCGCCGGATCGCCTGGACGACATGAAGCGGCACGTGCGCTCCGTGATCCTCAAGATCGATCCGGAGACGCCCATCGCGCTGAACGACATCCACGTCATCGACCTCCCCCCGCCGCCGCCCGAGCCGGAGCCCGAGCCCGAGCCCGAGCCGGAGAAGGAGGCGGCCCCCGCAGCCGAAGGGGCTGCACCGGCCCAGGATGCTGCACCGGCCCAGGAGGCTGCGCCGGCCCAGGAGGCTGCGCCGGCCGAAGGGGCTGCGCCGGCCGAAGGGGCTGCACCGGCCAAAGAGGCTGCACCGGCCAAAGAGGCTCCTGCGGCCGGGGACTGATCGAGAGGGTGTCCCCGCGCGTTTTGCCCTCCGAGGCGTGACCCATGATCAGCGGACTCATGCGACTGTTGCCCCTCCCCCTGGGACTGCTGGGCGGCCTGGTCGGGGGTACGTTGTGGTGGTTCTCCCTGCTGCTGAACCCGGAGATGTGGCGCGATCTGGACGAGGGTGAGGCCTACATCATCCTGGCCACGGTCTTCATGGGGTGGGGGCTCCTGCTGGGGTGCTTCTACGCCTTCGTCCCCACCTTCAAGCGGCTCGACCCGCGGCGGGCGGCGGTCTCCTATCGGCTGCGGCGCATGGTCTGGCTGTTCGCGCTGCCGGTGCTCGCCCTGTGGGGCGGGGCGATCACGCTGGCGGTGGTCATGGGCCAGTCCCACGGGGTCGACGAGGAGGTGGCGTTCGCCCTGGTCTTCCCGGCCATGCTGCTGGCGACCGCGTGGATCGCCCAGGAGGTCTGTGACTGGGTCCAGCCGGTGCTCCCGCCGGTGCTCGGGGCCTGCGTCGCCGGCCTGGCCATCGTGCTGCTGTCCATGTCCATCGGCACGATCCTGCTGCTGGCCAGCCCCTACCTGTGGGAGATGTTCTTCCCCCAGGGCAACCCCACCGCGATGGATGCGGCCCACGACCTGCTGGACCGGGACCTGGAGGTCTTCTCCGGGATGCTGGTGGGGCCCGCAGTCCACGGCGGGATCCTGGCGGTGATGATGCCGACCTGCGAGGCCGTGTGGCGGGTGCCCCGGCCGCGGCGCCGGGACCTGGGTACGCCGCCGTACCTGCTGCTGGCGCTGCCGGTGGTCGCGGCCTTCGATCTGCTGGCGGTCGTGCTGCACGCCAGGTAGGAGGCCTCGGGCGTCAGGTGGGGACGGATCAGTCCCCCGGGCAATTCGGTGGTGTGGCCAGATCGCCCGCCCGGGTGTAGCGCTGGTAGCGCTTGCGGTTGAGGATCGGGAACATCGAGTAGTCCACGGCGTCCTCGTGGGGCTCCCGGTCGGCGCCGATGATCAACCACAGCTCGCCATCGCCCACCCGGTCCTCGACCGACAGGGGGAGTTCACCCTCCCGGAGCTCGACGGTCTGCCCGTGGGTGACGGGAATGCCGTCCACGGTCACCGGGCCGGTCCAGCCGCCGGCGAACCAGACGGTGTAGGCGCCGGGGACCAGGATCTCGGCCGTTGGCTCTCCCTTGCCCCGCTTCGCTGGATCGAACCGCCATCCCAGTAGACGCACGTTGTTGCGGTACGGGACGTAGTGCTCCCACACGTAGCGCCGTTCCGTCGGGGTCAGGTACCGTTTGCGGGTCATGTAGTCGTAGACGTAGACGTGGGCCGGCGGATCCTGCCACAGGCGGATCAGGCCGTCCTTGGGGTGCTTGGCCCGGTAGGCGTCCCGGCCCCCCTTGGTCATGAAGAACCCGGGCTGGGGGTAGCCGGGCAGCAGGCCGATGCCGTCGAAGACCTGGACCTTGTCGTCGAAGGCCTCGGTCACCGTGTGCATCACCGCCTCCTGGTAGCCCTTGTGGACCTGGTAGAAGCGATGCCAGCGTACCCCGCCCCAGACCACCGCGGCGGCGATGCCGGCCACCGCCACCCAGCCGAGGATCCGCGGCACCTTCGCGCCCCTTCGCGCGGCCTCCCAAAGGGTGGCGAGCGTCAGCGCCGCCATCAGCGCGTGGAAGGGCTCCATGTAGGCCACGTAGTAGTGGAAGAACCCCCGGTGGAAGAAGATGGTGGACAGCAGCAGGACGGTCAGCACGGCGATGGCGTACATCAGGGGGCGCCTGCGGCGCTGATGCGTGGCCAGGCCCATCCCGATCACCGCGGCCACGTAGAGCAGGGGCGCCTCCCAGGACGAGTGCCACAGGCCCCGGGCCTTGCGGTGCAGGGGATAGCTGTCGAAGGCCGTGGACGCCGCGGCCCCCAGGTGCTCGTCCAGGAATCCCTCGGCGCCGCCGTTGAGCGCGATGAGCACGCCGTAGTAGCCCAGCACCAGGGCCAGCCCGACGGCGTCCATCACGACCAGCCGCCCGATCTGGGCTCTCGCCGCCCGCGTCCCCCCGGACACCAGGGCGAACACCAGCGCCGCGCCGTGCAGCGCCGCCACGAAGTACACGGACTTCTGGCTGATCAGCAGGGTGGACGCCACCAGGACGCCGGCGAGGACGCCCGCGAACCGCTGCGGAGTGGTCCGGCAGAGCAGGGCGAGGGTCAGCAGGGCGAGGGGGAGCACGAAGGTGTCCGTGCGGATCTCGAAGCTGTGGCCCATGTAGTTGGGGGACGCGACCAGCAGGATCAGGGCGCCGATGGCTGCGCCTCGACCCACCTCGCGGGTGGCCAGCTTCAGCCAGACTACCGCCGCCAGGGCCGCGGCCAGCACCGACAGTAGCCGCGCCGCCACCAGGATCGACGGCGGGGTGGGCAGGGCAAACAGCGGCGTCAGCGCGAACCACAGCAGGCCCGGCCGCCCCGGGACGCGGAAGTCCCCCTCGGCGAACAGGCCGGCGTGCCGGATCGCGTTGAGCTCGTCGCAGTGGTAGGTCGAGGTCAGCGCCAGCGGCGTGAGCACCGCGGCCACGCAGGCGGCGGCGGCCAGCAGCTGGAGACGGGACAGGGGCTGGGCACTCTCGGACACGGACCGCGAGGATAGCAGCCACGCCGTCGCAGTTGATCCCCGGGGGCCGGGCCCGCACACTACGGCGATGCGCGTACACCGCCTGGTCCTCCTCCTGGTGCTCCTGCTCCCCGGCTGCAAGGGCGGCGAAACGCCGGAGGCGGAGGTCACTCCGGCCGCCGCCGAACCGGCCCCCGTCGACGTGGTGATGGTGATGATCGACACCCTGCGCGCCGACCACCTGGGCACGTACGGCCACGATCTCGACACTTCGCCCTTCATCGACCGCTTCGCCGCCGAGGGGGTGCTGTACGAGAACGCCAGGGCCAACTGCAGCTGGACCCGGCCGTCGATGGCCTCGGTGCTCACCGGCCTGTACCCGGCGGGCACCGGCGTGGTGGACGAGCGCACCTTCGATCTGCTGCCCGACGACGTGTTGATGATCTCCGAGCGCTTCAAGGAGGCCGGCTACAGCACCGCGGGGATCACCGCCAACCCCAACCTCAACGCCGTGTTCGGTTTCGTGCAGGGCTTCGACTCGTACGTGGAGTCCGAGGCCGTGTGGCACTGGATGCGCACCGAGCAGAAGAACAAGCGCGCGTACATGGACGCCGACGAGGTGACCACCGGGGCCCTGGAGCTGGCCAAGGCGGTGGAGGGACCCCTCTACCTGCAGGTGGTCTACCTCGAGCCCCATACCCCCCTGCGCCCGCCCAAGCGGTTCCAGGAGCGCTTCGTCACCGAGGAGATGAACAAGAAGCAGCGAACTCGGGCCCTGTACGACGCCGAGATCGCGTTTGTCGACGAGGAGGTCGAACGGCTGCTGGCGGGGCTGGCCGAGCAGGGACGCGATGACCCGCTGGTGGTCCTCTATTCGGACCACGGCGAGGGGCTCCACGACCACCCCGGCGTGCCCATGACCCGGGAGCACGGCTTCGTGCTCTACGAGAGCAATCTCCATGTGCCGCTGATCTTCCACCACAGCTCGCTCTCCGGCGGCCGCCGCAACCCCGATCCGGTGCAGCTGGTGGACATCGCCCCGACCCTGATGGAGCTGGCCGGCCTACCCGTACCCGCCGAGTTCGAGGGGCTCTCCCTGGCCCCGGAGATCCGCGGCACGGGCACCGTCGAGCACGTGCCCTACACCATCGCCCACACCGACCGGTCCTACGTCAGCAAGGCCTCCATCACCGAAGGCGACCTCAAGCTGATCCTCAACCGCGACTCCGAGACCCTCACCGACGAGGCCGCCGAGGCGCTGAAGAAGCACGAGCGCAGGCACCTGCAGATGACCGATCCTGTGGAGGTCTACGATCTCACCAAGCTCGCCCAGCGCGACCAGACCGAGCGCCCCGGCAAGACCCAGTTCGAGGCCCCCGACGACGTGGTCCTGCGCCTTCGCCAGACCCTGGAGAGCTGGGAGGCGGCCCACCCGGTCCGCACACCGGTGCGGGCGGCGGACGAGGAGATCTCCGACGAGCTGATGGAGCAGTTGAAGGCGCTGGGGTACGTGCAGTAACCGCTCCGCTTCGAGGGGAACACCTCTGAAGATCAATCCCGTCGTCTTCTTCGTCTCGTCCGCGCTGATCGTGGCGTTCGTTCTGCTGGGGAGCCTGTGGACCGAGGGGGTGCTGGAGCGGGCGACCGCCGTACAGGAGTGGATCACCGCGGAGTTCGGATGGGTCTACACCGGCGGCGTCGGGGTGTTCCTGCTGTTCGTGGTGGGGGTGGCCATCAGCCCGGCGGGGCGGATCCGGCTGGGCGCGGACGACGAGCGGCCGCGATACGGCTTCGCGACCTGGTTCGCGATGCTGTTCTCGGCGGGTATGGGGATCGGGCTGCTGTACTACGGCGTGGCCGAGCCGATCCTCCACGCCAGCTCCCCGCCAGTGCCCACCGCCGACCAGGCCGACGCCGAGCGGCTGGCGATGCTGGTCACCTACTTCCACTGGGGCGTCCACGGCTGGGCGGTGTACATCGTGGTCGGGCTGTCGCTGGCGTTCTTCGCCTACCGCCGCGGGCAGCCCCTGGCGCTGCGGTCGGCGCTCCACCCGCTGCTCGGGGAGCACGCCCGCGGTCCGGTGGGTGACGCGGTCGAGGTCCTGGCCGTCTGCGGCACCCTGTTCGGGGTGGCCACCTCCCTGGGGCTGGGGGCGATGCAGATCAACGCCGGGCTGGAGCACCTGGACCTGGTGACGTCGTCCACGGGAGCCCAGCTCGTGCTGATCGCGCTGATCACCGGGATCGCGACCGTGTCGGTGGTCACCGGGCTCGACCGGGGCATCCGCCGCCTCAGCGAGCTGAACCTGGTCCTGGGGCTGGCCCTGCTGGTGTTCGTGCTGGTCTTCGGGCCCACCCGGGCGGCGCTGGTCGGGTTCGTGGGCGACGTGGGCCGCTACGTGGCCCTGCTTCCGGCCCTGACGGTGGGGTCCGAGCCCGGCGCCGACCTGGGCTGGCGCCAGAGCTGGACGCTGTTCTACTGGGCCTGGTGGATCTCCTGGTCCCCCTTCGTGGGCATGTTCATCGCCCGGGTCTCCCGGGGACGGACCATTCGGGAGTTCGTGCTGGGCGTGCTGCTGGTGCCGGTGGCGCTGACCTTTTTGTGGATGGCCGTGTTCGGCCACACGGCCATGGAGCTGGACCGGCTGGTGGACGGCGGCATCTCGGAGGCGGTGAACGAGAGCGTGCCCACGGCCCTGTACGTGATGCTCCAGGAGCTGCCCCTGGCCCGGGTCACCTGCCTGCTGGCCGCCGTGGTGGTGGTGACCTACTTCGTGACCTCGTCCGACTCCGCCTCGCTGGTGATCGACATCATCACCTCCGGCGGCGACCCCCACCCCCCGGTGGGCCAGCGCGTGTTCTGGGCACTCACCGAGGGCGCGGTGGCTGCGGTGCTGCTCCTCGCGGGCGGACTGGCCGCCATGCAGACCGCCAACATCATCACCGCGTTGCCGTTCACGATCGCCCTGCTCGCGATGTGCGTCAGCCTGGGGCTGGGTCTGTGGCGCGAGCACCGGGGGCCAGCGCCTGGAGACCGCTCTCCTTCGTAGCCGCCTCCATTGACTCGGTGGAGAATGGTTCTTACTTCTCCCAGACCGGGAGGGGGTTCCATGACCCAGTCCAAGATGTTCGCGTTCCTGCTGACCTCACTGTTCGGCCTCGCTTCGATCGCGTCTGTGAGCGGCTGCACGCCGGTGGACGACGACGACGCGGCGGACGACGACGACGCCACCGGCGACGACGACGACGCCACCGGTGACGACGACGACGCCACCGGTGACGACGACGATGATGACGCCCTGTGCGACGACCTGGACGCGCTGCGAACCGACGCCCTGGACGAGGGCGAGCAGATCCTCGACGGCGTGAGCCTGGAGGAGAGCACCCCCATCGCCGACCTCAATGCGGATCCCGCCAGCTTCCAGGACCAGCTGGTCCAGATCGAGGGCCTGGCGTTCGAGCTCTGCGCCAGTCAGGGATGCTGGACGACCCTCGTCGATCCGGTCGACGGTGAGCGAATGAACATCAAGGTCGAAGACGGTGCGGTGGACTTCCGTGAGTTCATCGAGATCGGTGTCTACGTCGTGGCCGACGGTGTGTTCGACGAGTTCGGCGGCCACGGAGAGCAGGTGTTCATCGGCGCCCACGGCGCCATGGTCGGCACCATCCAGTGCTATTGACGGTTCCCATACCCCAGCCCGCCTGATCCAGGCGTCCTCCCCCGCCCCCGCGTCGAGATGCTACCTTCGGGGGACCGCTCTTCTGAACGGTCCCACTGGGCGGTGAGTCGGATCGGCGAGGGGTAGGGGCATGGGGGAGATCGAGTCATAGGACGCCAGCAGCCAGGACAGGTACGTCGAGATGGCTGGAAGTCCAGGATCGGCCGGAAGCTCCTGGTCTTCCTCCTCGGGGTGCTGACGGCCGCCCTCCTGCTGGAGGCTGGCGTCCGGCTCGTGGGCTGGGGGCTGCACGTCCAGCAGCAAAGCCGGATCAGCGAGGCCCTCCGTGAGGAGGGCGCGTACCGGATCCTCTGTGTGGGCGACTCGATGACTGCCCGTCAGTACCCACCCTTCCTCGAGGCCGCCCTGGGGGAGCGGCTCCCCGACAAGCCCGTCGTCGTGCTGGACGCGGGCCGGCATCGGATGACCGCCCCGGCCGTGGTCGCCGCCCTGCCGGCGCACCTGGATCGGTACGAGCCGGACATGGTGATCGCGATGATGGGCTTCAACGACGAGGACCAGCCGCTGGAGTACGGCGACATCCCGCCCACCGCGGACACGCCGCTGAAGTCCTACGACCTGCTGCGACTTCTGCTGTACAACCACCGCACCCGCGTCCGGGGCGGCGGCGCGGGCGGCCAGGAGCTCGGCCGTGGGCACGAGGCGCCGCCGGACTGTGACGCCCACGGGCTGGCGGAGCGGGATCGGGCCATCTGCCTCGCCCAGCAGAACCCCACCGGCGAGGGGATCGCACTGCTGGAGCAGATCGTGCAACGGGATCCCCAGGACGTCCGCGCCCGGGACGAGCTGGCCCGGCTCTACTGGCACCTGGATCGTGGGGAGGAGGCCCGCCGGCTGCGGGCCACCACCTGGGATCCCCGCGTCCGAGACGCCTATCGGGAGCTGCGCAGGGTCGTGCACCAGCGGGGCATCCTGCTGGTCTGCATGCAGTACCCGATGCGGGACGTGGAGCCCCTGGAGCGCATGCTGGCCCCCGCGCAGGGGGAGCAGTACGTGGACAGCGCGGCCCTCTTCCTCGACGCGGTGCGGGATGGGCGATTCGAGGACTACTTCCTGGACATGTTCGGGGGAGACTTCGGCCACCCGACCGCCGCGGGCAACGAGCTGCTGGCCGGGCACCTGGCCGACACCCTCGTCGAGCGGGTCTTCGATCCCCATCGGGACTGATCCGGCAAGTCCATCCACCCTCGGGCGCGACCGCCGCCCGTGGTTGGTTGCGATGGAGCTACCGACAACCCCCCGAGCCCATCGACCTCAGCGGTAGACGTAGATGCGAAGCGCCACGATTTCGTAGGGGAGAAGGTCCACCGGGGTCGTGTTGTTGTACTCGGCCCCGCTGGTCAGCCGGATGTCGAAGTCGAAGACGTTGTCGCCTCCCAATTCGATGGCCTCGGTCACGTCGATCCGCTGCCCCACGGCGACCGCGCCGGGGCACCACCCGTTGCGGTTGTACTCCCACGTCCCCCACTGGGGGCTGACCGGGTTGTCGGCGCAGTCGTCCCGCCACGGGTTCACCGAGAACACGGTGCCGTTGACGATCACGTCCTGGCGCAGCTCGCAGAACTCCGCGCAGTTGAACGCGTTGCCGAACGAGTGGCCAGTGGTCGTCAGGTGGGCCTCGACCCGGGTGGCGTCCACGGGCACCGCGACCGCGGTCGGATCGACCTGGGAGTTCACGTCCACGTCGTCCTCGATCTCGCCCACGGTGATGTTCTTGGTGCCCCAGATGTTGACCACCTCGTCGGCCTGCCCGCCGGGCCCGGGGTAATAGACCAGGTCCACGGTCACGTACCAGCCGGCGCCGTCGGAGTGTCCCGGGCCGACCCAGGTGTCGATGAACGAGGTCAGCGTCTGGGTCCCCTTGAGCAGCGCGGCGACCGGCGTCACGTCGATGAACTGGCACATGCCCATCCGGTAGGGCGTCACGTGCCGCGCGAGCTCCAGCTTCTCCCAGTCCTCCTCGGGATCCCCGGGATTGAGCACGAGCCCCACGCTCCCCCAGCGGTCCCAGTGATCGCACGAGCCCTCGTCCGGGCACTCCAGCTCCAGGCGCAGCCCCACCTGGCTGAAGTTCCCCTGGGGCAGGTCGACCGTCGACTGGACCGAGCGATGATTCTCGTCGCCGAACCACTGGTAGGCCTGGTCGAACACCCGCACCACGGTGGCCTCCTCGGCGACCTCATCGTCGAGGCAGCTGTACCAGGGCGCCTCGTCCTCGAATTCGAACCAGGTGATCGGCTCGCCGTCGTCGTCGTCGCCGTCATCGTCGTCCGCGCTGTCGTCGTCGTCCGTGGCCGGACAGGCCAGGGTCAGGCTCAACCCGAACAGGAGCAGGAACAGGGGGATCGTTCGCGCGCTCATCGTCCACCTCCGGAGGTGCTCGGAGGGTGCCGGCAGCGCCCGTCGCCCGTCAACCGGGAGCATCGGGGTCCATGCCCCAGGAATCCCCGGAATCTTCGATCCCATCCCTTGGAAGCCACGAGATCTCGGATCCCGGATTCCGGCCCATCGCGCTCCTGTCACGGGGGGCACAGAGGGAAAAGCGCGAGGTCGTTGTCGGGGTACAGATTCGGCACGAACGGGCCGATGGACGTGACCACGCCCGTGTCGGGATCGATCTCGTGGACGTCTTGCCCGGCCAGGCTGATCAGTATCCAGTCCGTCTTGTGGCCCTCGTCGATCAGGCCGTCGCCGTCCTCGTCCTGGCCGTCACAGCGGTCGTCCGCCCCCGGGTTGATGCTCGCGTCCGCGTCCTCGCAGTCCCCGTCGCACTCGCTGTAGCCGTCCCCGTCGTCGTCGGTGCCCCCGTTGGTGGTGTCGTCGTCGTCTCCCGAACCACAGTCGCATTCGCCCCAGCGCCCTCCGTCCGCCTCGCAGATCTGAACCCCTTCGGGCCCGCTGCCGCACACACAGGTCTGGGTGGCACCGGGGTCGTACACCGAGTCGTCATCGTCCCCGGTCGGGCACCCGAGTAAAAGCAACCCGGCCACGGGGATCCAGAGCTGCGTACATCGATCTCCTCCTGACGGTCAGCGGGATTTTCGCAGCAACGGCGGGGGCGGTGATGGCTCGAGACACATGACCCGGAATCTGATTCCCGAATCGAAATCGGGGCAACCCTCTGCAGCCCGTTCTCTCCTGGCACGCGGATTGCTCTCTCTTCTCGACGGGAGGCAGCACGATGTCAGGCAATACGATTCACGATTCTTCGTTCCCCCTGGCCGCGATCCCCCTGGTCGCGGCCTCGCTCGTCGCCGGATGTGCGCCGGTGGATCCCGGCGAACCGGTCCTGCTGGAGGCGCCGGTCGGGGTGCCCACCAGCGTCCATGCCTTGTGGGGAGACATCCACGCCCACTCCAACATCAGCGGGGACGCCCCGGACTCCATTCCTCCGATGGACATGTACGAGGCCATGCGGGACGAGGCGGACCTGGACTTCGGCGCGGTCACCGATCACGACCTGAACCTGGAGGACTTCACCTGGCGGGCCACCAAGGTCGCGGCCAACACGTTGAACTGCGAGGGCCCACGGGACGAGGCCAGCTGCCCGGGAGGGCGCCACTTCGTGACCCTGCTGGGGTACGAGTGGACGAGCCATCTGCACGGTCATCGTCACGTCCTGCTCTACCAGGACGCAGGTCGCCCGTGGCGGAGCAAGTACGTGCTGGACGGCGACGCGTCGATCCCGATGCTCGCGTCGAATGCCCCGGTCGCCGACGAGCCCTGCGAGCTGTGGGGTGGGTACGACGCTCTGATGGACGGCACGGTGCCCAACCTGGATCTGATCTCCATCGCCCACCACCCTGCCCAGGCGGACGGGACGCCGCCGCTGATGGACTGGGGCCAGGCGCCCCAGCTGTGCGACACGCCCTACCCGGCCAGCTACCAGCCGCTGGTGGAGGTCTTCTCCCGTCACGGCAACAGCGAGTTCGAGGGCATGGCCTTCCCCGAGGACGACCCGGTGGGCTGCCGCGAGGCCGTCGACGAGGGCGCTACCGTCCGCGAGGCGCTGGCCATGGTGGGTCCGGACGGCGCTCCGCTGCACATGCTGGGCATGGTGGGCAGCGGGGACTCCCACGACGGTCGCCCCGGACTCGACGGGTGGGGTGAGGATCGGCTCGAGAACTGCCCGAGCGCGCCGCTGGATGACGCGGGGCAGCTGGTTCCCGGTCCCTCGGTCCGGGTGGAGCAGACCGGCCTGGTCTGCGCCTACGTCCGTGCCCCCAGTCGGGAGCGCGCCCTGGCCCGCAAGCCGGTCTTCTCGGCGCTGCGTGACCGCTTCACCTACGCCACCACCGGTGCCCGCATCGGCCTGTGGTTCGAGGTGGGGATCACCGCCGAACAGGGCGGCACCTCCTGGGTCCACATGGGCGAGGAGACCGAGCTCGATCCGATGGCGGGCGAAGGCGCGATAGCGAGGCTCCACGTGGAGCAGGACGACCAGCCGCTGTCGAGCATCGAGCTGCTCTGGCTCGACCCCGAGGATGGGGAGTGGCAGGTCTGCCAGCAGTGGTCCGACCCGTCCTCGCCGGCGTCCCTCCACGTGGACCTGGTCGACACCTGCGCGGCCCCGGGCTGGAACAGCTACTACGTCAAGGTCACCCAGCAGCCGGATCCGGCGGGATCTCCCCTGCCCGCCGCCGCCCCCGGCTGGGTGGAGCGCGAGATGGCCTGGTCGTCGCCGATCTGGGTCCGGATGGACTGAGCCTCGAGAACAGAACCTCGGTTCGGCAAGATGCTGCCCGGTCCGGCGGCAAGATACTGCCTGATTCGGCGGCAAGATCTTGCCAAATCACCCCCGCCCGACTCCGGATCGTCTGCCCCCGCATACCTGGACGATTGCTTCGGTCAAAAAAACGCGCCGCCATGCTCGCGACGGATCGGGGGTCAGGGACCGGGGGCCAAACAGGGGGGCACAAACAGGGGGTCACAAACAGGGACAACAAACAACAACAGGGGGTCAAACAACAGGGGGTCATGTATTGCATATTGCATATTTGTTCGCTGGACGTATCGCAATGCACCCCGCGACATCCGTTTCCAAGAAACATGCAATATGCAATACATGACCCCGGCTTTTGACCCCGGCTTTGGTGGAGCCGGAAGGGGAGCGGCTAGGGGTAATCCGGATCGCTGGCGATCAGCACGATCTCGGCCCACCCCTGGTCCACGAGCCACCAGCCGAGCTGACCCGGGCTGACCGAGTCGATGGCTGCGACGGCCTCCCAGTCCCCCAGGAGCTCCTGGCGAACCGACTCGCCCTGCTGGGCGTAGGCCCCCCAGATCATCGACCACGCTGTGCGTGACGAGCAGTTCAAGTCCCGGTCCCAGAACCCCTCGGAGCCGATGTCCGTGTGGTCGATGTGCCCCATGACCGGGCTCCAGGTGACCGCGTCCGGGACCGGGATCTCGCCGAAGTCCAGACCCCACATGGTGTCCCAACGGTCGAACAGGTCGGGTTGGTCGGCGATCCAGTCGATCTCCTCGGTGCCCCAGTCGAGCCACTTCAACAGGGTCGCGACGTAGGGGCGGCTGTAGCCCCGCTCCGGCTGCGCGTGCCGGTCTGCCATGGCCTCGACGTCCACCAGCGCCCGCATCGCCTCGGTCGGCCGCAGCACGACGGTGTCCTCCATCAGCCCGTACGTGCCGTCCTGCTCCACCACCTCGATGTGCCCCCACATGGTCCGCTCCCCGAGGGGCTCGGTGCTGCCGTCCCAGGTGCCCAACGGAATCTCGAAGTAGGGCTCGTAGGTCCCGGCCTGGACGGCGGTGTGGCCGAAGAATCCCTTGAACAGCTCCGTCTCGTGGCGGATGTCGTCCTGGCCCAGGACCGGGTACCCCCACATGGCGAGGTCCCCTCGCTGGAGCTCCAGGGTCGGGGGAACGACGGACACCGTGGTCTCCGTGGACGCGACGACGGAGCCCCCCTGGAGCACGTCGACGATCGGGTGGAAACGCCCCACCTCCCCGAAGGCACAGGCGTCGGGCAGGTCCAGGGCTCCGGGCAGCTCGATCTCCTCTTCGTGGACCGGCGCCGCGTCCCGATCGCAGGCGACTCGCAGCGTTGCGGGTCCCGCCAATCCCAGGGTCGTCGCCCACAGATCCATCTCGGAGGGGACGTAGTCCCACGCCGACGCCACCCAGTCCCCGTTCGCATTCCGCAGCCACAGGTGGACGCTGGGTACCTGGCCGAGGACCTCGACCCGGCCGGAATCCGCGAGCCACCACGCCAGCTGACCCACGGAGATCGCGTCCACGGCGGCCACCATCGCCTCGTCGTCCAGGAAGGTGTCTCTCAGCCCCTCGTCGCCCCCCTGATAGTCGCCCCAGACGACGGACCAGGCGGCCCGCGAGGCCGCGTTCTCGTCCCGGTCCCAGAAGGACGACGAGGCCAGGTCGGTGGCGTCCAGGCTGTCCGAGTCCGGGTGGTACTGCATCTGCACGGGGGTCTCCAGGGCCGAGAAATCGATCCCTGTGATCTCCGACCAGTGCCCGTACCCGTCCTCCCGCAGCCAGCCGAAGGGCGTGTCCGGGTCCAGTAGCCAGCGCAGGATGAGCCCGACCGCCGGCTCGCTGTAGCCCCCTTCCGGGGCCTCGGAACGCTCGGCCATCGCGTCCACGTCCAGCTCCGCGAGCCAGTCGTCGGTGGGGCGCAGGACCACCGGCTGGTACCCCGCCAGGGTGGGCATGTCGCCCCCCTCGGCCACAAACGTCATCCGTTCCCAGAGGTGGAGCTCGCCCAGGGGGACCACGGTCGCGTTCCAGGTGTCGACGTCGCCCCAGAACGGGTCGAGGACGCCCGAGGCCTCGGCGGCATGCTCGGTGAACAGGGTGCGGGCCTGGACGTCGAACCCCGGAGCGTAGGGCGCCACCACCGGCCGTCCCCAGACCACGATGTCCCCCCGCCGGACCTCGTCGTCGACGCCGGTGGAGTCGTCGTCGCCGGTGGAGTCGTCGTCGCCGGTGGAGTCGTCGTCCCCCACGGCATCATCGTCGTCGCCACCCAGCTCCTCGACGTCCGCGGGACATCCCGTCATGCCGATCAGTGCGAGCAGCATCGCCGAAAGGGCGAGCACGCGAATGGCCACGAACCACCTCCCTGGAGCGAAGCTCCTCAGCGGGCCCCGTGGGGCATACTCTAGCCATCCGATGGAGGATCGGCCACTGCGGACTCCAGCGCACGTTTCGGGATCAGCGTGCGGACCGGGGCACGAAGACCCCGGCCAGCTCGAGCTCGACGATGAAGCTCGCCGGATCCGGCCCCAGCGGGTTGGCCAGGACCGCGGGCTCGAGGGCCAGGCGGAATCCGTTGCGGGTCTCCCCGTCCCCGCCCGCCGACGGGACGAGGACGAATCCGGTCGAGATCCCCACCCGGCCCGCAGGCATGGGCAGCGGCATCACCACGTCCAGGCTCAGCATGGAGCCGAGCTCGAACTGGGCCAGGAAGGCCACGAAGGGGCGGGTGGAGCCGCGCGCGTGCATGGCCCCTCCGTGGAACGCCACCTTGGGCCAGTACCAGGGCACCAGCGAGTAGGGAGGGATGTGGGTCGGGGTCGGCCCCAGGGCCAGCTCCACCCCCAAGAAGCCCGGACCCCGCTGCCGGAAGCGCCCCAGGGTGAACCCGAAGCTGGGCCCCAGGTCCATCATCTCGGACAGCAGCCCGGTCCCCACGTACCCGCCGAACCAGCCGTAGATCTCGGGGACGGTCGGCGTCGGAGCCGCCTCTGCCGCGGTCCCCGTCTCGGCCGCCTGCGCGCCCGCGCTAGCCGAACGCGCCGCCCGCGCGTCCGCGCTGCAGCTCCACAGGCAGACCACAATCGTCACCACCACAACCAGAGCGTTTCGCGTCATCTCGGTCCCCCTTTTCGGACAGTGGACCCTGCGAGTCCCGGCCGTCGTCTCCGGACCAAGCAAGAAGGGTTCCAGCCAGGGGGGGAAGTTCGCGACCCCCCTTCGGGGCGTGTAGCGAGTACAGTGGACGATCACACGCGGCCTTTTACCCGCGGTGCTTCCGGGGAGGACCCATGCGACCGACCGACATCCCCCACCTGACGATGGTGTTCTTGCTGACCCTGGCTCTCGCCGGCTGCCCGACCACGCCGGCCGGGGACGACGACAGCGGTGGGCCGCCCCCCGGTGACGACGATGCCACCGGGGACGACGACACGGGCGACGACGACACCGCCGGGGACGACGACACCGTCGCCGACGACGACACCTACGTGCCCGACGAGACCGATGGGCAGATCACCCTGACCTATACCCAGGCGGCCGAGGTCGGCGGCGGCGTGTCCCGCGCTGCCCGCTTCGACGCGGCGTTCAAGACCCTGGTCACCCCCGCCTCCGGCGATCTCATCCCGACGCCCCAGGGGGTCGACCAGTGCGCGGTCAACGTGGTCGACGACGACGGGCTCGCCGGGTACTCGGCTGCCCAGTTCAGCTACGAGTCCGCGGGGATCCTGACCCTCAGCGGAGCCTTCGGCGACAAGCCCATGGGCCCGACCCAGCTGGGCGACGAGGTCTTCTACCAGCTGCTGCTGGACGTGGACGACGAGCTGGCCTTCGGCACGACCTACGGCGTGACCGCCGACGGGGACGCCTTTCCGGCCTTCGAGTCCTCGGTCAAGCTGGAGATGCCCGCCGAGATCACCCTGGTGACGCCGGTCGTGGGCAGCCCGTTCCAGATGCAGGGGGACTACGAGGTGCGCTGGGACGGCGGCGAGACCGATACGGTCTGGCTGCTCGCCGCCTCCGCCGAGATCGCCGTGTGGCCCTGGGAGGAGAGCGCGTACGGCTTCCTGGCCTGCGAGGCGACCAACGACGGCTCGTTCACCATTCCCGCGCCGATGATCAACCAGATGCCCGAGGGCGACGTGTCCCTGAGCCTGGTGCAGACCCTGACCCACTACAAGGACGTGGACGGGCGCTGGTTGGCGTTCTCCGGGGTGTGCAGCCTGACCGCCCTGGGATCGATCTAGTCGCGGGTCCGTTCGCGAATCAGGCGTCGATCCGGACCGCCTGGACCCGGATCTCCTCGCCGATGGGACGCTCCCCGTGGCGCTGGAGCCACCCTTGTAGGGCCTGCCCGAGCTCTCCGGTGAGTTCGTCGAGGGTGGACGCGGTGGCCTGGACCTCGGGGATGCCTGTGATGAACCCGGCGAACCCCGCCAGGTCCCGACGCCATCCCACCAGGGCGGTGTAGGTCTTCGATCGCTGGCAGCTCATCTCTCTCCTCCTGAACCACGGTCTCGCGAGCGGGACGTTTGCTACACGCGTCGTGGGTGGGAGGGCCTGCCTGCCTAGGATTCCAGCGCTTTTTCGATGTCCGCCGCGATCTGGTCCGGCCGGGTCTTGGACCCGTACCGGCGGACGATCGTGCCGTCGCGGGAGACCAGGAACTTGGTGAAGTTCCACTTGATCGACTTGCTGCCCAGCAGCCCCGGCGCCGCGGTCTTGAGCTGGTGGTAGAGGGGGTGGGCTTCGTCGCCGTTGACGTCGATCTTGGCGTGCATCGGGAAGGTCACGCCGTAGTTCAGGCGGCAGAACTCCTCGATCTCCTGCTCGCTGCCCGGCTCCTGGTGGGCGAACTGGTCGCAGGGGAAGCCCAGGACCGACAGGCCCTGTTCGGCGTAGCGCTGGTGGAGCTGCTCGAGCCCCTCGTACTGGGGGGTGAATCCGCACTTGCTGGCGGTGTTGACGATGAGCATGACGTTGCCGCGGTAAGGGGTCAGGTCCCCCTCCTCGCCGGCCAGGCTGCGGACCTGAGTCTCGTACTCGATGGTGGACATGATCGTGGCCTCTCCTCTCTCGGGGACTCCTCGGAACACCTATCTAGGAACCTCGGTTCTCCTGCGGGAGTGTCAACGAGGGCGGGGGAATCATCCGGCCGGCGAGGTCCACCTCGGCGCCTGCAGGTTGCCTCGGCACACCTCCCCCGCGCTATCCTGCGAAGGGTTCGACACCGACGTGTGAGGTATTCCCCTGGATCTGGACTGCCCCAGCTGCGGCCATCGAAACGAGGGCCACGAGAGCTACTGCGGCGGTTGCGGCGAGCCCCTCGCCCGGCCGCAGGAGGACACGCTGTTCAGCGGTGCCGCGGCCCCGGCGGCGGATACCGCCGGGAGATCGACCCGGCCCGCCCAGCCGGACCTCGCCCCGAGCCCTCCCCCGGCCGAGCGACTCGGTCCCCGGGGAGAGACATTCGAGTCGGAGCGGACGGCCGCCCCGTCCGAGTCCGAGTCCGAGCCTGCCCGCGCGCCGAAGCCGGGCGACCTGCTGAGCGGCCGCTTCCGGGTGGTGGCGGAGCTCGGCCGGGGTGGCATGGGCGTGGTCTACCGGGTGGTCGACGAGATGCTCGAGGGGAAGACCAAGGGGCTCAAGCTCCTGCCCCCCGCCCTCGCCGGAAGCCCCACAGCGCAGGACCGGCTGCGGACCGAGGTCGCCCAGGCCCAGGGCCTGAGTCACGTCAACCTGGTCCGGGTCTTCGACGTGTTCGAGGACGGCGAGCTCTTCGGGTTCTCGATGGAGCTGCTCGAGGGGCGCACGCTCGAGCACCACCTCGGGGGGCGCGTCGAGGGATCGCCCCTGGGACCGGGCCCCACCGGACCGCGGCTCATCGCGGCCGCGGCCGTGATCGGCGCGGTCGCCAGCGGGCTGGACCACATCCACGCGAACGGGGCGGTTCACCGGGACGTGAAACCCTCCAACGTGATGATCGTGGGTCCACCGACCCGGCCCCGGGAGTGGACCGTCAAGCTCCTCGACTTCGGGATCACGCAGAGGATCGGGGCGATCGACGCAGCCGAGTGGCGCGACGGCACACCCGGTTACATCGCCCCCGAACTCCTCGACGTCGAGACGAGTCCTTCCCGCGCCTCGGACCTGTATTCCCTCGCCTACCTGACCTACCTCACGTTGACGGGGGTCGCCCCCCGGCACTACGAGCGCTCGGACCACCCGTCGTCCGTGGTCCGGGATCTGCCCACGAGTCTGGACGCCCCCGTCCTCGCGTGCCTCTCCCGCGCGCCGGCGGAACGCCCCGACGGCCCGCTTCGTCGAGCGCTCGCCCATCCGCTGGCACAGGCCATAGACGAGTGGCAAGCGGCCAGGGAGCAGGAGGCGATAGAGCAGGAGGCCAGGGAGCAAGAGGCCAGGGAGCGGGAGGCGACGGAGCGGGAGGCGAAGGAAAGGCAGGCGCAGGGAAGGGAGGAGTCGTCGCGAACGGCTTCGGCGCCACCTTCGTCCCCGGCGGTTCCGGTGGCGGCCTCCGGGGCGCGCGGCAGGAAGGCACACGAGGAGCCGCCACCGGCCCCCACTCCTCGTCCGGTTCCCCGGAGCGGCCCTCCGCGGCCCGCACCTGCCCCGGAGGAGCGGCCGGCTCGCGCGGCGCCCAATCCCGAGATCGAAGACGGGGAGGTCGTCGCGAAGAAGAAGGGCTCGCCGGTCTGGGTGGCCCTGCTCGTCACGCTGTTGGTCTGCTCCGGAGCGGTGATCGGGGTCCCCATCGCGTGGCGAGCCCTGTGGACGGGTCCTTCGGCGTCGGCGCCCGCGGGCCCGGCCGAGCCCTCGTCGAGGACCCCCCAACCCAATCCAGCGGACATCGACTGGGTCGACGTCGACAGGGGCGTGGTCTCCATCACCGCGCCCGGGCTGGTCCCGCTGGCCGGGCCCACCGAGGTGGAGGTCGGTGCGTTCCAGATCGCCCGCACGGAGGTGACCGTCGGCCAGTACCGTCTCTGCGTCGAGGCGGGGAAGTGCTCGGCGCCGGGGACTGACGACGAGCGCTGCAACTGGGGCCAGCCCGACCGGGACGATCATCCGGTGAACTGCGTGAACGCGTACCAGGCCCTCGAGTTCGCCCGCTGGCAAGGCGGATGCGAGGAGGGCCCGGACGGGTGTGCCCGGGGCCGGTTGCCCACCGGAGCCGAGTGGCAGCTCGCCGCCGGCAGGGGAGGGGAGTGGAGCTATCCCGAGGCCGCGGCAGACGCGTGGACCGAGTGCATCACCCGGGGCATCATCGCCCGGGGGACCTGTGTCGTGGGATCGGGCAACGCCAACGATGCCGGACTGCTGGACATGAACGGCAACGTGTCGGAGTGGACGTTGGACTGCCTCGTGCCAGACGATGGCGCACCGACGACGAGCTACTCGTGGGACGCGCGTCGCTGCGAACCCAGCCAGCAGCGTGGCTCCTCGTGGAGGTGGTCCGACGGCAACGTCGAGCTGCCTCCGTCCACGCGCGCAACTGCGCTGCCAGCCCGCCACAGTGCATCGAGCGGCTTCCGCCTGGCGAGGGACCTGCCCGGGTAGGACCAGGACGCCGCCGTCATGCGCCTGTAGGATCCACGGATGTCGATCTCTGACGGGCGTCTTGTATGGTTCTCCATCTCGATTCTCCTCTCCCTGGCCCTGGGGTGCCCGACGGCGGTCACTGATGACGACGACTCCGCCGAGGGCGACGACGACGACGCCGAACCGGTGGTGGACTGCGAGACGATCTGGGAGAACCCCGGCGGCGGGGGGACGTTCTACGAGGACAACCCGACCTACGAGGACCCGGTGGACGACACGGCGTGGTGGACGTTCTCGGACCCGGCTGACCAGGGAATGGATGCGGAGAAGCTCGACCAGGCTGTCGCGGAGCTGGAGGGGCGCCCGATCTTCTGGAGCTTCCTGGTCCTGCGCCACGGGGCCATCGTCGCCGAGCACTACTTCAACGGGGCCGAGCCGGGCCACAGCAACAACGTGCACTCGGCGTCCAAGAGTGTGCTGGGGATCCTCACCGGAGTGGCCATCGAGGAGGGGTACATCGAGGGCATCGACCAGCCGGTGGCCGAGCTGCTGCCCGAGCACTTCGCCTCCCTGGACGACCCGGCCAAGGGGGACATCACCGTGGGTCACCTGCTGGCCATGACCGCGGGCTTCGAGTGGACCGAGGACGGGACCGAGTACCAGATCCAGAACCAGGCGGACTGGGTCCAGGCGATCCTCGAGCAGCCGCTGGCGGCCACCCCGGGCGAGACCTTCAACTACTCCACCGGCAACACCCACGTGCTCGGCGCGGCCCTGGCCGAGGCCACGGGCACGTCCACCTGCCAGTACGCCCACGACGCACTGCTGGGGCCGATGGGCCTGGTTGCCGAGCACTGGGGGCGCGATCCCCAGGGGTACTTCTCCGGCGGCTGCAACGTGTACCTGACCCCGCGGGAGCTGGCGAAGTTCGGCCTGCTGGTGGGCGCCCGCGGCGCGTGGGACGAGGCGCAGCTCGTGCCCTCCACCTGGGTCGACGACGCCATCGCGGCCCAGGCCGACGTGGGCGACGGCTACAGCTACGGCTACCTGTTCTGGCTGACCCGGATCCGCGGCTACGACACCGCCATCGCCTGGGGCTGGGGTGGCCAGCTGGTCTACGTGGTCCGCGACCTGGATCTGGTGGTCGTGTTCACCACCAACACCCGCGACCACGCCCCCGACTACGACGGCTTCGAGATCCTGCGCAACTACGTGATCCCCGCCGTGAACTGAGCGTCCCCCCGGGCGGTCAGAACTCGCCGATGGCCAGCACCCAGTCGGAGACGTACGGGGCGCTCCATGCCTGGGCCTGGGCGGGAAGGGGCCCGATGTCGATCTCGGCGTAGGGCAGCAGCGTGTCGATGGCCACGGCCGGGGCGTCGGCGCCCATGGCGCTGGTGTCGAACGTGATGGAGGCCGCGTCCTCGGCGTAGAGCAGGTACCCCGCGTGGTCGTCGGTCCGTAGACATGGCCCCTCGGTCGACTCGTTGCAGCGGACCATGTCCAGGACGAAGCGGTCGGCGAAGAACGTCGCGCTGGTGTGGATCCACTCCGGGTGCGGGTACGCGTGGCTCAGCCCCTGGACGGGGTCGCCGCCCGCGCCACCGTCGAGCAGGTAACCCCAGATGTTGGCCACCCCGCCGGCGAAGGTGGAGTGGTAGAGGCCCCGGCGGGTCATCTCCTCGGTGTAGTCCTTGTCGTGGGTGTCGCGCACCCGGAAGCGGTCCTCGGAGAAGGTTGGCTTGCCCGGCCGGGCGTCGATGGCGGCCACGTACACGTCGTAGTCCGGGCGGTGGTGTTCGTAGCCCGAGTAGTCCAGCCCCTCGTAGATCTGCTGGCCCGAGTGGTCCGTGCCGTCGTTGGGGCCCGCGCTGCGCCCCCCCAGCAGGTGGGGCCAGCCGAGGAGCTGGTGCAGATTCGCGTGCCAGGTGTTCAGGTCGGTCTCGGTGGTCCACTCGTCCAGGTCGTAGCCGTACCCCAGGGTCCAGCCGGGCAGGGGCCCGAGACGGGCGGCGATGTAGCGCTGGATCCTCCGATCCTCGTCCCCGTTCAGCCCCCACAACGCCGGCGTGGTCCCTTGTTGCTCGTCCCCCCAGGCCCACAGATGAACCATGCCGCCGGCGGCGTGGGTCTTGCGGATCAGGATCTCCAGGGCCTCGAAGGTCCGCCCGTCCGGGTCGGGACCGGCCACCTCGTCACAGGCCTCGTGCTCCAGGTCGGCCCAGCGGCAAAAGACCGGCACGTGGAACCCGGAGAACCCGTGCTCCACGAGGTAGGTCTGGATCGCGTCGTCGATCCAGTCCCAGTCCCCGTAGTAGTAGTGGGGCCCCGGGAGCATCACCAGCTGGGGCACGAAGGCCCGCTCGGTCCCGCTCCAGACCCACTGGTGATCCCGGGTCACGACGAAGCCGTTCGTTCCCGGGTTGTCGTCGATCCAGATCGACCCGGACAGCCCGTCCAGATCCCCGTCGTCGCTCTCCGACGTCCAGTGCCACATTCCAGCGACGGTCCCGGTGAATCGCACGTTCCAGGCCGTCTCCCCGGCGTAGAACATCTCCGTGGTGTGGCTCGCGCCCGTGTCGTCGTGGACGAAGGTCACGGTCGCCACCCGATCGAAGGGATTGCCCTCCACCGACGGGTCGTCGAAGGACCACTCCAGGGTGGGGGTCCACAGGGTGCCGTACACGTCGGCCGCCGGCGTGGTGTCGTCGTCGCCGGTGTCATCGTCCGCGACGTCATCGTCGCCCGAGGCGCTGTCGTCGTCCCCGCTCGGGCCGGAGTCGTCGTCGTGGACTCCCCCCGGACACCCCACCGCCAGTAGTACGATCGCCGCCCCCGTCCCCAGGATCCTGTGCCCCATGACCCGCCCTCCCGAAGCCTCAGTCTACGGGGCCACGTCCCGCCGGTACCACATCACGTACAACAGCTGCAGGTTGCAGCCCGAGCAGACGAAGGCCGAGTCCTCGGGGGACGCCACGCGGCCGTCGATCCAGTGATGGAGGACGCCCAGCTGGCAGGAGTCGTCCATGCAGGTACCGTCCACGCAGATCTGGCCGCCGTCGCATCCGGGATCGCAGTCGTCCAGGTGCACGTGGGAGAGGCACCACTCGCCCACCAGGTGGCCCTCGACGAAGTCCAGGATCGCGTCCACCTCCAGCAGGTAGGCCGGATCGTCGGTGATCTCGTGCAGCATCATCAGCGCCATCATCAGGTAGTTCTGGGCCGAGAGCGTGGAGTAGTCGTCGGTCTGAGCGCCCTCGATCTCGGCGCTGTAGGGGGATCGGTAGCGGCCTGGGCCGGCGAGGCCGCTGTCCTCCGCCACCCGAAGGGGCTGGATTCCGGTGTGGATCGCGAGCGCCCGCTCGCGGTGGGTGTCGTCGCCGGTGAGCTGGTGCAGCCGGGCGTGCAACAGGATCATCGACACGCCGGGATAGAGGAACAGCCCCGGCCGCTCCTCGCTCATGTCGTAGTAGGTGCCGTTCCACATCTCGGCGTCGATGGCGTCGGCCATCGCCACCGCGGTCTCGGCCGCAGCCTCGGTGCCGTCGCCACCCACCAGCAACGCCCGCTGGGCGAAGATCAGAGCCAGCAGGGCGTTGATCGACGTGGGCCCGTAGAAGTCCACTGCCCAGCTGCCGATGGCCTCGGGGGGTAGGTAGTAGCCGACCATCTCCAACAGGTCGGCCAGGGTCTCGAGCACCCCATCCACCTCGTCGAGAGCCGTGGTGTCCCCGGTGGCCGCCATGTACTCGACGATTCCCAGCAGGGACATGGCGATCTCGTTGACGTCTCCGGTCAGCAGGTCCTGGTCCCGGACCACCCCCAGGTTTCGCTGGTAGAGCTCGTCCGCGATGGCCAGGTAGGCCTCGTTTCCCGATTCGGTGCCCTCGCGGGCGTAAAACGCCAGCCCGAAGAACGCCCCGTCCCCCCAGTCCTCCTTCCAGTCCCCATCCACCCGGGTCAGGGTCTCGGCCCACTCCTGGACGTCGGCGTAGAAGTCGGCGTGCCGGAAGGAAATGTCCGGGGGCCCCGGGGGGTCGGGCTCGGGCTCGGTCGGGCAGCCGACCAGCGCGGCCGCACACACCAGGGTCCAGGCGTATCTGGATCGCATCACCCTTGCTCCCATCCCGTGGGGTCCGGCGCGTAGTCTACCGGCGAGGCACCCTCTCCGGGGGCGGCGTCCGTCCACGGGGCCCATGTTGTCCAGGGGGAATAAAGTCTATAAACTAAATAGACTAGAGGGGAGGCCGTCGGGATGGGCGGGCGTAGAGCGCCGACCTCGGGCACCCGAGCGTGGACCCTTGTACGTCCGCGGCGGATCGCCGTGGCCGCGGCCATCCTGATGATCGCGGTGCTCGCCTGGGATCTCTCGATCGAGCTCGGGGTCGCCGGTGGTGTCCCCTACGTGGCCGCCGTTCTGCTCACCCTGTGGATCCCCGGCCACCGGGCGACCGTCCTCGTGGCCCTGGGAGGCGTGGCCCTGACCCTGGTCGGGTACGCCGCATCCCCCGAGGGTGGCGAGGCCTGGAAAGTCCTGATCAACCGCCTGCTCGCGGTCTTCGCCATTTCCACCACCGCGCTGGTGATCCTCCTGCACAAGGTCGGTGACGAACGTGCGCGTCTGCTGGACCGGCGGCTCCAGCAGGCCGAGAAGCTCGAGTCCCTGCGGCTGCTGGCGGGGGGCGTCGCCCACGACTTCAACAACCTGCTGTTCGCCATCACCGGCACCTGCGAGATCCTCCAGGCGACCTACGGCGAGGTGGAGGGGCTGCAGCGGGGCCTGCGCCGCATCGACGAATCTGCCCAGCGAGCCGCGGAGTTGGCCCGGCAGATGCTGGACTACACGGGACACGTGTCCCCGTCGTTCGAGCAGGTGAGCCTGCCGGAGCTGGTCCGGGAGATGGCGCCGCTGGCGATCTCCGCGACCGGCCACGAGGCGACCCTGACGTACGACCTGGGAGAGGACGTCGCCCCCGTGGACGGGGATGCCGTCCAGCTCCGGCAGGTGGTGTTGAACCTGGTGACCAACGCCGCCCAGGCCGTCCGGGGGGACGGCGGCATCATCGACCTGCGGGTTCGCTGTGTCGACCTGAGCCCGGCGGAGGAGGTGGACGATGGAGGTCCCCTTCCGCCGGGGAACTACGTGTCGTTGGAGGTCACCGACGATGGCTGCGGGATGGACCGTGAGACCCTGACCCGCGTATTCGATCCCTTCTACACGACCAAGGTCGGTGGTCGCGGGCTGGGGCTGGCCGCCGTGCACGGCATCGTGCGCTCCCACCACGGAGGGCTACAGATCCGGAGTGCGCCGGGGGAGGGCACCCGCGTCGCCGTGCTGCTCCCCGAGGACGGGCGCCCGGCCGCCACGACGTCGTCCTAGCGAGGCTCGACCGGCGCCTCCAGCGCCTCTTGCGCGCGTTGCTGAGGATGCGGTGAGTCTCGAGGTTCGTGTCGACCGTGGTCTCCTTGCCGATGTAGTCCAGCTGCTCGTCGTCCATGACCTCGACCCCGTCGCTCGTCTCCTCTGCCACGAGAGGTTAGGCTGACAAGACCATGCTCGACACCCCGAAAGACCTCCGTTTCCGCTCGCGCTACTGGGACGATCTGCCCGCCCGTGAGGCCTTCAAGCGCTTCCTGATCGACATCCACGGGCTCGACCTCGGCCTGTGGGAGCGACGCGGCTTCTGGGACCTGGACGACTACCTCCCGTTCTCGTTGTTCGACGGCGACCGGGTGGTGGCCCACCTCTGCGTGTTCTCCCTCGACGCGGTCGTCGGCGGAGAGCGTCGACGGCTCGGGCAGTTCTCCGGCGTGGGCACCGCACCGGAGCGCAGGCGGCAGGGCCTGAACCGTCGGCTGACCGAGCGGGCACTGGAGGAGCTCGGGGCGACCCACGACGGGTTCTTTCTGTTCTCCGCCCCCGACGCCGTGCCCTTCTACCGTCGATGCGGGTTCGAGCCAGTGATGCAGAAGGCGACCGTCGTCGAGGTGGAGGGGGAGGGCGCTGTCGGGGGAGCCCGTCGGCTGGATCTGGACGACGAGGACGACCTGGATCTCCTGGTCCGGCTGGCCCGGGAGCGCACCCCCGTGTCCCATGTCCTGGCCGCCCACAGCGTGAACTTGTTGATGTTCCACGTCCTGTACGACTTCGCCGACCGGGTCTGGTACCTGCCCGACCTGGACGTGGCGGTACTCTTCGGCGTCGCCGATGGCTGCCTGACCCTGGTGGACGTGATCGGCCCCGCGATGCCGTCGTTCGACGAGCTGCATCCCCGCCTACCGGCCGGGCCCCACCGCCGCGTGCGGTTCGGGTTCGTGCCCGACCGGCTGGGTGTCGAGGACGCACCGACCCTCGCCCTGGGGGACGATCACGCCCACGTCTGGCCGGGACTGAACCTCCCGGCCGGCGAGCCGGTGTTCCCCCACACCGTCCACGCCTGATCCGGGGTCACCGTGGCCACGGCCAGCGCGGCGCTGATACGCTGGTCGGCGATGCAGGGAAGGGGGAGCGAGATGCGCCATCGTCCGTTCGGAGCGGCTGCCTTCCTGACCGCCGTCCTGTGGCTCTGCCCGGCGTGCCCCGGCGGAATCCTCATCGACGACGACACCGGATCGGGCGGGGACGACGATGACAGCGCGGGGGATGACGGCTGGCGCGAGGAGCTGCTGGCCCAGACCACCGCGTCGGCGGTGGACGTGCTGTTCGTGGTGGACAACTCGGCCTCGATGGTCGAGGAGCAGACCGCTCTGCTGACCAACTTCTGGTCCTTCGCCCAGACCCTGGTGGACTCGGGGGTGGACTACCACATCGGCATCACGGTCCTGGACGACTGGCCGGGCCAGCCGGCCATCGGCGAGCTGTACGGAGACCTCGCCTATCTGGACGCGGACACTGCGGACCCGGTCTCGGCGTTCGCCGCCAACATGTCCATGGGCGCCGACGGCATGGGCAGCTGCGAGCTCGGGCTGGAGGCCACCTACCGCTGCCTCACCCCGCCCCTGGTCGACGGGGTCAATGAGGGTTTCTACCGAGACGAGGCGCACCTGACGGTGGTGATCGTGTCCGACGAGCCGGACGGCAGCACGACGGGGCAGTGTGCCGGCGCGCTGGGCTGGCAGGAGTTCGTCACCTGGCTGGCCTCCCTCAAGGGAGCCGACAGCGTCGACCGGATCCACGTCGGCGCCATCGTGGGGGATCGGCCTGCGGGCTGCACCTCCAGCTGGGGCGAGGCCGAGCCCGGGGACGGCTACCTGGACGTGGTGGACGCCTTCGGGGAGGACCACTCCACCTTCCACAGCATCTGTGACCAGGACTGGAGCCAGGTGATGGTCGACCTGGGGACCGCGACCCTGGGTCTGCAGACGGCGTTCCCCCTGGCCCAGACCCCCGTCCCCGGCACCCTGCAGGTGTTCCTCGATCCGGATGGCCCGGGCGGGGACGAGGTCGAGTTCCAGATCTACGCCGATCCCACCTACTCCATCGACTTCGCGTTCGTCCACGACGCCCTGGCCAACGCCCTGGTGTTCTCCCCCCCCACCGCCCCGCCGGCGGGGTCGACGCTACGGGTGACCTACCAGATCCAGGAGTGAGGGGGGAGGGACATTGACAGCGGCGGCGGATCGTCGCCCGGGCGAGCGATGGCGGGCCATGGCCCTGGGAACGCTGGTGGCGGTGCTCGCGCTGGGCGCGGCGGAGATCGGCGTCCGCCTGTTGTGGGACGCACCCCTACCGCCGTACCCGGTCGGATTCGACGGGCCACGTCCCGGCCACGAAACCGGCGCGCTGCTGACCTACGATCCCGAACTCTTCTGGCGGCAACGCCCCAACGCAGAGGCTGCTTTCGACTGGGGTGGCGAGGGCGGCATCGTCCTGCGCACGAATGACCTGGGACTTCGGGACGATCCCTTCCCGTCGCCCGGTGACGGGCCCCGTTTTTTCGCGCTTTGCATGGGCGACTCGAACACCTGGGGGGACGGCGTACTCGGCCGCGAGACCTACGCCAACGTGCTGGAGCAGCGGATCGCCGACGAGCACCCCGGGGCCGTGATCGACGTCCTCAACGCGGGAGGACCCGGGTACTCCACCACCCAGTCGTTGCGGCTGCAGCGCGAACTGCTCGAGGGGTACTCCTTCGACCTGGTCACCATCTACAACATGGGCGCCGACATGGCGTTCTCCGTGCGGCCCGATTCGGCGTACGAGAAGGGGCCGGTGGCGGCGATGGGCGCGCGCCTGCTCGCGAGTAGCGCCCTGTTTCGTCGTGCACGTCGTGTGGTGTTCGCCGAGGAGGACGCGCGGCGGTTCGCCTACGAACGCGCCGACATGCCCCACCGGGTGCCCGCGGAACCGGACTACCATCGGCAGCTGCAGGCGATGGTCGAGGAGGCCATGGCCAACGGTGCCCGGGTCCTCCTGGTCCTTCCCCTGCCCCTGTGCGTGGAGCCCGGGTGTGCGGAGATGGACGGGCGGAATCCCCCGCCCCTGTCGGCGGACGTCATCGCGGCGCTGCAGGAGGCCGAGGGGGAGTACCGCGAGGTGATGCGCCAGGTCGCCGCCGAGACCGGCGCGCCTCTGCTGGATCTTCCGGCGTGGTCCGAGACCCACCCCGATCCCGCGTCCCTCTATCTGGACATCAGCCACCCGACCCCCGAGGGCCATCGCGCCATTGCGCATCAGATGCACGAGGCGATCGAACCGGTCCTCGAGGCGTGGCGAGACGAAGAGGGGCTCCGCCGCGTCCGACGGAGGGGGGGACCGCAACCATCGACCGGCTCCAGGTGAACGTCGGGCCGCGTCCGTGTCCTCCCCGGTGGAGGGGCGAGCACCCGGCTCAGGGGAGTCGTTCGACCAGGTCGTCCACCTGCTCGAGCACCAGATCGGGCGTGACCCCCGAGCGCGCGAGATCCTCCCGGTCGGTCTTGCCCGACAGCACCAGTCCGCCTGCCATGCCCGCGCGCTGGGCGCCGGCCACGTCGGACTCGGGATCGTCACCGATCATCAGCGTGGCCGCAGCCGGTACCCCGGTCTCACGGCAGGCCTCGGCGAAGAACGCGGCCGAGGGTTTGCCGAACCACTCGGCCTCGGCGCCGGTGGCGTACTCCAGGGCAGCCAGCCAGGGGCCGCAAGAGAGGCTGGGGCCCCGCTCGTCGACCCACATCCGGTTGCGGTGGCAGGCCAGCAGCTGGGCGCCGCCGTCCAGGCAGCGGGCGGCCGCCGACAGCAGCTCGTAGTCCGCGAACCGGGTGAGGCCGACCAGGACCACGTCGGCGGGGGCGTCGTCCACGGGAATCAGACCCGCCACGGCTGCCGCCTCCCGCATCCCGGGCTCGCCGACCACGTGGCACCGTCCGCCGGGGAACCGCCGCGCTGCCACCCCCACGGTGACCTCCAGCGCCGCGTGGATCTCCCCGGGCCGAACCTCGATGCCATGCCCGGTGAGGGTCTCGGCCAGGAATTCCCGGGGGTGGGTCGAGGTGTTGGTCACCAGCCGCAGGGGGAGCCCCCGCTCCCGCAGCGCCGACAGGATCCGCGTCCCGGAGATCAGCTGGGGGGCCTTCTTGCCCGCCAGGAACACCCCGTCGATGTCGAACAGGAACAGCCCGATGGATGCCAGGTCCAGTGGGTGGATCATCTTCGTTTCCTAGTCCTCGACGGTGTCTCGCGCCAGGGCGATCCCGCCCAGCAGCCCGGCCCGGTCGCCCAGCCCCGGGGGGACGATGTAGGTCTCGATGGACTCCCGGATCGCCCGCGCCTGTACGTAGCCGGCCAGCTGGGCCGTCACGCAGTCGCGGACCCTGGGCAGGAGCTGGGTCTGTCTCATCACGCCCCCTCCCAGCACGATCCGCCGGGGGGAGAGCACCAGGACCAGGTCGGCCAGCGCCTGACCCAGGTAGTCGGCCTGGAGATCCCAGGCCCGGTGATCGGCCGGAAGGGTCTCCGGGGCCTGGCCCCATCGCTCCTCGAGGGCGGGCCCGCAGGCGAGCCCCTCGAGGCAGTCGCCGTGGAAGGGGCAATGGCCGGCGTAGGGATCCCGGGCCGGATCCCTGCGGACCCGGAGGTGCCCCATCTCGGGATGGACCAGGCCGTGGAGAGGTCTGCCGTCGAGGACCGCTCCGCCGCCGATCCCGGTGCCCACCGTGAGGTAGACGAAGGTGTCCAGCCCCCGGGCGGCCCCCCAGCGCCCCTCCGCGACGGCGGCGGCGTTGACGTCGGTCTCGAAGGCCACCGGGACGCCAAGTCCGCGGGATATCGGCCCGATCACGTCGGCGCCGGACCACCCGGGCTTGGGGGTGGCGGTGACGTGGCCGTACGTCTCCGAGCCCGGGTCCAGGTCCACCGGGCCGAAGCAACCGACCCCGATGGCGGCCAGGGGGCCGTGTCGGCCGATCTGTTCGTGGAAATAGGACAGGACCCGCCCCAGGGTCTCGTCGGGGTGGGTGGTGGGAAGCCGGATCTCGTCCCGCAGGTCCCCGGGCCCGGTCCCCACCGCGCACACGACCTTGGTCCCGCCCGCCTCGACGGCGCCCACGAGCTCGGCCACGTCGGCTCCTCTCCGCCGGGTGTCAGGGCTCCTCGTCCTCCAGGGCCCTCTGGATCGCGTCCTCCAGCGCCCCCTGGCGGTGTTCGGACGCCATGTACCGCACCCGCCCATCCGAGCCTATCAACACCTGGCGCGGGAAGGGGGAGGTGGCGGGCGGCCAGTCGTGATCGCCGTAGGTGCCGCTGTCCCACAGGATGGGAAAGCCCACCTGGGTCTGATCCTCGAAGGCGTCGAGGGTCTCGTCGGTCTCGCCACCGAAGAACAACCGGCTGGCGACGCCGTAGACCGTCAGACCCCGGTCCCCGTAGCGGCGGTGCAGCACGTCCAGATCCGGATACTCCAGATTGCAGACCGGTCAGAAGGTGGCGAAGTAGGCCAGCAGGGTGGGTCCGTCGGAGGCCCCCCCCACGGCGACCTGCGTCCCGCTGCGGTCGGCGAGGGTCCGTTGGGGCCAGGGATCGCCCACACCGGTGCCCGCGCCCCGGGCGCGAACGCGAAGGGCCAGGCGGGGCTGATCGGGGTCGTCGCTCAGGATCTCGACCTGGCCCGTGAGCGGGCGGCGCCGGTTCCCTTCGATCTCCACCCGCAGGGTGGCCCGGTCTCCGGGGGCCAGCGAGTCGGGCAGCGGATCGGCGGTGATCCCCGGGGCCCCCAGGACCCCGAGCAGTCGCAGCGTTTGTCGCCCCTCGTTCGTCAGGGTGGCGAAGGCCTCGACCGGGGCGCCGTCCGTCACGGACGAGGGGTGGAGGTCCGGGGGGGACACCACCAGGTCGGGGGCGGAGCGATCCGGGTGGTGTCGGTAGGCGATCAGGCCCCGCCACCCCGCCGAGAACACCGTCGATCCGCGCACGGCAACGCCCAGAGTCCGCACCTCCAGTCCGGGTTCGGCGGGGAGGGGTTCCCGGGCGCCGGCGGCCATCCGGTCCGGGTCGCGCAGGTCGATGGCGCGAACGTCGGTCCAGTCGGCCACGAAGAGGGTCCCGGATCCCGACGCCACGTCCACGGCTGTGCCCGGCGTGTCCAGCACCTCCAGCAGCCTCGGCGAGCGTGGATCTCCGAGGTCCAGGCGGGCGATCCCCGCCGATCCCAGGGCCACGTACCCCCGCCCGGCGTCGGGCTCGATCTCGATGTCCCGGGGGGAGCCCGGGAGCTCGAGCCGCCCGACCACCTCCGGGGCGTCGGGTCGACTGAGATCCAGGGTGAACAGGGCTCCTCCGTTGTCGGTCAGGTACGCGTGGTCACCCGCCGCCGCCACGGCCCAGGCGTTGCCCAGGCCGCCCGCGCGTCCCACCTCGGTCAGCTCGCCCCCCGCCCCCCTGCGGAACACCAGCAAGCCCGCTCCGTGGGCGGCCACCAGCAGCAGGTCGCCGTGCAGCGCGAGCCCCTCCACGCTCTCCTCCCGCTCGACGAGGCCGATCTCCCTGAGCCGGCGGGGGTTGCTGGCATCGATCACCGCCAGGAACGACCGACGCTGGATCATGTCCCCGTGGTGACTCACGTACAGCCGGTGGGATCCCTCGTCGACGACCACGTGCTGGCAGCGGGGGAGCATCCGATTGCCCCGGCTGAACCCGGTTCGATCCAGCAGCCGCATGTCCGCAGGATCGGCGGCGTCGTAGAGGTTCAGGCCCTGGACCCCTGAGCAGAAGGCCACCCGGTCGCCCCAGGTTCGTACCTCCAGGAGCTCGGCGAACGCCGGTCCGTCGTAGCGGCCGAGGACCTCGATGGCGTCGGGCCAGGGCGAGGGGTCGTCTGCCCCTTCGGCCGGACGTGCGCCGGACGATGCGGCGAACAGCGCCAGCAGCAACAGCAGGACCCGGTCTCTCGTGGCCACGGCGTTCCTCAGCCCCCCTCGGCCAGTGCCTCGACCAGCGCGGCCTCCAGGGCCCCTCCCTGGTGCTCGGCGGCGACGTAGCGTAGCGTCCCGTCGCGTCCCACCAGCGCCTGTCGGGGGTAGGGCGAGAGGGCGGGAGGCCAGTCGTAGTCGTTGTACGTCGAGCTGTCCCAGGCGATGTCGAAGGTCACCCCGGTCTGCTCGATGAAGGCCTGGAGGGTCTCCTCGGTCTCGCCACCTCCGAGACCGCCGGTGGCGATCCCGACGGGCACGAACCCGAGATCCCCGTATTCGCCGAACAACACCTCGAGATCTGGAAACTCCAGATTGCAGACCGGTCAGAAGGTGGCGAAGTAGTCCAGCAGCACCACGCTGCCGGCGAGGTCGGCCAGGTGGATCACCCCGCCGTCCAGGGCCACGAAGGACATGTCGCCCACGGGATCGCCCACGCCCAGGCCGCCGCCGTTGGCCCGCACCAGGACCGAGAAGGTGGACTGGTCGGGATCGTCGCTGCGGACCTCGACACTCCCCAGGTAGGTGCTGTCGTCGTCGGGCTCGAGCACGATGCTGATGGCCCCCTGCTGGCCGGCCTCGACCACCTCGGGGGTCCAGCCCACGGTGATGCCCTGGCTCCCCTCGACCCCCTGGACCGCCAGCGGCCGGGTACCGTGGTTGGCCAGCAGCATCGACGCGGACGCGGGTTCGCCCGGTCCGGCGTCGGCCATCCACAGGGACTGGGGCGAGATCACGAGGTCCGGGGCCAGCCGGTCCGCGTGGTAGCGGTACGACACCATCTCGGTCCAGTTGGACGAGAAGAGGATGTCGTCGCGGCCGGCGATCCCCAGCGTCCGGCTCTCGGCGGACGTGGAGGCGTTGGAGGGATCCAGAGGCTCGTGCCCGACGGGGACCAGGTCGTCCCGGTCGGTCCAGTCGAAGACCCGGACGTCGTTCCAGTCGGACACGTAGACGGCGTCGGCGCCGATGGCCACCGAGAGGGCGCTGCCCGGGGTGTTCTCGATCTCGATCAACACCGGCTCGGTGGGCTCGGCCAGGGACACCAGGGCGACCCCGGTGGCACCCAGGGCCACCACAGCCCGGTCCCCGTCCAGGGCGACCTCCTTGGCGGCTCCCCCGATCGCCAGGGAGCCGGCGACGAAGGCGGCGTCCGGGTCGGAGATGTCCACCACCGACAGGATGCCCTCCGCCGAAGGTACGTAGGCCAGATCACCGGAGACGGCCACGCTCCAGGCGTTGTACAACCCGTCGACGCGCGCCCGCTCGACCAGCGCGCCACCCTCACCCCGATCGAAGATCAGCAGGCCCTCGTCGTGGACGGCCACCAGCAGCAGATCGCCAGCCACCGCCAGCCCCTCCACGTTCTCCGAGCGCTCCTGGGCCTGGAGCTCGACGAGCTGCTCGGGGTTCGACGCGTCGATCACCGCGATGAAGGATTCGGGCTGGATCTGGTCGGCGTGACTGCCCACGTAGATCCGCTCCCCCTCGGCGTCCACCGCCAGATGCTGGCAGCGGGGGTAGAACGCGTCGCCGAGGCTGAAGCTGATCCTGTCCAGGAACACCAGGTCCGCCGGGTCGGCGGCGTCGTAGACCTGCAGACCTTGCACACCGCTGCAAAAGACGATCCGATCACCCCAGGTCCGGACCTCGAGGAGCTCGGAGAAATTGCCCCCCTCGTAGGTGTCCAGGACCTCGATGGGATCCTCCCAGGGGCCCTCGTAGCTGTCGTCGTCTCCGCCGGTGTCGTCGTCTCCGTCGGTGTCGTCGTCCCCGGCGATGTCGTCGTCGTCCGGATCGTCCGCGCACCCGGCAGCGAGCAGCAAGAGGGCGGCCAGCAGCGCGGCCCACGGCGGACCGGCGGACACCCATCTCCCCCCGATTCCCGTGCCTGTCATGTGATGACCTCCAAGGCAAAGACCCGTGGGGAGGGGGGAGCGTTACAGCCGGGTCTCCCCGAGCCCGTGCAGCGGTCGACCCGTCACCCGTGGCGGTCCGTTCGATATGCTGGGGCGACCGGAGGGAGTGGACCATGTGCAGGCTGATCTCGACGCTCTCGTTCTCGTGTGTCCTCGCAGTGGTCGCCAGCTGCCCCGGCAGCGAGGCCGGGGACGACGACACCAACGAAGAAGACTCCTGGGGGTGCGACACCACCGAGGTGGAGCTGGGCCTGGACGAGGTCCACCCGGACATCGGATTCTCGGGGGCCGATCTGATGGCGAACCTGGAGGGATCGTACGTCGAGGACATCGCCTGGTGGGACGACACGACCTCCGAGATTGGCGTGGACATCCAGTCCTACGGCGAGGCCCACGTGCTGGAGAAGGTCCCCTTCGGCGCCGACGTGGCCCCCGAGGGCGAGCTGGACCATTGCGTCTCCTGGCTCGTGGTCGGTGTCGACGCGGAGATCCAGACCGCCGATCAGCGGCTCGACCTGGCCCTGCGCCACTCGGTGGTCTCCAACGTCGTCGACGAGGGCTCCATGAGTGCACCGCCCTACGGGACCGTCAACTCCCCGGACGGCGACGGGACCTTCGTGCTCGATCACGACGAGTGGGAGGAGATCGTCTCCCACATGCGGATCTTCTTCGTGCCGGGACAGGTGAGCGGGACCTACGTCGAGTACGGGGAGAACTGGAACGGGTCGGGGAACGAGCTCATCGAGGACACCGAGGAGCTCGTGGCCGAGTGGCCGCCGTCGGGATGAGCTGAGGGGGAGGTCGGGGAGACCGGGCCTACTCGTCGAAGAACACTGCCTCGTGGTCCACCAGCAGGTAGTCGCCCGAGAGGTCCGCGTCCTCGCGGATGTCGAGGCGCTCGTCGGCGCGCTCCTCCTGGGTCGGGACCCCCACGAAGAGGTCGTCGATCCCGTCGTCGTCGCCGTCGTCCCAGGCGTCGAACAGCTCGTCCAGGTCGTCCAGACCGTCGTCGCGGCTCGGATACTCGTCGTCCTCATCGAGGGAGAAGGGGAGGTCGGCGCGGTCGGTGTCGTCGGTGTCCTCGTCGTCGGGGGCGGGGATCTCGATCACCAGGCAGCCGGACAGGCAGCCGAGGGTGAGCAGGGCGCAGCACGCGGTGAAGATGGAACGGGTCATGATCGCCTCCAGTGGGTTGGATTGCCTCCGCGGCCAACCGTTGCCGCGAACGGTCCGGGAGGAGAGCAACGGGCGTGCCAGAAGGGCTTTGCGGAGGTCGATGTTTCTCCTGTCTGATGGACGTCTCCCCACGGAACGCGAAACCCGGGGCGCGCGGAGGCGTGTGCGGACCCCCCCGAGGTGAAACGCCCAGCGAAACGGCGTTACACCTCCTCGACCGCCGGTGCATCAGGGCGCGCCGCGGGAGATATGCTGGTCGGAGCCGAGGAGCCATCGATGACCGACGACGAGAAGAGACCTGCCGAGAACCCCGAGGAGGGCGCGGAGCTGTTCCGTGTGCTGGATTCGGTCGTGCCCGGGCTCGCCGAAGGGGCCACCACGGGCATGAAGCGAGCGGTCCGGGGGCAGACGAACCTCTTCCTGCGCTGGGTGCTGGCGCCGGCCAGGAGTCACCGCGCGGCCCCGACCCGCCGCTGGTTGACCGTCGCGGTCCCGCTGCTGCTGGTGGCGGTCCTGGCCTGCACGCTCCCGCCGGTGGGGACCTTCGTGGTCCGTTCGGTCTGGGGGGGACCCATCGAGCTGGGCGCGGAGGTGGCCGTCTGGCTGGACGGGATCCGGCTCTGCCTCGAGATCCTCGCCGTGCTGTGCGTGAGTGGTGGGGCGTACAGCGAGGTGGTTCGACGTATGGTCAGGGAACGCCTCCAGGCGTTCGAATCCGATCTTCAGGAGCGGGTGCGGGAGGACTCCGAACGGCTGGAGCGGCGGACCGTCGAGAGCTGCGATCGGCTCCTGGACGTCCTGGGCAAGGCGGGCCAGCAGCCCGTCTACGCCACGCTGAGGGCGTTGCTCGGGGAGTCCGATCGGTTCGGGCGCGGCGTCCTGGCCCAGGTGCCGCGGCACTACGACCTGTTCTTGCTCAACCAGGTCGCGAGGGGATTTCCGGGCGGGGTCCTGGGCCTGACGGCCTTCGCGCTCTACCTGGGGGTGATCGGGTTGAAGGTGTTCAAGCTCTGGGCGCAGCTGCCCGTGGCCTGAGGAATCGTCCGCCGGTCAGGGGGTGACCCACTCCACGTACGACAGGAACAGCGGCGCGTCGTTGTACTCGGGGTGGATCGCGCTGAGGACCACCCGGCCCGCGCCGTGCTGTCCGGTGACCAGGGCCCCCATCCCGCTGACGGCGTGACCCGCGAGGGCGGGATTCAGGTTCTGGTCGTAGCGCAGCAGGACGTCTTCGCTCAGGCTCTCCAGGGCCGGACCTCCCGCGTAGTCGCCGCCCATGGGGTCCCCCACCTGGAGTCCCGCGAGGATGTCGTGCTGGGCCGAGACCTGGAACTGGAGCTGGACCATGTTGCCGATGTACGCGGTCCAGTCCTGGTACCAGGTGGCCTCCACGTCCAGCAGCCCGATCATCGCATTGGGCAGGTAGTAGCCGTCGTAGATCAGATCGCTGGCGCCAGCGATGGAGCCGCCGCAGATGCCGATGTACCCCCCGCCCGCCCAGACGAAGTCCCGGATCGCGGTGACGAGCGTCGGCTGGGAGAGGACCGCGAGCACGCCGTCGGAGCTCCCCGGGTAGACGACCAGTGCGTGGACGGGGCCGAGCTGGGCCGGTACGTCGGCGATGTCCATCCGGTCGACCAGGTGGCCCTCGAGGGTGAGGATGTCGTCGATCTCGTCCACACCCGAGCTGCCGGTGTCCACCAGGGCCACGTTCAGGGGTGGAGGGGCGGTGTCGTCGTCTCCGGTGCTGTCGTCGTCTCCCGTCGAATCGTCATCCCCCGTGGCGTCGTCGTCTCCCGTCGAATCGTCGTCCCCGGTGGTGTCGTCGTCCCCGGTCGCGTCGTCGTCCCCGGTGGAGTCGTCGTCGCCGGTGGAGTCGTCATC